>DATKKX010000091.1:0-5904 GCA_035542775.1 Phycisphaerae bacterium | reverse complement strand
AATGAGGTCCCACCCGATGATCCAGGCCACCAACTCCCCCAGCGTGGCGTACGAGTAGGTGTACGCCGAGCCGGAAATCGGCACCATGGAAGCGAACTCGGCATAGCACAGGGCGGTAAAGGCACAAACCACCGCCGTGATGACGAACGACAGCATCAGCGATGGTCCCGCCCCCGGCCGGACCCCGTCGCCCGCCGCTGCTGTGCCGATCGTGGCAAAAATGCCCGCACCGATGATTGCCCCGATGCCCAGCAGCGTCACATGCAGCGGGCCGAGCGACCGGCGCAGGGCGTGTTGCGGTGCCTCCGCCGCAGCCAGGATTTCATCCAGATTCTTGGTCCGAAAGATGCCTCGAAGCATGAAGGTCCACTCGGACAGGTTGTCCACCGGACACCGTCGCGCCGGGCGCCCGCGACCACCGGGTCCGCCCGACGAACGGGCCGCCATTGTGCCTGTTCGACCGCCCGGACGGAAGAGGCAAAACCCTCCCGGCGTCGCATTCCCGAAACGCCCACCTCACCGCCCTTCGATCACCCGCGGCGAGCCGGCCGTTTCACTTGCCTTTGCTGTCTTGAAAGCCCATAATCGGCGCTATGAGTCAACTCTTCGCTAAGAAACCGTTGCACGTACTTCTGGAAGAACTGCACGGCGAAAACCGCCTGCGAAGGATCCTCGGGCCCGTCCAGCTGACCAGCCTGGGCGTCGGCTGCATCATCGGCACGGGCATCTTCGTGCTGACCGGTGCCGCCGCCCATGACAAATCGGGCCCGGCGCTGATCCTGTCCTTCGCCCTCTCAGGACTGGCCTGCATCTTCGCGGCCCTGTGCTATGCGGAGTTTGCCTCGCTGATCCCGGTGGCAGGCTCGGCCTACACTTACGCCTACGCGACCCTCGGCGAGTTGTTTGCCTGGATCATCGGCTGGGACCTCGTCCTCGAATACGGCGTCGCGTCGGCCACCGTCGCCCACGGGTGGTCGCAGTATTTCCAGAATCTGCTCAGTATCTGGCACGTCGGCTTGCCCGACGCCTTGCGAAACGCCCCCTTTGACTTCGACCCTGTCAGCGGGGCGCTCGTCGGCACCGGCAAGATCTGTGATCTGGTGGCTATCCTCATCGCCGGCGTCATCACCGCCATCCTGGTGAAGGGCATCCGCGAAAGCGCCACCTTCAACGCGGCAATGGTCATCACCAAGGTCATCATCGTCATATTCGTCATCGTCGTCGGCTCGTTCTACATCAACCCCGAGAACTGGAAGCCGTTCGCCCCCTACGGCTACACCGGCATGAGCTTCTTCGGGAAGACCATAATGGGAATGAAGGGCGCCGGCGGTGAGCCGCTCGGCATGATGGCCGGTGCGGCGGTGATCTTCTTCGCCTACATCGGCTTCGACTCGGTCTCCACGCACGCGGAGGAAGCCCGCAACCCCCGCCGTGACGTACCGATCGGCATTATCGCCTCGCTCCTGATCTGCACGGTCTTGTACGGCGCCGTCGCGGCGGTCCTCACCGGCATGGTCAAGTACAACCAGCTCGACATCGACGCCCCGGTCGCTAAGGCATTCGAGCAGGTCGGACTGAAATGGGCCCAGGGCATCATCGCCGTCGGCGCTATCACCGGCATCACATCAGTGCTTCTGGTGCTGATGCTCAGCCAGCCCCGCGTCCTGCTGGCCATGGCCCGGGACAAGCTCCTGCCCCCCAGCTTCTTCGGCGACATCCACCCCCGCTTCCGCACCCCCTGGAAATCAACCATGCTCACCGGCTGTTTCGTGGCCATGATGGCGGCTCTGTTGCCGCTCCGCGTCCTGGCCGAGCTGGTCAACATCGGCACGCTGCTGGCCTTCACGATCGTATGCGCCGCCGTGCTGATCATGCGCAAGACGCACCCTGACGCCGAGCGGCCGTTCCGCGCTCCGCTGGTCCCGTTCGTGCCCATCATGGGCATCCTGTTGTGCGTGCTGCTGATGTTCTCGCTGCCCTGGCAGAACTGGTTGCGTCTCGGCGTCTGGCTGGCCATCGGCATGGTCGTCTATTTCGGCTACGGCCGATACCACAGCAGCATGCGTCATTATGTCGCCAAGCCGGAGAGTCGCCCGGCCCCGTTGCCGGTTGGGGCGTTAGCCCTCGAAGCAGACCCGCCGGATCCCCAGGAGGAAGAGGCTCCGGCCGCGCCCGGTCGATAGCCCGGCCGCAGAATGTTCCGATCACCACGGCATCGCTGCTAACGATGGCCCATCACGACATCCGCGTCGTCCCCTGTCGCAACGACGAAGTCGGTCAGTTGCGGCACTTCATCGATGAATACTGGCGACGCGGGCACATCCTCGCACGCGACGAGCCGCTGCTTCGCTGGCAGCATGATCCCCGCCGGTGTCGTTCGGGCACCTTTGAAGGACCAACCGTCCTGCTGGCGAAAGACGACGACCGAATCGTCGGCATGCTGGGCCTGATCTGCGGCGAGTGCTGCATTCGCGGCGAAGTCATTCCCGCAGCATGGATGGCCATCCTGCTCAGTATTCCCGAGGTCCGCACTCTAGGGGTAGGCCTGAAGTTGTTGGATGCTCTGCCCGGCTTCGGCTTCGAGTCCATCTTTGTCCTTGGGATCAACGATCAGGTCAAGCAGATCTACCGCCGGCTGCGATATGAGATTCTGGAAGACATGCCGCGCTGGCTGGGCGTCTTCGACGTCGACCGCGCCGCCCGCCTGATCGCGGCAACCGGCGCGTTTTCGGATGAAAACGTCATCCGAGCTCAATGCGAGCACTGCCTTGTCCGGGCTCCCGAACAAGCAGCCCGGAACTCTCCAATAGAGGTGGTCGATTGGACCACTCGCTTCGACAGAGCCTGGGACGTAGCCTGGACCAGCCTGTTCGCGCCGCATTTGATCGGCACTAACCGGAACGCTGCGTACTTGAACTGGCGGTATGTGAATCATCCCCGGTTTCAGTACCTGTTCCGCGTGGCCCGTGACGCGAAGGCCAACGGGATCGAGGGCTTCGCCGTCGCCCGCCTTGAGCAGGTCAAGGACCGCGACGAAAAAGTCCTGCGAATAGTCGAATTCCTCGCCTCGCCCGACGCTGCTGGCCCGCTCGCCGAGTCTTTGGCCTCGGTTGGAAGGCTGCACGGCGTGACGTTCGCCGATTTCTATTGCACTCTGCCCCGCGCCGCCCAGCCGCTTGAGGCAAACGGCTTTCGGTGCTCTGCCGGAAACACCGATGTACCTCTATTGCCATCCCGCTTGCAGCCGTTGGAGGGCGGCACGTTCCGGATGCAGGGAGCCTTTCTGCTCGGCGAAAGACTGCGGGCCAAAGTCGGTCCCCTGCTCGCAAGCGGCGATTTCTACATCACCAAGTCGGACGGAGACATGGACCGCCCCAACTGAGCCCGGCTGCTTCACGCCGGAGGATAAGGCAGTGCTCACCATCATCATGTATCACTACGTGCGCGACCTGCCGCGGACGCCCTACCCGCGCATCAAGGGCCTGACCACCGAGAAGTTCGACGGACAGCTCGATTACGTCCAGAAGCACTACATCACATGCACCCTGCGACAAGTAGTGGCCGCGGTACGTGGGGAGGGGCAATTACCGGCCCGCGCTTGCCTCCTCACCTTCGACGACGGCTTCACCGACCACTATCAGACCGTCTTGCCGCGTCTGCTGCAGCGCGGGATCACCGGCAGCTTCTACCCGCCTGCCCAGGTCGTCGAGGAGCGACGGCTCCTCGATGTCCACAAGTTGCAGTTCATCCTGGCCTGCGCTGACGACATAAATCGCCTGATTGCCGACGCCTTCCGATTGCTGGCGGCGTACCGATCCGACTGGGAGATCCCCGACGAGCAAACGCTGCGCTCGAAATACTCCGGCCAGAGCCGTTTCGACCCGCCGGAAGTCGTTTTCCTTAAGCGTCTGCTGCAACACGGGCTGCCGGAACACGTACGCACCGAGATCATCGCCGCGCTATTCGCCGCCAACGTATCATGGGACGAACGGAGCTTCGCCGACGAGCTGTACCTGGACGTGGCCCAACTGCGACAGATGGTCGCGGAGGGGATGGAGATCGGCGGACACGGTTGGACGCATCGATGGCTCGAACACCTCCCGCGAGAGGAGCAGGCCGAGGAGATCCGTCGGACGCTCTCTTTCCTGGCCAAGGTGTACGGCCATGCGCCGGCGGATTGGACCATGTGCTATCCCTACGGCAGCTACGACGCGACCACTCTCAAACTGTTGTCCGCAAAGGGTTGCAAGCTGGGGCTTACCACCCGCGTCGCGGTGAACGATACCCTCTCGATACCGTTGGAGCTCGCCCGCCTCGATACCAACGACTTGCCGTTCCGCAGCGATGCGGACCTATCCGACTGGACGCGGATCGCGTAGAACCGCTCTTCGACCTGATAGAGGAAATGCCCCCGGGGCCCGGCATTCACCACCGCGCCCGGCGTGTCCTTCCTATTCGCGTGCGACGCCTTCGGCAACGGCCAGCAGCACCTCCGCAGCCTCGTCCGCTTGTGATGCCGCGCCCGGCGGCGTCCGCTCATGCGTCCGGCAGCCAAGGCCGTCCAGCTGCTCCTTGGGAATTACCCGCAGCGGAATACCGGCAGCCTTCTGCTGTTGAACGAATTGGCAGGCCCGCTGGTCCGCGCACTCAGCAAAAACGCTACCGTCCAGCAACAGCCCCTTTACCCCCGCGTACTTGCGGTTCTTGAGAATCGGCCCGTCCTTCACGTTACCCAGGTCGGCGACGCCATGAATGAGGCAGCACGGATCGAACCGCCCGTCCCGTTGGACCCACACGCCGTTCAGCCATCCGCAGTGATGCATCAGCCGGGTGGACCGCGCAGCGGATTCCAACGCCGCTGATGTCGGCGCAGGGGAGGCCGTCTCCGGCTCCCGCCCGACGCGCAGTCGTCCTGGCAATTCCAGCCGAACACCGAGCTGTGCCGCACATTCGGTCGCCTCGCGCACCAACTCGGAACACTGCGGATGGTCTGTTGCGGGCCGGTTGACACTGTCGGCCTCGTTCCAGCCGATCAATTGCTCGACGTATACGCGCCCTGCGCCGAGGCGATGGGCCAGGCCGACAAAAGCCGGCAGCTCCGCAATGTTGTCGGCCATCGCCACAAACGAGAACGACACCAGCGGCTGTTCGGCCCCAGCCTCCTTTATCATGGAGCAAAGCATCTCGATCTTCTGAATCACGCGGTTGAAATCTTCACCGCGGATCCGGCGGTACGTCTCGGGCGTCGCCGCGTCGAGCGAGAAGTTCACCATGCTGACGACGCCCGACTGGACGATCTTCCGCGCCTTCCGCGCGTTGAGCGGGTGCCCATTTGTGTAGACATTCAGAAAAACGTGGTGCCGCTCGGCCACTTCTATGATCTGCTCGAACTGCGGGTGCAACAGAGGCTCGCTGTCACCTGAGCTGAGCGTCAGGCCGGACACAGTCGGCACGGCGGCCAACATTCTGTCGAATTCCTCACACGACATGTACTCAAGTTGGCCAGGCGCCGATTTTCCATGCCCGCCGACGCACATCCGGCACCTGAGGTTGCACTTGCCGCTGACGAATTCCAGGTTCAGGAACCGCGGCGCACACAGCACGTTCTGATAGTCCCGCGCCCACCTCTGGCTGTTCCAGCACCGCGCCAGGTGATTTTGCAGATTTTCCAGGGCCGTTCCGCGCAGCAGGCCGTGGGCCAGCAGGATCGCCGCGAAGTTGTGGAACGCGTGCTGACTCGCGGGCTGAAAGCGCAGAACCTGCTCCATTTGCGTGATCGCATCTTCCAGCCTGCCGGCCGCCAGCTGGGCAACAGCCAGATCGCTCAACGCCGCGACGGCCCGCTGCGCGGCGATGCCCTGTGCCCGACCGATCTGATTGCCGGCGATAGCGGCCCTAACCTCG
>DATKKX010000090.1:0-34083 GCA_035542775.1 Phycisphaerae bacterium | reverse complement strand
CTTCCGCGACAAAGCGGTCTAGCCCACCTGGTCAGATTCGCCTGGATGCTGATCAGGCCGGTCACCGCGATTCCCTCGCTGCTGTCGATTCCTCACGACCATCAGGAAAGCTTTTCCACGGCCGACGTGGTTCTGCAGAGCGCTGGCCAGTGGCCATGGGTGGCTCGGTCTGCGTCACATTTGTGGAAGCAATCAGGTTCGGCGATCAACGCTGTTCGCATAGTCGTTTAGTCAGTTCACTCTTCCATACCGGCCGGGCACAGCGCCCCGGCCAGTGAGCGAGGCCATGATGCTTGCGACGTCAGGTTCCACTCTGATGGAGGTCAAACCATGTCTGGGAGACACCAAGCCAATATCGTTGTTTTCGCCCTGTTGCTCTTGGGAATTGCGGTAGCTCAGGCCCAAGCCGGCCCCGAACCCGGAACGGAATCGAACCCAACGGCTAGCCCGTCCGGCAGTGGCTACGCGTTCCGGTCCGACTCGACGCACTCGGTCGTCTCCAACAGACCCTTTGCGGGCGGAAAACCGGCACCCCCTCCCGGACCGGACGACCCGCTGCCGGTGACTGCGCCGGCCACCAAGACTCCTTCGATGAAGACCAGCACGAACTCGAACTATCTCTTCTCCGGGGAACACTATGAAGCGGTGGTGGACCTTCGCGTGCCCGGGCGCGGTCTCGATTTCACCTGGGCCCGCAAGTACCGCTCGCGGCTCGGCCCGACCACGGCGCTGGGTTACGGCTGGGACTTCTCCTACAACATTTACCTGACCTCCGCCTCTCCAAACCTCGTCCTGCACGACGGCAACACCCGCGCGGATACTTACCTCTGGAACGGTATCGATCAGTGGACGTGCCCCGAGTTCTTCCGCGACCTGCGTCAGAACCCGGACCTGTCCTACACCCTCACCTTCCCCGACACGGGTCGGTGGAACTTCCATCCGTTGGACGGCTCAATGATCCAGGGCAAGGTAACCAGCATCGTCGACCGCAACCAGAACGCTATGCAGTTCCTCTATGACGGCAGCGGGCGGCTGAACATGGTCATCGATTCTCTGGCTCGCCCCTATACCATCGCCTACAACGCGTCGGGCTTGATCGAATCCGTGACCGATTTTTCGGGCCGGCAAGTCAGGTACGCCTACTACGGTGCTGCGGAGCCCGGCGGTTCTGTTGGGGATCTCAAGTCCGCCACCACGCCGGCCGTGACAGGCACACCCACCGGCAACGACTTTCCGCTGGGCAAGACCACCACGTACACGTACACAAAGAACTTCGCCGACCCCAACCTAAATCACGACTTGTTGACGGTGACTGATCCCAAAGGCCAGGTCTACCTGCAGAACGTCTATGCCCACACCATCGGGGCGGGTGACCCGCGTTACACGCTTAATCCGGCTGCGATCCATTACGACCACATCGTGCGGCAGATCTGGGGCAGCCCGGGCGACACGGTTGACATTTTCTACGTGGCCCAGACGCCGCAACCCGGCAACAACTACGCCGTGGTCAAGGCGATTGTGAACGACCGCGTCGGCGACGTGAAGGAGTTCTTCTACGACGCTGGGAACCGCCCGGTCATCGCCCGGGAGTACACCGGCCGGGCGCCGAATCCGGACGGGTACACTTCGGACGTCGTCAATCGGCCGACGGGAAAGTTGCGGGCCGACGATCCGACCTATTTCGAAACGCGGCATGAGTACAACGGCGACTCCCTCGTCACCAGGACCGTTTATCCGAACGGGAACGAGGAAACGTACACGTATGACGTGGCCAATCCTGACCGACGAGCGCAGGGAAATCTGCTTCAGCATTGCCGGTTACCGGGTCCGCTGGGCGGCGACCAGGGCATCCTCTGCGAGTCATTCGAGTATCAGAACGGCTTCGGCGGCTGCTGCGGCAGCTTCGTCACGCGTCACGTGGATTTCCGTGGGCACCAGACGCTTCATTTCTACGACGGCTTCGGGAACCGCCTGCATACCACGCATCCCGTGCCGACTGCCATGGAAGACTGGGAGTACAACGCCTTCGGCCAGACGACCGCCCACATGTGGCCGGACAATGGCAGCGGCTATCGCCGGCGCGATGAGAATTCGTATTACGACGTCGGACCGCAGATGGGCTATCTGCACCAGACCATCACCGACGCTGGCGGTTTCGCGCTGACCACGACCTACGAATACGACCTGGTGGGCAATGTCATCCGGCAGGTGGACGCCCGCGGCAACGACACTCTTTACAACGTGAACCAGCTCAACCAGGTTGTTCAGGACCTGTCCCGCGAGGTCACTCCAGGAAGCGGGATCCGCTATGAGCGACGGTACATCTACGATGCGGACGACAACATCGTCCAGGTCGACGTGCAGAACCGGGATGAGGCCGGCGTCATCCAGCCCAACACGTACTTCACCACGGTCTACGGCTACGACGTGTTGAACTACCTGCTCTGGAGCCAGCACGAGGTAGACCTGACGCGTTTCATTCGAACCGAGTACGGGTATGACGCCAACCATAACTGCACGCAGATGCGCTACGGCGAGGCGACCAATGGGCACGATCCGTTCAACACTGTCCAGACGCAGTACGACGAGCGCGACCTGGTCTTCCGCACGGTTCGCAGCCCGGGCTTCGCCGGGCACTCAACCACGCAGTTCGACTACGACGGAAATGGCAATAACAAACGAACCAGCCAGGGGCTGGAAGAAGAGCCGCGGATCACGGTGTTCGACCACGACGGCTACAACCGGCTCCGCTGGCAGAGCGATGCGATGGGCAACGCCACAACGCAACATTACGACGAAAACGGGAATCGCGTATTGGTTCGCATGGACGGAGAGCTTGTGGACCTGCCGGGCAGCGCGGGCAATGTCCGCCTGTCCGAGACCAGCTTCACTTACGACGAGATGGATCGCCTCACCATGGGAGAGGCTGCGTTCTTCAATCCCGCGACACAGCTTCCGATTGGCGATGGCTGGGTGACAACCGTCACCATGTACAGCGACAACTCCCAGGTCCTTAGCGTGACCAATGACAACGGACACGCCACGCTGATGACCTACGACACCGCCAACAGGCTGTCCACGACGACGGACGCCAAGGGGAACATGGTCAGCCTGACCTATGATGAGAACTCCAACCAGACCTTCGTCACATCGACCGAGAGGTCCGATCTCGGCGAGCCGGATGTCAGCTACTATGTCCGCTACACGTACGACGGGCTTGATCGTCGGATCGGCAGCACCAACTGCGTGGGCACCAGCACTGAGGCTGGCTACGACTCGCGCGACAACGTGACGCTGGCCACCGACGGGTCCTCAAGGGGCAGCCGCTACAGTTATGACGGGTGCGAGCGGCGGTACAACTCCACATACGACATGGACGGCGACGGGCCGGACGGGGACGGCGCGGATATCGTTCTGCTGCAAACCTGGGATGACTCGTCGCGGCTGACCGGCCAGTGCGACGACAACGGCAATGAAATGACCTACTCGTACGATCCGCTCAATCGGCTGATTCGACAACAGTACGCCGACGGCACGGAAGAAGCCACCGAGTACGACGTCAACGACAATGGCAAGAAGAAATGGGACAACAATGGAAGCCAAGTGCAGTCCTTCTTCGATGTCTGCAACCGGCCGACGGAGCGAACCATCACGCCGGCGCCGGGCGTCTCGGGCGACACGACATTCGAGATCTACCAGTACGACGGGCTGTCGAGACTGGTCAGCGCCGCCGACAATGACTCGACGGTGACGCAAAGCCACGACTCGTTGTCCGACATCACCGCGGAGACGATCAACGGGCAGACAGTCGCGACCGTATATGACGGCGTGGGCAACTTACTCAGTTGCACGTATCCGGGCGGGCGGGAGGTGACCCGCACATACGACGGCCTGGAACGGGTCAGCACGATCAGCGACGCCAGCGGCTTGCTGGCTGCGTACAGCTATATCGGTCCCGATCGAGTGGAGCGCGTGGACCTCGGCAACGGCACTCGGACGGATTACACCTATGACGGAATCCTGCCCAACCCGCCGGGTGACTTCGGCGTCAAGCAGATGGTGGAGAAGCGCCATACGCGCGTTGGGGACGGAAGCGTCATTGACGACCGTGCGTTCACCTGGAACCGGACGGACAGCAAGACCAGGCGACAGGACATGCGCGCGGGCGGGCCCGGGCTGGCCCACCAGTACGGCTATGATGCCCGCTACCGGCTGCGGCAGACCGTGGTGACGGCGCCTGACGGCACTGAGACCCGTCACACGGATTACGAGCTCGACGGCGTCGGCAACCGGGTGTCGGTGATCAATCCGCCGGAGATAGATGCGTATTTCATGGATCCCACGACGCCGGAGCCGGCGGATGATCAGATGAACCAGTACACCGGGACGGGCTTCGACTACCACCAGTACGACGCGAACGGCAACCTGATCATGCTTTCAGAGTGCCTGCGAGGCGATGCCAACGGCGATTTTCAAGTCAATCTCACGGACGTTGGCCCGTTTGTCGGAACGCTGCTTGCCGGCGGCTCGGCTGCCTGCGTCGTGGATCTGAACAGAGACGGTCTGGTGAACGGGCTGGACGTGCAGCCGTTTATCGACGTTCTCCTTGGCGGGCCGACGCCGAGTCCAGAGGTTCTCATCACGTATGATTACCACAACCAGATGGTCGAGTATTACAGCATACAGAAAGGCCTGCGCCATCTGTATTCGTACGATCCGCTGGGCCGCCGCATCGGCAAGGTGGTTGATGCGGACGGCAGCCCCGTCGAGACACGATACCACTACCTCGGCGAATTGGTGATCGAGGAGCAGGACGCGCTGGGCGGCACGCTGGCTACATACGTCTGCGGCCCACACGTCGACGAAGTCATAACGATGGAGCGGGGCGGCATCGACTACTACTTCCACGGTGACGATCTGAACAGCGCCATGGCCGTGACCGATCCTGCCGGCGCGGTGGTCGAGCGCTATGAGTACGGCGACTACGGCGAACCGGAGATCATGGACGGCGGCGGAGTTTTGATTCCGCAATCTCTGATTGACAACACGTGTCTGTTCACGGGCCGGGAATATGATGCTGAAACCGGCTTTTATTACTACCGCACTCGGTATCTGGACCCGGCCGCCGGACGCTTCACGAGCCGTGATACGATCGGCATCTGGGGCGATGCCGCGAACCTCGGCAATGGCTACACGTACGTCGGCAACAACCCTGCTACGCACCCGGATCCGACCGGCCAGCAGCCCCCGAGGTGGTTCCCTCCCAGGCCGGTACCGCCAATCGGCGGGCTCAAAGGTTTTGGTTGGGGATTTCTGCCAGGTGGGGGGTTCGGGTTAGTGCCGGTCGGAGGGGGCGTTCCAGTCGGAGGTGGGGGCGGGTGGCGGCCCACCGGGCGAGGTGTGGTGCTGCCCTGGGGACCGCCCCCCGGCTTGAGCCCTGCTCTTGCCGGCTTGCGGGCCGCGCTCATCGCTGCCGGCGCGAGTGCCGGAGGCGGCGGTGGTGCTGGTGTGGGCCCACGCGGCGGCGGTGGCGGTGGCGGTGGTTGGACCGGCGCAGCCGTTGTGCCTCCGACACCATACCGGCGACGCGGGAGCGGTATGATTCCCGGGCCGCTCGGGCCATTGGACTGCGGCAAGATTGAATTCGTGGTGAACCAAAGCCCAGGTGGGCAATACTACATGGATATCAGGGGCTTTCCCGGCGCGATACCGGCCCCGCAAAATCCATCGCTTTGGCCTCCGGTGCGGGTGGAGATGGCCTACACAGGGAACTTTTGGACCAACATCAACTTCCGTGGCGAGTTTATCCGAAATGGAGAACCGCTGAAGGCTTTCCAGTCGCCGTTCTGGGTCAACGTGTGGTACCTGGACACCAGCGGCAGCAACAGGCAAATCGGGCCGTGCAAGATCCAGTAGACGCAGCGCTCCTCGATTGGCCGAATCGGCGAGGCGCGGATACCATTCAGGGCGGGGGCCGCAGGCAAAGGTCTGCGGCCCCCGGAGGTATTGGTGGACCGCGCCGCGGGAATTCGCGGCAGTCTGTTTTCATTCGGAGACGTTGCCATGATGCGAAACTTGATAACGGCTGTAATCGTGCTGGTGAGTGTTTCCCTGGCTGTGGGCCAGACGAGCCGGCCGCAACCACCGAAACAGGAACCGCCGAAGCAACCGAAGTCGGATGAAGCCAGGTCCGGCGGCGAAAAGCAGGTGGTGAAATTCGAAACCTCGGATGGTGTCAAGATCGCCGCCGATTATTACACGCCCGCCGTCAAGCCCGGGGAGAAGGCCCCGGTGGCGATCCTCATCCACATGTACCCCGCCGATCGGACGAGCTGGGAGCCGCTCGTGCCGAAACTGAGCGATGCTGGCTTCGCCGTGTTGGCGTACGACATCCGCGGCAACGGTGGCAGCACCGAGCCGGCGGACAAGAACCTTCAGAAAATGTACAAGGACCAGGACCCGTCGCTGTTCAAGGAGGCCTGGAAGGACACCGAGGCGGCGAAGAAATGGCTTTCATCGAAGCCGGAGTGCGACGTCAACAAGATTGCCATGATCGGCGCCAGCATCGGTTGCAGCATCTCGCTGGACTACGGCAGCCGCGACCCGGCGGTCAAGGCGATCGTGTGCCTGTCGCCGGGCACGGACTACTTCGGCGTGGACTCGATCGCTCACATTAAGAAGTGCGGCAAGCGGGCGATTCTGCTGTTGTCGCCCAAGACCGAGCATGAGGCGGTCAAGAAGCTGATCAAGGCATCCGGCGATGTGGCCCAGGGCGTGGAGTACCCCGGAGCCCGCGCCCAACACGGCACGGGCATGCTCATCGCACCCTACGGGTCGGAGGTCAAGAAGCGGATCGTCGAGTTCGTGAGCCAAGGCGTGGGCCTCAAGGAGGCCAAGAGCGGTGAGGGCGGCAAACAGCCGGACAAAAAGCACAAAACGTAACATGGGCGGTTCCCTACGGACTGGAAGCCGCGGCGCGGGTGACGCGTGACCATCAGCGAGCCCAAGCCTGGACCTCGATCGCCCCGCTGAATTCCCCCAAGCAAAGGCATGCGCCAGGCGCTTGAAATCGCAGGTCTGAGCCCGAAGACCTGGGCCGCCCTGCGGAGTGCAGAAGCAGTGCTATCCATCGGCGGCATACAACTCGACGTCCCGATCATGCAGGCGGCGCTGGCTGGCTACAGCGACGCGGCCATGCGGCGGTTCGCGCGTGAGTACGGCTGCCCGTATACGATGAATGAAGTGGTGCTCGATCGGCTGGTTCCGATAGGCGGCAAGAAGATGCGGCGGATGCTCACCATCGCACCTGACGAGCACCCCGTGGGCGGACAGTTGATGGGCAGCGAGCCGGAGCAGTTCGCCGCGGCCGCGGACCGGCTGGTCGGTCTTGGCTACGATGCCGTCGACATCAACTTCGGCTGCCCGGTGAAAAAAGTGCTGGGGCGGTGCCGCGGGGGCTTCCTGCTGTCGGTGCCCGGCCGGGCCATGGAGATCATCCGGCGGGTCTATGACGTGGTGGCGGGACGCGTGGCCGTAACGGTAAAGATGCGCCGCGGCATGGACGCCACCGCGGAGAGCGAGCGAAATTTCTTCGTCGTGCTCGACGCCGCGTTCGAAATCGGCGTTACGGCTGTTACGGTGCATGGGCGAACAGTGAAGCAACGATATGTCGGGCCGAGCGACTGGTCGTTTTTGACGCGAGTCAAGCGTCATGTCGGCGATCGCATGATCATCGGCAGCGGCGATCTGTTCGCCGCCCAGGATTGCGTGCGAATGTTAAACGAGACGGGCGTGGACGGATGTTCGATCGCGCGCGGAGCGATCGGCAACCCGTTCATCTTTCACGAGGTTCGGGCCGTGCTTGCCGGACAGCCTCTGCCGCCCCCGCCCTCGATCGCGGAGCAACGCCGGGCAATCGAGCGGCATTTCCAGCTGCTTGTCGAAGTCCATGGCGAGGCCAAGGCCCGGCAGATCTTCCGCAAGTTCGGGGTTCGCTACAGCGAGTTGCACCCCTGCGCGGAAGACGTGAAGATGGCTTTTGTCGCGGCGAGAACCGCCGAGGACTGGCGAGCCTTGCTGGCTCGCTGGTATGGCGACGCCGGCGCGTACCCGCCCGTTGTCCGCCGCAGCCGCCCGGAGTCGCTGATCGCCGCAGGGGCAAGCTGGGAGTGAAAAACCCGGGGTAGCCGATGGATTTCCTGCAACGCCTCTTTCTGGAGAGCCCACTGTACCTGGCGGCTTTCTCGTTTCTCCTGCTGGCGGCGGTGCTATTCGCCAGGCGCTGGTTGACGGGGGCGGCGGCGCGTTGGTCGCTGCCCGCCGTGTTGGGGCTCATCGCGATTCTCTTCATCGTCCAGCAGACGGTGGTGACGGAGCGGAAGCGAATTCAGGCGACCCTCGACGAATTCGTGGCCGCGATCGCCGCGCAGGATATGAACGGCGTGGCCACAACCATCGGCGAGGGGTACGACAGCGACAACATGGACCGGGAGATGATCATCGAGTTCATCCGGACGTCGCTGGAGTCCATCAACGTCTATGACACGCGATTCAGCCGTCGTGATGTCACCGTGGACGGCGATCGAGCGGATATGATCATCGTGGCGTGGGCGACGGTCCGCATCCGCGGCGGCGCTGGCGAGTATCACCAGGGTCAGTGGCGCATTGCCTGGGTCCGCGAAGGGGGTGAGTGGAAGATCACAGCGCTACGGCCGCTGGTGATCGACACGGCGCCGATCACGGGGATGTACCAGCTGAGACCCTACCGATACAAAGGCAGGCTGAACACGAATGCGGCCCAGGGCCGCTGGCGCGACGCGCACGGCGCAAGAAGCTCACCTCTGGTGCGAATCACGTAGCCGCCTTGGGCTTGGGAGTTCCCATCGTTCCGCTCATGACCCACTTGCGGCCGAGGAGTAGGCCGATGGGGCTGATAAGGGCGACGAGCCCATAGATGGTCCACATGGTGCCGGTATCTTGCGTGCCGCCTTCTGGGCAATAGTGGGCGAGGAACCATCCGGAGTAGAAGCCCGTGGTCATTTTGGCGGCGAACCATTGCAGGTTGGCAAGCCCCATGTACTGGGCGACTTTGCCCTCGGGAGCAAGCTCCGCGGCATACTGATAGAAACGCGGAGACCAAAGAGCTTCGCCAATCGCGAACAACACCTGGTTCACAATCAGGAAGGTCAGATTGGGACCGTGGGACAAAAGAAATGTCGGCACGGCGGAGACGAAGGTCCCGACGATCATCAACGTATACACCCCTACGCGTCGGGTAAGAGCCGCGATGATCGGTGAGCCAATGAAGACGATCGCCGGGTTGATCCAGTTGACTATCAATTCCATGTGATCCGACACACCCTTGGGATAGGCCCGCAGGATATAAGGGGGCATCGTCAGGAACTGGTGGGCGAAGAGCGTTTGAACCGGGAGCAACATGAAAACGAAAAAAACGAACCGAGCGTTGGAGAATGGCCCTTCGGCGAAGTAATTCACCAGTCTCCTTCCAAGCGAAAGCTCCGGCCCCGCAGCCGGCCGTGCTGCGAGCCTGGGCACGCCCGGTACACTGATCTTGGCCGCCTCTCTCCGCTTCGTCATAGAGACCAGGAGGAAGAAAAAGGCCAAAATCGAAACGGCCACGCAAATCCAGTTGACGCCGTTGATGCCGCTGATACCCCAGTCGGCAAAGAATCGCCAGATGGAGTGAGGCTCCGGCGTTCCGGCCGCTCGCGCCGCAAGGATGTCAGTGACGGGTACACGAATCGCCGGCGAAAGCCAGCCGATGAAGAATATGCCCAGGTTCATCACCCCGTAGATCAACCCGTAGGCCACGGAGCTGTTCCGCTCATTCGTGTAGTACTTGACGCCGGCATAGGCCACCGGCTGGATGATTCCCTCACCAACGGCCACCACTAGCAGTCCGCCGACGAGAACGATCATGTCGAGCGTAAAGGACGGACTTAGCAGCGGTGCGCCGGCGTAGGCCGCGCGGCCTACGATGCACAGGAAAGCCGCGAGTAACAGTCCTCGCCGAATGCCTAGTCTCTCTCCCAGTTCACCGATGCCGAGCATAAAAAGGGAGACCAGACCCGTGAATATGGATAGGGTGATGCTGGCAACGACGTCCCCTGCTTTCAGGTCCTCCTTAATGTACTCCTCCATGAGCGTGATGTTGCCGAAATAAGCAATCGCATCGATCGCGTAAAGCCCGATGATGATCCAGAACGCGGCCGGGGCGTGAAGAAGCGAAACGAACGTACGGCCGAAGGCCGAGAGGCTCGCGGCCATCCGCGTGAGTGTGTGGGTGTTCTCAACCCCGGCGGCGCGCGTGCTGGCGTCATCAGTCTGTCTCGTCACGAACGGATTCCTCGGGGGGAAAGCATCACCCGCGGCCAGGCGCGAGGCGTGATGTTCGCCGAGTGCGCCGGATACACCGCACCTCGATTATTTCTGCTTCCCCCACAACTGGGCCAGTTCTATCAGCACCTTCACCGCGGCTTCCATCTCTTCCAGGCAGGCATATTCCAAAGCCGAATGGAAGTTGTGCATGCCGACGAAGAGGTTCGGCGTGGGCAGGCCCATTTCGCTGAGACGCGAGCCGTCGGTGCCGCCGCGGATGGCCTTGAAGGCGGGCGTCATGCCGCAATGTTTCACCGCCTCGGCCGCCAGCTCCATGGCCCGCGGCTCCTTTTTCAGGGCCTCGGCCATGTTGCGATACTGCTTCTTGACGCTCACATCGACCTTGGCCCTGGGATGCTCGGCCTCCAGCGTCGCAGCGATGCCGCGGAGGATCTTGGCCTGCTCCTTGAGCTCCGCGGTCACGAAGCTCCGCAGAAGGATGCGGATCTTCACCTCCGGAACGCCGCCCTCGATGGTGTAGGGATGCAGGAAGCCGTCGCGGCCGGCGGTGGTTTCGGGGGCCAGCCGGTTCCAGGGCATCCGCTCCAGGAACTGCCCGGCAATGCGTATGGCGTTGACCATCCTGCCCGTGGCCAGACCGGGATGGATGTTGTAGCCGGTGATGGTCACAGTGGCGAGATCGGCGGAGAAAGTCTCGCCCTCGACTTCGCCCTGGCCCTCGCCGTCGAGCGTATAGGCACACTGGGCGTTGATCTTCTTGATGTCGACCTTGTCTGTGCCGCGGCCGACCTCTTCGTCGCAGGTGAACACGACGCGAATCGGTCCGTGCTTGATCTTGGGATCGGCCATGAGCCGGGCGGCGGCGGTCATGATCACGGCGATGCCGGCCTTGTCGTCAGCGCCGAGGAGGGTCGTGCCGTCGGAGGAGATGATGGTCTTGCCTTTCAGCTCGGCCAGCCCGGTCGACTCGCTCACCCGGATGATCTTGGTTTTGTCACCCGGCAGGACGATGTCCTTGCCGTCATAGTTCTTGTGAACGACGGGCCTGACATTCTTGCCGCTGGCCTCGGGGGAGGTGTCCATGTGCGACAGGAAAGCGATGGTGGGCGCCGTCTTGACGTTGCCCGGCACCGTGCCCGTCACGATGCCATTTTCGTCGACCTTCACGTCATCGAGGCTCAGGGCCTGCATCTCGCCGGCCAGAATCCTGCCCAACTCGAACTGGCCCTTGGAGCTGGGGTACTCCTTGGCATCCTCGACTGAAGTCGTCTCGACCTTCACGTAGCGACAGAAGCGATCAAGCAGTGTGTCCACGGCGAGTCTCCACTAGTGGGAATGAAACGAAACCTCTTCTCCTCCTCCGCCAGCTTCCCGCCCGACGCAACCGCTCCACTGCGGCGAAAGCGAGCCGGACGATGAAGCCGTGCAGTTGTACGATTGCGGAGCCCGCAACGCAACTCCGGCGCGGACACCCGCGATCGGGTGACGCCGCTTACGTCGCATCCGGGCGGCAGAAGAGCTTAAGAGGGCACGCGATCGGGGAAGGGGCGGCCGTGGTGAGGAGACAGGCCGGGCCATGGGGCCGATTTCAGCGTGGTCGAGGCAAGCCAGGAGTGGATTTCGTCCAGGCGGGGCCGAAGAGAGAGCGCCGCTGGCCGGGTGCCGTGGCGGGCACCACATCCGGACCGCTCCTGGCCGATTCTTTCAATCCTGCGCGACCGCGATCCCGGTCTCAGGTCGATCCGCCACAGATGATCTCACCGCCTCTTATCTGCGAGGGGTAGTCGATCGTATTGTCGTAATCGGGATCTTCGCCATCGAGGACGCCATTACAGTTGGCGTCGGGGATTCCCGGGTAATGGTCAAGGGCATCGACGATCCCATCTTTGTCCGAATCGACTTCAAAGCCGTCAACGACTCCGTTGTCGTTGGCGTCCGCGTCGAGTGGATTGGGGTCGAAGAAATCCTGGATGCCGTCATCATCTGAATCGGCGGCCGGGTCAGTAGGGTCGTACGGCAGGACGATGCTTGCGGTGTCAGCATCGTATCCATCGAGGACCCCGTCGCCGTCCTCGTCGGGATTCGTTGGCGAGGGGTCATACATGTCCGGAAGGCCGTCGTCGTCGCTGTCCTGCAGGGCCCCTAGGGTCCGGAAGTCGACTCGCGAGGCCGAGCCGGCGCCCGGCGTGGAGCCTGGGACGGCACTGCCGCAGCCCCACAGGAGCAGAGCGGCGCTCAATGCCAGAAGAAACGCCCCATGGAGGCGACTGATACCAGAGCTACCTTTTGCCATTGTCCACCGTTGGCGACATAACCGGACACACCAAGACATATTACGTGCCGACGAGCGTGCCCTTTACTGATATCGAATATAATCGGGCGTCAGGCAACCCGGTCCGGCTGGTGGCGATCGCAGACGCGTGTGAGAATGTTCGCCGGATTGCCATTCTCGGACTTGCAGAGTATTCCTGGTCAGAATAACGCCATCCCAGGCATGGCGAATCCTTCATGTCCTCCGCACAACCGTTCTTGACATCGCAAGACGCTTTGACTACCGTATCCACGCCTCCCGTAAACCGGAGGTCCTGAACATAACGGTTTTCTTCCCTATGGGGCAGGCCGATGGCGCTCGATGCGGTGGCGGCCTGAGGGCGCCCAGCACGCGGCCGGGCGTTCTAGCCTCCGGAAGAACCAGTCGCTGCCGCGTCTTATCCGGCCGTGGCCGGCCGATCAGCGGGAGAGTCGAGTTCCATCGGCCCGGCCCGTTCCAAGCAGCAGCGCAATAAACGGTTTGGACCTGCTACCCGGTAGTGTAATGGTAGCACAGCAGGTTTTGGTCCTGCTGGTCGAGGTTCGAATCCTCGCCGGGTAGTGTTTTCCCGTTGCGGAGTACCGCGCTCGATGAAAGAACGAGCTCTGGACAATACTTCACGGCAGCCGCAATCCGGCGGACGCGCAACCGCGGCGGTCATATTGGCCGCCGGCAGGTCCACGCGGATGAAGACGGAGCTGCCGAAGGTGATGCACGAGGTCTGCGGCAGACCCATGCTCGCGTACGTCCTGGACGCCTGTCGCGAGGCCGGCATCAACGACCTCTATGTGGTGGTGGGGTTCGCCAAGGAGGTCGTCATCGAGGCTTTCGCTAAAGAGCCTGGGATCCATTTCGTCGAGCAACGCGAGCAGAAGGGCACCGGTCATGCCGTATCCATGTCCGCCGGCGCCTTCGAGGGTTTCGTCGGCGATGTGGTCGTCATCGCCGGCGACATGCCCACGATACGTGCGGAAACGCTCCGAAGGCTGCTGGTCGCTCATCAGGATGCGCGTGCCGCCGCCTCCATCGCCACGACCGTCTTGAGCGATCCCACGGGCTACGGGCGGATCATCCGCGGGCAGGACGGCCGGTTTGAGCGGATCGTCGAGCAACGCGACTGCAACCCCGAGCAACTGCAGATTCGCGAGGTGAATCCCAGCTACTATTGCTTTGATGCCCAGGCCCTGTTCCAGGCTCTGCCGAAGATCGAGCCCAACAATGCCAAGGGCGAGTATTACATTACCGACGCCCTCGCGATCATCCGCAACCGCGGTGACCTCGTGCAGGCGGCCACGTCGGTGCCGGCGGAGGACGCGGTGGGGATCAACTCCCGCGGAGAACTGGCGGACGTAGCCAAGGTGATGCAGCGACGGATCCAGGCCGGCTGGATGGAGCGAGGCGTGACCATCGTCGATCCGGACAAGACCTGGATCGACAGCCGGGCCGTGATCGGCCCGGAAAGCGTCATCAAGCCGTTCACGTGCATCGAGGGCAGGACGAAAATCGGCGCCGCGTGTTCCGTGGGCCCGTTTGCCTATCTCGCGGATGGCGCCGTGCTGGAAGACGGAGCGAGCGCGGGGCCGGGGCTATTGAGCGCCCTCGACTGCGCTGGTCCCGCCAGGAGCAAGGGCGGTTCGGGATCCAGACGAGACCCCCCGGTGGTGGTCCGGAGGCCCCCCGCCCAAAGTGGTTGTGCATGAGGGAGTATGCAATGATCGATCCAAACGACGAGATCAAGGTGTTCAGCGGTCGCTCGAATCCCACGCTCACGGACGCCATCTGCAACTACCTGAGCATCACCCGGGGACGGGCCGACGTGGAAACGTTTCCCGACGGTGAGTTGTTCGTCAAGCTCCATGATGACGTACGCGGGCGGGACGTGTTCGTCGTGCAATCGACATGCCGGCCGGTGAACGACCACCTCATGGAGGTGCTGGTGTTCGTCGACTGTCTGCGGCGAGCCTCGGCCCGGCGAATCACCGCGGTATTGCCCTATTTCGGCTATGCCCGGCAGGACCGCAAAGACGAGGGCCGCACCCCCATTACCGCCAAGCTGGTCAGCAATCTGATCAGCAAGGCCGGCGCCGACCGCGTTCTGGCCATGGACCTGCACGCGCCGCAGATCCAGGGTTTCTTCGATATTCCCGTCGATCACCTGCAGGCTGCTCCTGCGTTCTATCGCCACTTCCAGAACCTGGATTACAAGCGAGTCACCATCGTCAGCCCGGACGTTGGCAACATGAAGCGAGCCCGCACCTACGCCGAGCGGATGGGTTGCGAGCTGGCGGTGATTGACAAGCGCCGCACCAGCGGCAGCACCGCGGTGATCGAGAACATCATCGGAAACGTGGAAGGGCGCGACGTGCTGATGATCGACGACATGATCGCGACGGCCGGAACGGTCAGCGAAGCGGCCCGGATCGTGAAAAAGCATGGAGCTCGCAGCGTCCGGGCGGCGGCCACGCACGCGGTGTTCGCCGGGCCGTGCTTCGAGCGCTTGCAGGGAGCGCCCTTCTCCGAGATTGTCGTGGCGGACACGATTCCCGTGCCGACGGAGACGCGCCAGCGCCTGCCCAACCTGCAGGTGCTGACCGTGGCGGACATCCTCGGCGAAGCGATTTCGCGAATTCACAAACATCAATCAGTGAGCAGTCTGTTCAACAGGTCGTGAGGAAGTCGTGATGGAAATACCAACACTCAAAGGTGAACCACGGAAAGTCGCGGGATCACGGGCCGCGGCGCGGTTGCGGCGTGCCGGGAAGCTCCCGGCGATTGTGTACGGCCACCAGATCGAACCCTTGCCGGTGACGCTGGATTACCACGAGGTGGAGTTGCAGCTCAAGCACGGCGCCCATGTGATCAATCTGGACGTCCGCGGCAAGGTTCAGCCCTGCCTGTTCAAGGACGCGCAGTATGACCACCTGGGAGCCAAGGTCGTGCACGTAGACCTGGCCCGCGTGAGCCTGACCGAGCGGGTCAAGGTTCGTGTGCCGCTGGTGCTGCGCGGCCAGCCCAAGGGCACCGCCGAGGGCGGCGTTCTGCACCAGGAGCTGGTCGAGATGGAAGTGGAGTGCCCCGCGCTCCAGATTCCCGAAGCGATCCGCGTGGATGTCAGCGGGCTTGAGCTGAACCAGGTGCTCTATGTCAAGGAATTGACGCTGGACGAGAACTTGAAGGTGCTGACCGACATCGAGTCGGTCGTGGCGACGGTCCGCGAGCCGACTACCAAGGTCGAGGAGGTCGAGGCCGCCGCGGCGCCGACCGCCGAGGCCGCTGCCGCTGCCGCCGAACCGGAAGTGATTGCCAAGGGCAAGGCTGAGGAAGAAGAGGGCAAGGCTGAGTCATAGTCGCTCGGCCCCGACGTGCGCGGATGAAGCTGATTGTCGGACTGGGCAACCCGGGCCAGCAATACGTCGGAACGCGCCATAACGTCGGCTTCCGCGTTGCGGAATTGCTCTACGGACGATGGCAACTGGGCCAGTGGCGCAACAAGTTCCGGGGCCTGACGGCGGACGGACCGGTCGCCGGCCAGCAGGTGATGCTGCTGCGGCCCATGACGTATATGAATTGCAGCGGCGGCAGCGTCGCCGCGGCGGTCGGCTTCTTTCAGTGCCCGCTGGCGGATGTCCTGATCGTCTCCGACGACGTGGATCTGCCGCTGGGCAGGCTCCGGCTGCGGTCCCAGGGTTCCGCGGGCGGGCAGAAGGGCCTGATCGACGTGCTGCGATGCCTGGGCTCGGAGGAGGTGGGCCGGCTGAGAATCGGCATCGGCCGTCCGGCGCACGGCTCGATATCCGATTACGTGCTGGACCGCTTCGCTCCCAGCGAGCAGGAGGAGGCCGACCAGGCGATCGTGCGGGCCGCCGACGCAGTCGAGATCTGGCTGCACCAGGGTATTGAGAGGGCAATGAACGAGACCAACCGATCGGATCCGGAGGAGTGACGCCGATCGCAAAGCGACAGGCGAACGACAACGCACTCGAAGGAGTAATGATTCGTGAAGACCTATGAGGGAATGTTCGTGATGGAGCCGGCATCGGCCCCCAACTGGCCGACAGCCGAAGCGGAAATCAACCGCATCCTGCAGCGCGCCGGGGCCAAGGTGCTGGGCATGAAGAACTGGGGGGAGCGCAAGCTCGCCTACTCGATCGGCCAGCACAAGCGCGGCTTGTATGTGCTGACGTACTTTCAGACCACCCCTGACAAGATCGCGGGCCTGGAGCGGGACGTCCAGCTCAGCGAGCAGATGGTGCGGGTGCTGGTCCTCCGTCGGGATGAAATGACCCCGGAGCTGATTGAGAAGTCTCTGGCCGCGGAGCCGCCGCCGAAGGTGCCGGTCCGCGAGGAATGGGGCGCCCGGGGCCGCGAGCCATACGGCGGAGGCCCGAGCAGGGCGCCGTCCGCGCCGGTCGAGGAGGTGCCCGAGGAAGCCTCGGTCGCGCTGGCGGACGAAGAAGAGGACGTCCCTGGTGTAGATGTCGATGCCGACGAGCCGCCAGGCGGCCAGGGCCGGTAGCCAGGACCTCGTGAAGTCAGAGAGCGGCGGCGCCTGGTTCACGGACGCCGGTAGAGGCGACGGTCGGGAAGAGCGGGCGCATGGAGGTCGATTCCGTAACGAGGCTTCGTAATCGGAAAGGGCGAGTGCAATGGCGAATTTCAACAAGGTCATCCTGGCGGGCAACCTGACCCGCGATCCGCAGCTTTCCTATTTGCCGAGCGGCACACCGGCCTGCGAGTTCGGCATGGCGATCAACCGCAAATGGAAATCGCAGCAGACCGGAGAAATGAAAGAGGAAGTCTGCTTCGTGGATTGCCGGTCATACGGGCGGCCAGCCGAGACGATCAACCAGTACATGAAAAAAGGGCGCCAACTGCTTGTTGAGGGCCATCTGAGATACGACCAGTGGGAAGGCAAAGATGGTCAGAAGAGGAGCAAGCTGACAGTCCACGTGGACAATTTCCAGTTCCTGGGCGGGCCACCGGGTGGATCCGCCCCAGGCGGCGGGTACGGCGGCGAGCGCGCCGGGGCGCCGGCGCGAGCTGCCGAGAATCATGATGAAGCGCCGCCCATCGAGGACGTGCCTCAGGGCGGCGGCGAAGAGGTTCCGTTCTAGAAGTTTGAGTGTTGCCAAAGAAAGGCACCAACAATGCCACCATTCAGATCCAAGACTGCCCCGCAAAGGAAGAAGAAGCGGATGCGGGCGCGAGAAGCGGCCAAGTGCCGGTTTTGTCGGGACAAGGTCGATGAGATCGACTACAAGGATCTCACTGTCCTGCACAAGCTGGTCACCAGCCAGGGCAAACAGGTTTCCCGGAAGCGCAGCGGTAACTGCGCCCATCACCAGCGGTCTTCGCGCCGGGCCTTGAAGCACGCCCGGTTCATAGCCCTCATGCCGTTTTGCGGATAGGAGCGAACAACATGAAGTTGCTGTTGAGAAAGGATATCCCCAACCTCGGCTTGTGCGGAGACATCGTGGAGGTTTCGCCGGGACATGCGCGGAACTACCTGCTGCCGCACCATCTGGCCCTGGTCCCCACCAAGGCCAATCTCAAAATCATCGAGGAAGACAAGAAGCAGGCGGCCGCGGAGCGAGATCGCCGCTATGCCCTCCTCAAGTCCATCTGCGCGCGGCTGGCGGGGGTCGAAGTCACGATCAGCGCGGCCTGCAATCCGGAGGGCCATCTGTACGGCTCAGTCGGCCCGCGCGAGATCTCGCACTCTCTGATGGAAGAAGGCCACTCCGTGCATCCCGACCAGATCAAGATGTCCATGAACATCAAGCAGGTCGGCGCTCAGGAAGTGGACATCGTACTGGCTGACGACATCAGCACGAAGGTCAAGGTGTGGGTGGTGGCGGAAAAGGCCGCCGGAAGCCTGGAGGGCGAAGAGGGAGGAACCAAGGAGGCCACCGATGTCGCAAGCGACAGTACCACCGTCGAGCCAGGAGCGGGCCCGGCCGACGCCGGGAGCGCGAGCGACTGACCCGATCGAGTCCGGCCGCGTTCCGCCGCAGGACCTCGAAGCGGAAATGAGTCTGCTGGGATCGATGCTCCTGGACCGGGACTGCATCGGCCAGGTGCTGCAGATCATTCCCCGCGACGAGGCCCACCGGTTCTACAGGCCCGATCACCGTATCCTCTTCGAGGCTCTGCTGGATCTTTGGGACGCGAACAAGCCGATCGACATCGTCGTGCTGGAGGACGAGCTGCGGCGGCGCGGGCAATTGGAGGAAATCGGCGGCCGCGAATACCTCATCGATCTGGCAGGCTCCGTCGCCTCGACCGCCAACAGCGAGCATTACGCCCGCATCGTTCGTGACAAGGGGCTGCTCCGCGATCTGATTCAATGCACCAGCGACATCCTCCAGGCGGCTTACGACCAGCAGGAACCTGCCGCCAACGTGCTCGACGAGGCGGAGAAGAAGCTCTTCGCGGTCGCGGAGCAGAGAATCACCCGCCAGGCCCTGCCGATCCGTGACTGCATCGACGAGACCATGGCTCTGCTGGAGGCGACCGGCGCAGGCAGCCTTACCGGCGTGCCGACCGGCTTCACCGAGCTGGACGCCAAGCTCGGCGGCCTGCAATACGGCGACTTCATCGTCATCGCCGCCCGGCCGAGCATGGGCAAGACGGCCCTCGGCCTGACCATGCTGGAGTACGTGGGCATTGTGGAGAGCATGCCCGCGGCGTTCTTTTCGCTGGAGATGAGCAAGCAGCAGATCGCTCAGCGCATGCTCTGCTCCCATGCAGCCGTCGACATGCACAAATTGCGGCACGGAAAGCTCAGCGACAAGGAAATCGCCAAGCTGAAGACGGTCGCCGCCAACATGCGTAATTACCCTGTCTTCGTCGACGACACGCCGGGCATGAGCGTCATGGAGCTGCGCGCCAAGGTCCGCCGCTTGAAGATGCTCCACGACATCAAGGTGGTGTTCGTGGACTATCTGCAATTGATGTACGACCGAGTCGCGGGGAGGGAAAGCCGCCAGCAGGAGATATCCTCGATCAGCCGCGGTCTGAAGGCCCTGGGACGTGAGCTCGAGATTCCCATCGTCGCCCTGGCCCAGCTCAACCGGCAGGTCGAAGAGAGGACCGGCAATCGACCGCGGATGAGTGACCTCCGCGAGAGCGGTGCCATCGAGCAGGACGCCGACGTGGTGATCCTGCTGCATCGCGAGGAATACTACTGGGACAAGAAGAAGCGGACCGAGGCCAGTGAGCAGTTCGCCAAAATCCAGGGCAAGGCCGAGCTGATTGTGGACAAGCAGCGCAATGGCCCGACCGGAACGGTTGAGCTTCATTTCAATCCGCAGTTCACGCGATTCGACAACGCGGCGCCGGAGTACCTGCAGGGCGAAGCAGGGTACGCCGACGAGTCCTACCAGTCGCCTTACGAGACCGGAGGCGCCGTCGAAGGCGGCGGATTGGAGCAGGCCAACGAGGACGAGGAAACGCCTTTTTGAGCGAGCATCATCCGAGGACCTGTGGACCGGCAGCTCGCGCGCCGCACTGCTCATGCGGGCCGCTCATGTCTGCGCGGCCGGATTGACGGTGCTGCCGACCATGCCGCGTCGAACCTGAGGCACACGGAACGGATCAGTGTCGGCAAGCGGATGGAGCAGATTCGTGGCGGCCTTGCCCGGCAAACCGCTGATCCTCGCGATCGCGATCATTATCTGCATGGGGGTTCTGGGCGCCGCGAGCGTCGACATCGGCGCCCACTGGGACGAACCCAGGCTTATCTCGTCGATACAGACGACGGTCGAGTACGGCTGGCTCGTGCCCAGATGGTACAACTATCCATCGGTGTGCTACGACGTCGGCATGTTGACCGCCGCCTTTCACGGGGCGGTGAGCGGGCGCCATGCCTCCCCCGTCACTGAAGAGGCCCTGCCGGCCAAAAGAGAGCTGCTCGAGTTTCTGGGAAGCGATGCGTTCACGTGGGAACTGCGATCAGTGTTCTTCCTCCTGAGCTGCCTGACCGGGCTGGCAGTTTACTATCTCGCCAGCGGGCTGACCGGGCGGAATTGGGTTGGTCTGCTCGCTACCCTGACGCTGCTCGGTTCCTGGGAGTTCACTTATCACGCCAAATGGATCGCGCCGGATTGCCTCGTGGCCCTCTTCGCCTCCTGCTCCATCCTCGGCCAGTTGGGCGTCTTGAAAGCCGAAAAGCAGGGGCAACGCTTTCTCATGGTGACCATTTCCTCGATCTTCGCCGGGCTCACCGTGGGAACGAAGTATCCCGGCGGCATTGTGCTGGTCCCGCTGCTGCTGGCCATCGGGCTGTCGGCCAAACGGCACCGGTCGAGACCGGTCCTTGAGGTTGGCCTGCACGCGCTGGCGCTGGGTCTCGCGGCGACCGTATTCCTGGTGACCACGCCGGGTTTTTTCCTGGACCCGCAGGGATTCGCCCGAGACGTCCGTTACGAACTGTCGCACTACGGCGAGGGCGGTCACGCCGGATACAGCGTAGCTCCGGGCTGGGGCCATTTTTCGAAGATGTCCCTGTACCTCGCAGCGGTGTCTCTCTCCGAGAACATGGTTTTGGCCGTGGCAGCTTCAGTGTCGGCGGCGGTGGGCATTGTTTCCCTGGCCAGGACACAGCCGCGGATCACCGCATGGTTCATCTCCCTGCCGCTCCTATATGTGGTTTACATGTCGTCCCAGAGAGTGATGATCGTGCGGAACTGCATGTTGCTGCTGCCTTTCCTAGCGGTGTTCGCAGCATTGGGCTTCGGCGTCATCGCGTCCGCCCCGAGGCGCAGATCTTTTCGCGTGGTCTTGTTCTGCGTTTTCGCTTCCTTCGTTCTCTTCAATCTGAGCATGGTGACCAGGTCGTCGCTGAGCATCTTGTACCCCGACACGGGGTCCGGATCGAGAGCGATTGCGGAACACGTGACCTCGTCGTCCCCGACGCTGATCTACCTCTCGCCTGGCTGTCGGAAGCTGTTGGCAGCGGATCCCGCCGCGGCGCACCCGAATGTCGCGCAATCGCCCGAGGCCGCCGACAGATTCCTGTTCCTATCAGATGAAGTCCCCGGTTGGAGGCTCTATCCCGCCAATGTGCCAGGACGCTATCGCACCATCTGGTCCCAGATGCGCGAGGTGAACTGGGATTACTACCCCTCATGGACAGGCCGTCACCGCGTATTGGAAGTCTCCGCCAGCGATCCCGAACTGGAGCCCCTGAGAAAGCGTGTGGCCCTGGCCACAGCCGCCACCGATCGCGAATGAGGCCATGGCTCAAGTTGGCCATCCAGAGTGAACGAGTAGCCCGCCGCTCCGCGGCTGACTGAACGCTTCACCATGCCCCAAGAGCGGCCGCGATGCGCGGGCACGGCCTTGGCTTCGATCGGTTCGGTTGCGGCGTCAAGGACCGTTTTTCGGTCGCGCCTGTGAAATGGCACCAATTGTCCCGCTTTTGCGCACGTTTCAGGCTGCCGTTTTTCATCCGCGGCGCGGTGTGGCGTTGCGCGGAGCACATGCTATACTACCGCGACCCTTGCTCCGAATGGGTGAGGGCCGCGTCCGGCCCGAGGAGTGGGCGGCCGGTCTCTGCGATGCGTTTAAGTTATGGTTGCTTCACCCGCACGACTCTATTTCCGCAACATCTATGATACGGTCCGCACCATCGCCATCGGCATGCGCATCACGCTGAAGTACTGCTTCGCGCGGACCATCACGCTCCAGTATCCGGATGTGGCCCCGCCTGTGCAGCCGCGATTTCGCGGTTTTCACTGGTTCGAGGCCCAGAAGTGCATCGCCTGCGACGCTTGCGCCAAAGCCTGCCCGGTCGACTGCATTTACATCGAGAAGTCCGGCCCGCGCAAGGTCGACAAGGAAACCGGTCTGGCCGTCGGCGGGGCGCTGGAGCGCTACGCCATCGATTATTCCAAGTGCATGTTCTGCTCGCTGTGTACCGACCCGTGCCCGACGGGTTGCATCCACATGGGCGACAACTATGACCTGAGCGCGTACACGCGCCGGGACATGATCGTGGAGTTCACCGAGTTGGCCAAACAGGGCAAGCAAACACCGGAGCCCTACTGGATGCAGAAGGATAATCTGCCGGATTGGGCCGCGGCCCAGAAGCAGCGGTGGGAGGAGCGGGCGGCGCCGAACCGGGAGAACATGCTCAGGGCCCTGACGGTCACGGAGATTCCCAAGCCCAAGAAGAAGGCCGCCGCGCCCGCGGAGGAGGAGAAAACGACTGAGTGAGGCGTCGGAGTTCGTTGAATGATGTCCAGCGGTAGTGATCTGGTTATCGGTTTGCTGCTTCTCACGCTCGGCGGGGTGGCGTTCGCTCTCGGCGGGCTGCTGGTCGGCGCGATCGTCCGCACGAAGCTGCCGCACCCGGAGAAGAACGTGCCGTACGAGTGCGGCGAGCCGGCCATCGGGCAGGCCTGGGTGCAGTTTGACCTGCGATTCTACGTGGTGGCCCTGGTTTTCCTGATTTTCGACATTGAGATTGCCCTGTTTTATCCCTGGGCGGTGGTATACGGCGAGGGCGGATTGGCGGCCTTGTGGGACATGCTGTTCTTCTTCGGCGTCATCGTGATCGGTTTCCTATACCTCTGGCGGTTCGGCTACCTGGACTGGGTACGGGCGACGTCGCGCGAGAGCGAGAGTTCCGGAACCGCCGACCTGGCTGGCACGGCATAGAGCCGGAAGCTGAGAGCTTCTCATGAGCTGGATTGACAACCGTTTCGAGGAAGGCGTGATCGTCACCTCGCTCGACTGGGCGATCAACTGGGGGCGATCCAACAGCCTCTGGCCGATGACCTTCGGCCTGGCCTGCTGCGCCATCGAGATGATGGCCGTCGGAGCGGGCCGCTACGACCTCGATCGATTCGGGGCGGGGGCGTTTCGAGCGACGCCGCGACAGGCGGACCTGATGATCGTGGCGGGCACGGTGACGTTCAAGATGGCCAGCCGCGTGAAACGCCTGTACCACCAGATGCCTGAGCCCAAGTACGTGATTGCGATGGGAGCTTGCACAATCGGCGGCGGGCCTTATTTCAAGCACGGCTACCACGTGGTGAAAGGCGTCGATTTGATCGTCCCGGTGGATGTGTATGTTCCGGGATGCCCCCCACGACCGGAAGCCCTGATGGAAGGCCTGATGCGGCTGCAGGACAAGATCAGACGGCATTCAATCGCCCGGCGCCCGGAGGCGTCGATGGCGGAGGGAGCATTGGTGGCAAGAAGTTAAGCGCCTATTCAAAGCCCGGCTGCCGGCCGAGGCCGCGCTGCTGCGAGAGAAGCATCGAACAGTCATGACTCCAGAGGAAATCGCGAACATTCTCAAGGGCAAGTTCGGCGACAAGATCGTCGGGGTAAACTTCCAGACCGTCCATCCGCACGTGTGGGTGGCGGCCGACGCTTGGCACGACGTGGCTATGTTCTTGCGGCATGACAGCCGGCTGCGGTTTGATCTGCTCCGGTGCATTTCCTCGGTGGACATGCTGGAGGCGAAAGAGATGGTCGCGGTCTACGACCTGATATCGTGTGATGGTGTGCCTGGCTCGCGCGAGCTGTGGAAGAGCCGCCACGGTATGTGCGTCAAGATCAAGGTTTCGCGGGACAAGCCGCACATCCGCAGCGTCGCGGACATCTGGCCGACAGCCGATTGGCACGAGCGCGAGGCTTACGACCTGATGGGCATTGTCTTCGACGGCCATCCGGACTCGGTGGAAGATGCCGAAGGCCGCCATCCGCGGCGGATTCTGTGCCCCGACGACTGGGCCGGACATGCGTTGCGAAAAGACTACATCTTCCCGATGGAGTATCACGGCATTCCGGCGGTGACCGAATACGAGCAAACCCGGCCGACCCACTAAGTGAGCAATCGAGCGTGACAGAGACAGTTCTCGAATCCAGGCCTGACATCAACGCGAACCTCTCCGCCGATGCCATCCGCCAGCAGGACATGCCCACCGAGGAGATGCTGGTGAACATGGGCCCGCAGCATCCGGCGACGCACGGCGTGCTGCGGATCGTGCTGCGGACCGACGGCGAGATGGTACTGGAGGCGGTGCCGCACATCGGCTACCTGCACCGCTGCGCGGAGAAGATCGGCGAATCGCTGGCGCCCTTCCAGTTCATCCCCTACACCGACCGGATGGACTATCTCGCCGGCATGAATAACAACCTGGCCTATGCCCTCACCATCGAGAAGCTGACCGGCTTGGAGGTTTCCAAGCGGGCCCAGTACATCCGCGTGCTGTTCGCGGAGCTGAACCGCATTGCGTCGCACTTGGTGATGTTCGGCACGTACGGGCTGGACATGGGGGCGTTCACGCCGTTTTTGTACGCCTTCCGCGAGCGGGAGTGGATCCTCGACATGTTTGAGTCCACTTGCGGGGCGCGGCTGACGTACAGTTACATCACAATCGGCGGCGTGACTGACGACCTGCCGGACGGTTTTCTCGACCGCTGCGCCGAGTTCTGCGACTACTTCGAGCCCAAGATCGACGAGTACAACGACCTGTTGTCGTTCAACCACATTTTCGTCAAGCGAACCGCGAACGTCGGCATCGTCTCCGCCGAAGACGCCATCCGCTGGGGCCTGACCGGGCCGTGCCTGCGGGCCAGCGGCGTGCGGTGGGACCTGCGGAAGGTGCAGCCGGACACCAGCTACGAGGAGTTCGAGTTCGACATCCCGATCGGCGAGGGGCTCAAGGGCACGGTCGGGGATTCGTGGGACCGGTATTTCGTCCGCATGCAGGAGATGAAACAGTCGGTGCGGATCATCCGGCAGGCGATTGCGAAGCTGCGGGACACACTGGGCGATGTGTTGAACAAGAAGGGCAAGCTGGTCAAGCTGCCCGAGGACGACGTATATTACGAGATCGAGAACCCTCGCGGCCAGCTCGGTTTCTATGTGCAGGGGAACGGCTCGCAGGTGCCGGCACGCGTGAAGGCCCGCGGCCCGTCGTTCTGCAATCTGTCGATCACGAACCATGTGTGCCGCAATTGTCTGCTGGCGGATATTCCGGCGATCGTCGGGAGCATCGACGTGGTGCTGGGAGAGGTGGATCGTTAATCAGTAATGCGCCCCGGTGTTGCGTGCCTGTGACGCCGGGTACAAAATGCGCGGGAGCTTGTGACGCGGAGGCGCGTGCGTTGAGTTCGATCTTTGTGCCTTGGACAGCCAGACCTTCGGAAGTGCTGAGCGGCTTCCGCACCAAAGCCACCCGATGGTTGCTGGGCCTCGGCGCCGTGCTGATGGCGCTGGGCGTGGTCCTGTTCATCGCTTTCCGGCTGTATTCGTCAGAGGTGATCACGGACTGGCGCGTAGCCGTAGCGTATCTCGGCGTCCTGGGACCGATCGCCACAGGCGGAGCGTTTTTTCTGGGCGGGCTGGCGATTATCTTCTTCCGGCAGATCGTGGTGATCCTGCAAACCCGCTGGGTCGCGTTCCTGATCTTTTGCGGCGCGGTCGTGGGGACGTGCCTGCTGGTCTGGGGCTATTCCTGGCTTTCGTACTACATGCGCACGGCGTTCGTCAAATTCGAGGGCATCGTCCCGGCAGACGACATCTATGACACGATCCAATCCCATTGCCCGGTCGCCTTCGTGGCCTATCTGCTGTGGCCGCTGCAATTCGTGGTGGTGCGGGACTTGATCGCCATGGGCGGCCTCGTCGGCTTCGCCGCCACGGTCGCGGCCTTTGGCATCTGGTGGGAGCGGAAGGTGGCCGGCCGCATTCAGTCGCGCCTCGGCCCGATGCGCGTCGGCGGCTGGCACGGCTGGGCCCAGTCGCCCGCTGACGGCATCAAGCTGGTTCTCAAGGAGGATTTCGTGCCGGCACACGGCGACGCGGTCCTTTTCCGGTTGGCGCCGTACCTCGCTTTTGTACCGACGATCGCGGCATTCATGGCCCTGCCCTTCGCCGGCGCGGCCTGGGTCTTCCGCGATCTCGACGTGGCCTTGATCTTCATCCTGGCGGTGCTGGGCCTGGATGTGCTCGGCGTCCTTTGCGCCGGGCTGGCCAGCAACAACAAGTATTCGACCTACGGCGGCCTGCGCGAGGCCTGCCAGATGGTCTCCTACGAGATTCCGATGAGCATGAGCCTGCTGGTGCCCATTATGATGGCTGGCACGCTGAAGCTCAGCGCCATCGCGGATCAGCAGGGCGCGGGCTTCAGCAGCTGGTTCGTGTTCGCCAACCCCTGTTGCTTCATCGCGTTCTTCATGTACTACTCGGCCGCGCTGGCGTCGTGCAAGCGGGCACCGTTCGACCTGCCGGAAGCGGAGTCGGAGCTGGTCGCCGGGTTCCTGACCGAATACAGCGGCCTGCGATGGGGCTTGTTTTTCCTGGGCGAGTACGCGGCCATGTTCGTCGTCTCCGGCCTGGCGGTGATCCTCTTCCTGGGCGGCTGGAAGTCGCCGTTCCCGGCAAGCTGGGCGCCGACGGGCACCGGTTTCTTTGACCACCTGATCCGCGGGCTGTTTTTTGACGGGCCGATCCTGTTCGTTTTGAAGTCGATGTTCCTGTTCTACGTCCAGCTTTGGATTCGATGGACGCTGCCCCGCGTGCGGATCGATCAGGTGCTGTACGCCTGCGTGCAGGTGCTCCTGCCGACGGCGATGGTGGTCCTGCTGGCGAATACTTTTTGGGTGCTTGGCGTGCAGCAACTCCAAGTGCCGTGGATGGTGTCGCTTGACACGGTGCTGCATACGATACTGGTCGTGATCGGGTACGTGTTCGTCATCACGATCATCGGCATCGTGGCCTACGGATTCGTGAACCGAACGCGGCTGGTGGGCAGGTTGGCGGTAAAGCATCTGCCCGGTGCGTAAAATTAGGCGGACTTGATCGTGGCCGTGCAGAAGTGCTTGATTTGCGGAAGCTCGATGGAGCCGGGATTCGTGGTCGACTTCAGCCACGGCAACCGGCGCCGGGTGCCCGAGTGGTTCGAAGGTGAGCCGCGGTATTCGTTCTTGTTCGGTCTGAAGCCGCCCGACCGAAGGATCAAGATTGCAACCTATCGTTGCACGCGATGCGGATATCTGATGGAGTTTGCGAATCCCCCGACGGGATCGTTCTGACATAGACGACGATGGAAGCCTTTGCTTTTTATCTCTTCGGCGGCGTGGCACTGCTCAGTGCGATCGGCATCCTGGTGTCGCGCAACATCGTCCGCACCGCGGTTTGTCTGCTCGGCACGCTGGGCGGCGTCGGCTGTCTGTACTTCCTGCTGAATGCGAGCTTCCTGGCGGCGATCCAGTTCATCGTCTATGTCGGGGGCACGCTGATCCTCATCATCTTCGGCGTCATGTTGACCACGAAGTCCCCCTGGGTCGCGTTTACGCCGACGCGCCGCCAGGTGGCCGCCGGGTGCGTGGTGGCGGTGATGCTGGCTTTCGGCCTCTGCATGCTGCTTTTGCAAGCTGATTGGCCGGCGGCGCAGAAGGATCTCGCCGCTCCTTCCGTCAAGGAGATCGGCAACATGCTGCTGACTGATTACCTGGTGCCCTTTGAGGCCGCCAGCGTGCTGCTGCTGGTGGTGATGATCGGCGCGGCTTACCTGGCCAGAGGGGAGAAGTAACCGGCTATGTCGCCCATCGGCCTGCAACACTACCTGGTTCTCTCGGCGATGATTTTCTCCGCCGGCATCCTCTGCATGGTGACCAAGCGCAACGCCATCGGGATCCTGATCGGCATCGAGCTCGTCCTTAACGCCGCCAACATCAATCTGGTCGCTTTCAGCAGGTATCAGGCGGTCTCGCTGGATGGGCACATCGTGGCCTTGTTTGTGATCCTGCTGGCCGCCGCGGAGGCGGCGATCGGCATAGCGATATTCATGAACTTCTACAACACGCTGCGGACCATCGACGTGGACCGCGGCGACGAGCTGCGAGGATGAAACGCAGGGCGGGTTCCTCCCGCCGAGTGTGGCTTTTGACGTTTTGACTTTTTGGCGTTTTGACGTTTCCGGTAATGGACCACCAGACTGCATTAGCCATAGGCGTCCTGATTCCCCTGGCCAGCTTCGTTATCCTGGTGTTTTGGGGGCACCGGCTCGGGAAGCCCGTAGCCGGCTATGTCGCCGTAACGGCGATCGGCATCAGTTGCGCCTTGGCCGGGTGCGTGTTGATCGACTGGCTAGGCAGGGACGTTCAAGCGCGGCACGTCCTGGAGACGAGCGCGCAGCGCCTGGAGTGGGCCCGCTTCGGCAGCCTGCCGATCACCATCGGTGTCAAGCTGGATTCGCTGACCGTCATCATGTACTTCATGGTGGCGTTCGTCTCCTTCTGGATCTTCTTCTTCAGCCTCGGCTACATGGGCGGTCACAGCGACGAGATCGACGGAGCCAGCAAGTATCACCGCTTCTTCGCTTACCTCTCGTTATTCTGCTTCAGCATGCTCGGGCTGGTCATCAGCAGCAATCTGCTCTTCCTGTTTATCTTCTGGGAACTGGTCGGCCTGTGCAGCTACCTATTGATCGGCTTCTACTTCGACAAGAAATTCGCCAGCGACGCGGCCATCAAGGCATTCGTGACCAACCGCATCGGCGACTTCGGCTTCATTCTCGGATTGGGCCTGGTGGTCTTCTTTCTTGGCACGTTCGACCTCGACGAGGCCGCCCAAAAGTTCGCCGAGCAGTACCGGACCGGCACCGGCATCTTCGCGTCGACGATCACCGTTTTCGGATTGCCTCTGGCGACGCTGATGGGCATCGGGCTGTTCTGCGGCGCGATGGGCAAGTCGGCCCAATTTCCGCTGCACGTGTGGTTGCCGGACGCCATGGCCGGCCCGACACCCGTTTCCGCCCTGATCCACGCAGCGACCATGGTTGCCGCCGGCGTATACCTGGTGGCCCGCGTGTTCCGCCTGCTGACGCCCGAAGCCCAGATGTTCGTCGCAGCGATCGGGTGCATCACACTGGCCATCACCGCCCTGATAGCAATCGTCCAGACCGACATCAAGAAAGTCCTGGCCTATTCGACGCTCAGCCAGCTCGGCTTCATGATCTTCGGCATGGGCGTGGGGGCGTGGATCGCGGCCCTGTTCCACCTGATGACCCATGCTTTCTTCAAAGCCATGCTCTTCCTCGGTTCCGGCCAGGTCATCGAAGGCTGTCACCATGAGCAGGATATCCGCAAGATGGGCGGGCTGCGGAAGAAAATGCCGATCACCTGCTGGACCTTCTTCATCGGCGTCCTGGCGATCGCCGGCTTCGGCCTGCCGGGCGTCCATGTCGGCGACATGAAGTTCGGGCTGGGAGGCTTCTTCAGCAAGGACGAGATTCTCGCCGTCGCATACGAACGGGCCTACAACCTGCCCGCGGCGGTCAGGCCCGAAGGACTGGAGGCGGGCAATGCGAGCGCCGCCCACCAGTCGGAGCATGCCGGCGCAGGCGAAGCCGCCCGGCATCCGACCGGCACGCCGCCGAAGCTCGCCATCGCCGCGAAGCTCCCAACGCTGCCGAAGTTCATGTTCTGGATTCTGATCGTCATCGCCTACGTCACGCCGTTGTACATGATGCGATGCTGGTGGCTGACGTTCTGCGGCAAGCCGCGCGACGAGCACGTGTATCACCACGCACACGAGCAGTGGAAAATGTGGCTGCCGCTGGTGGTTCTGGCGGTCGGCACGCTCTTCTGCAGCTACAAGACCTTCCGCCCGCTGATCGCTGATGCCGCTGCCGTGGCGACAAATTGCCCGACCATCGTGGCCTTCGACGGCGAAGCTGAGAGTGTCAGAGAAGCCGGGGAGGGCGCGATGTTGACGCTCACGCACGCGGCGGGGCATAGCCCGCACCAGGCCCTGGTTCCGATCGTCGGGTTTGCCTGGATCGTCGGTATGGGCATTGCCTTCCTGATCTATCGCAACGGCCTGGCGCGCGGCGAATGGTTCAAGCGGCACTTCAGCCTTATTTACACCGCGCTGGCGCAAAAGCTCTACTTCGACCATGTATACAACGCGGTGTTGGTGGGTGGAACCATCCTGGTCGGCCGGATCGCAGGTCTCTTCGACCAGATCATCATTGACGGGGCGGTGAACCTCGTTGCATTCTTTGGCCGGAGCATCGGGATATTCACCGGCCGCCAGCTCGACATGCCCGTTGAGCAACGCGACCTCGGTCTGGTGGACGCGATCGCCAACGGCATCGCGGCAATGATGTTGGACATCGGTTGGGAAATCCGCCGTCCGCAAAGCGGCCGGATCAGGGCGTACGTTCTGCTGGCGGTTGGCACCGCGGCAGCCGTGCTGTTGTTTGTCCTTTTCTTCGATCAGATCGCGGCGGGATATCGTCACTTGTTCGCCGCGATCCTGCCGGTTTCTGAAGGATAGCGACCGTGACTCAAATTCTCACTTGGATCATTTTCCTGCCCATTCTCGGCATGCTCTGCGTGCTGATCGCGCCGACGCGGCTGGCGCGAACGATCACCTGGGTCTTCACCTTCGTGGTCTTCCTGCTCTCCTGCACGATGTTCCCGCCATTCATTTCCGGCGGCGCCTTCCTCGGCGGCTACGGCACGCACATGCAGTTCGAGCACAAAGTCCCCTGGATTCACGTGGGCGGTTTCGACATCAACTGGCACGTCGGTCTGGACGGCCTCAGCTTTCCCCTGGTCATCCTGACCACGCTGATCACCTGGCTGGCTGCGTGGGCCAGTTGGAACTTCGACCACTGGAAGGTCAAGCACGGTGCCAAAGGCTATTTCTCGCTCTTTCTACTGCTCGAAACCGGCATGCTCGGCACCTTCGCCGCGATCGACTTCTTCCTCTTCTACATCTTCTGGGAAGTCATGCTCCTGCCCATGTACTTCCTCATCGGCGTCTGGGGTGGACCGCGGAAGGAATATGCCGCGATCAAGTTCTTCCTGTACACGCTGGCCGGCTCGGTGCTCATGCTCATCGCCCTGCTGGCCATGTATTTCACCAGCGCCGAGGCCACCCACGGCCCCGGCACGTTCAGCCTGCTCGACTACGTGAACAATCCGTCCATTCGCGACGCCTTCAACAATCCCACGGCGACATTCCTCGGCTATCCGTTCGCGAAGGCGATGTTTGTCATGCTCTTCATCGCCTTCATGATCAAGGTGCCGATCTTCCCGTTCCACACCTGGTTGCCCGACGCCCACGTCGAAGCCCCGACGCCGATCTCCATGATCCTGGCGGGCATCCTGCTGAAGATGGGGGCCTACGGTTTTCTGCGGGTCTGCTACCCGATCTTCCCCACCGCGGCAACCGCCCTGGCCTACCCCCTGGCCACGCTCGGCGTGATCAACATCGTCTACGGGGCCCTGTGTTGCCTGGCCCAGACCGACTTCAAGCGCCTCGTCGCCTACAGTTCCATCAGCCACATGGGCTACGTCCTGCTAGGCATCGCCATCATGACCGACAAGGGTTTTCAGGGGGCGATGTTCCAGGTATTGGCCCACGGAATTTCCAGCCCCATGTGTTTTTTCCTCGTCGGCGTGATTTATGACCGTGCCCACCATCGTGACATCAATCGCTTCGGCGGCCTGTGGCTGTCGATGCCGCGATACGGCTCCCTGGCCACGCTGGGCTTCTTCGCCTCGTTGGGTTTACCGGCCTTGTGCGGGTTCATCGGCGAATTCTGGGTGCTGGTCGGGACATTCACCGCCGGACAGGTTCACCCCGAGTTCACCTGGGCCAAGCCCATGGCGGTTGTCGCCACGCTCGGGGTGATCCTCACCGCGGCGTACATCCTGTGGATGATCCAGCGAGTATACCTCGGCAAGCGTCGCGAGGAATACGCCGACTTCCCCGACGCCGATGCCCGCGAGACGGCGATCCTGGTACCCATGGGACTCCTGGCCATCTTCATGGGCGTCCTGCCGGGCTACACGTTCCAGCTCATGAACGGCACCCTGTCCAGCGTACTCAACGTCCTTCAGACGGGCGTTGGGCATGCCATGACGGCGATGGGAGGCTGAGCCCATGCTTGCGCTGCTTGGCGGCAACTTATGGATGCCCAGCCTCGACGACCTGGCGATGCTCGGTCCCCTGTGGAGCCTGGCCGGCACAATCGTTGCCGTTCTGCTGGCGGCCCTGGTCGTGGGGCGCAACTGGCGCGTGTCAGGCCTGTTGGCCATTGCCGGGGGCGCGGTCACCGCGATCCTGGCCGGCCGCAGCGCGGCGCAGCTCGATGGCAACTGGGCCGGCTTCGCCCATGCCGGCGGCCCGCCGATGCTGGTACTCGATCAGTTCAGCATGTTCTTCATGCTGTTGCTAGGCGTGTTTGTAACGGCGATCTGTGGCATGTGGTGCCTCGGCCAACACGCCGCGAGGGCCGATCTGGTTGCCCGCAGGAGCGATGCCGCCGAGTTCTTCGTGCTCCTCTTCGGCAGTGCCTTCGGCATGGCCCTCATGGTTTGCACGACGAACCTGCTGATGATCATCCTCGCGGTGGAGACGGCCTCGCTGCCGTCCTACGCCCTGGTCGGCTTCCACAAGAAGCATCGCCCCGCCGCCGAGGCCTCGATGAAGTACGTCCTCTTCGGCGCCGTCACCAGCGCTGTAATGATCTATGGCGTGTCGCTGCTGTACGGCCAGTACCACACGCTTGATCTGGTTCAAATCGGCCATGATGTGGCCTTGCAAGTCGCAGGTGGGGCCGGCCCGACTGTTCTGACCGGGGTTTCACTCTTCGCCCTGATGGTGGGCGTGTGCTTCAAGGTCTCAGCCGTTCCGTTCCATTTCTGGTGCCCGGACGTGTTCGAAGGCGCGTCGATTGAAGTGACCACATGGCTGAGCGTGGCCAGCAAAGCAGCGGGCCTGGGTCTCTTGTTGCGCATTGTCTGTGTGATGACCGCCACTGTGAATTCGGCGACGGCCGTCGCCTGGGTCGCCTTCGCGGTTGCGATCATGGCCGCGGTCACCTGCACCGTTGGGAACCTCTCCGCCTACTGGCAGACCAACCTCAAGCGGCTGCTGGCCTTCAGCTCGATCGCCCACGCCGGCTACATGCTCATGGCGGTGGCCATCATCTGGCGGCCGGTCGGTCCGCTCACCGGCATGGCCCATCCGGCATTCAGCGCAGTCGTTGCCTATCTCTCCGTTTATATGCTGATGAACCTGGGAGCCTTCGGCGTCGTGGCCGCGGTCTATTGGGCCACCGGCAAGGAGACGATTGACGCATTCAACGGCTTGGCCCGGCGTAACCCGCTTCTGGCCGTGGTGATGGGTACTTGCCTGTTCAGCCTGGTCGGCCTGCCTTTCTTCGGCGGGTTCATGGTCAAGTGGTATCTGCTGGTTGCGCTTTACCAGGGCGGGCTGCTGTGGCTCGTCATCGTGGCCGTGTTGAACACTCTTCTAAGCCTTTACTACTACGCCCGTATCGCCAGCGCGATGTGCTTCGTGGATGACAATCAGCCGGCCGTTCGAGCGCCGGTACTGGGAGGAGCCGTCCTGACGTTTTGCGCGCTATTGA
>DATKKX010000089.1:0-26141 GCA_035542775.1 Phycisphaerae bacterium | reverse complement strand
ACCGTCGTCGCGGTCCGGAAGCCGGCTGATATTCCCATCCATTCCCGCGTTCGGGCCAAGGGTTACTTCATCAAGATTCGCGCGTTTCAAACCAGTGCCGGCGGCACGGGGGCCGGGCCGTTGCTCGTCGCGCGATCGCTGGAATTGGTGCTTGCGCCGGCAGCATCTCTATGGGACCGCTCGACCGGCGGTGCCGGATCGTCACGTTGGTGGAATGTCCGAAGCGCCACGTTCTGGCTGGTGCCCGGCACGGCCGGATTGGCGATCGTGTGGCTGATTCTCCGCCGGGGCGCACGCAGTCGGTCAGTCGGTGAAAGTCAGCGGGTCCGCGGACCCTCGGGCCAGACAACGCCGGAATCTGAAGGAGATTTTGACTGGCTGACGAAGGGCGACAGCGATCACGATGATGCGGGGAAACGCCCTCATGGGTGTGGTCCTCCACGTTGCTCGTAGCGCGGGACACATCCCGACTTGGGCCCGTTGCCGTTCGGCCTTCCCCGGTCGAAGAACAGCGTGGGCAGGGATTTGATCAGGCTGCCCGCGCTGTACAGGCATTCGACTTCGCCGCGGCAGTTGTACCAGCAATCCGTGCAGGTATTGCCGATGCTGCCGGCTCGCAGGGCGTCGACGATCTGCTGCGGCGAATGCCGGTACAGGTTCGCCACCGGGCGGTCGCGCTGTTCAACGCAAATCGAGATGTCGCCGACGGAGTCGATGTTAAAGAAGGCGTGACCGGCGCGGCAGTTCGGCACGCCGCCGTCCAGATAGCGGTCGAAGTTTCTAAGGAAATACGGATTACTCAGGAAGTTGGGATATTTTCTTCGCAGCTCCAGCAGGCGCGGCGAGACAGGGCCCTCGACATATCGGAATCGATCACTGCCGGTCTTCCGGTTGCTATACGGCTGGACCATAAAGTAGGCGTCGAGCTTGGCGGCCAGACGTATCAACTCTTCCATCTGGTCGAGGTTGTCGTGCAGGAGCACACACAGGAGGTTGACCCGCTGCCAGGGATAGCGGCGCGAGCGGCTGAAATGCTCCAGTGCGACGACGGCCTGATCGAACCCGCCCTTGGTGCCGCGGGCCTTGTCATGCCGCTTGGGGTCGGCGTAGTCGAGACTGACGGATACGCCCCAGAGGCCGGCGTCGAACAGCTCCCTGGCCAACTCCCTGGTCACAAACGAACCGTTGGTGGTGACAAAAGGGAGATGGAAGCCGGCCACGGCGCGGATAATGTCGGGAAGGTCCGGCCGGAGGAAAGGCTCGCCGCCGGCCATCGAGATCAGCATCGAGCCCAGTGAGGCTAGCTTTCGGGAACCCTCCTTGAACTGCTCCACGGTCTGTTCGGCGAGTTGGCCCATCGGATCGCGCCAGTAATGGCAGAAGCCGCAATGAAAATTGCAGCGGTAGGTGACCTGCCATGCACACCACAGCGGGTGATGTGAGGTCCACGACCGGAGGAGCCGCCATTTTTTGGTGGTCGAGCTAACCATACAACAAACGATCAAGAGCCTCCGCTTTCTTGCAATGTCCGGCCGATGCAGGAGAATCCGCAACGAATGGGGCACTCTAACTTGGTTCGCGGGGGGCGTGCAAGCTGAGCCCGTCATAAGCCGGCTGAAACCGGCTGGAGAACAAGAGAAAGGGCGACCGGCGGCCTTCTGAAAGGGCATTGGCCGGTCACGAAGCCCGGGAACGGGCTCTGACGCCCGCGAACGATGTGAAATCGGAGCTTGACCGAGCCCGCCAACGATGGGCAGTCGGAGTTTGAGCAATGAGATTCTTCCCCTTCATGAGTTGGGCCTTTGCGGCCGTGCTCGTCTTGTCACCACGAGCGCATGCGGCCGGAAATCCCGAGATCACCGTGATGCCGGTCGGCTCGGCGGTCGTCCAGCGTGGCGCGCACGACGTATCGTACAAGCTGCCCACCAGACCGCAGGGCCCGTTGCCCCAGGCACTGGTTTTTGTCGCGGCGCAGCCCAAGCCGGAGAGCAAGGCCACTTCGTCGCCGGCGGAGGAGGCCGAGCAAAAGAAGGAGGAGCCGAAGGAGCAGGTTCCGGCGGTGGTCAAATTCACAGTGGCCGGCGAGCGCTTGCCGGACTGGCAGCTTCAGAAGGATCCGTCCGCCTACGTGGTGAATCTGCAGACGCTCCACAAGAATGCCGAGTATCCGGCGGGTCGCATTGCCATGACGATCGATTTGGACACCTCTGCCGACCGGCTCGATATGCTCGTGCTGGGCATGCCCGACCCGCTCTTGCTCGACGATTCCACCGACGGTCCGCTTGAGGGCTTCGTCGAGGCGGCCAAGGACCCGGAGGTCAAAACGTACCTGCGTGCCCTGGTCCTGGAGACCGCCGGACAAAAGGAAGCGGCCCGGGCGGAGTACGACAAGCTCCGCGCCGCCAAGAATGATCGAGTCGCCCGTCTGGCCCGGAGATGCCTGCGCATGTTGTCCTATGAACTGCGCAAACGACGGCTCTCCGGGAATTTCATGGAGCACTATCGCTGGGGGCTTTACCTTCAGCAATGCGGTCTGTTCGCAGCGGCATACCAGGAGTTCGAGGAATGCAGGATCATCCTGCCCGCCCAGGGTGACGCCCAGTTCCGGGCGGGCGAGATGCTTGACCATCAAGGCGGCGACTTGATCAGCGTGCTGCACTATCTGGAGCGGAGCGCGGAGGCGGACGTCAATCCCGGCGCTCTTGATTTCTACGTTTTGTTCACAATCCTCAAGACGCAGGGCGCCAAGACCCTGACGCCGGAGGAAATCGACAAAATCAGAAGCGACTGGCTCTACGTCGAAAGGACCATCCAGGCGGCCAGTCATGGGAACGTTCGCATTTGGACGGCCTATTTCGAAATCAGCAGCGAGCAGGATCAGGCATATGCCACCTATGGCGACGGCGTCTCCGGCCCCGCGGAAGACATCATTCGGACCCGTGGCTGGTTTGACGGCGTCATCAGCGTTCGCCCGAGACTCCCCGACGACAGGAAACCGTCCGTGATGACGGTCGGCGGCGACCAGGGTCCCAAGGGCGCGGCCCTCTCCGCTGTGTACCACGATTCAGTCTGGACGGATTACTTGAAGGCCTGGAATCAGCAACTGGCCTGGGCCATCAACGTCGGCGAGATCGGGCCCAACCCGCCCCTTGTCGCCAATGCGATTGCCTGCGGCAATCAGCCTATTCCCTACGAGGGATACGGCCTTCGCGCCGCCCTGCGGTATCACGTGCCCTCGGCGATGATCCGTCGCCCCAAGATCGCTGACGAGACTGTGCCGGGCTCATACGTGCAGCTCTGGAGAATCGAAGGCCCCTATCCGATCACCGACAAGCCACCGGCCGAGGGCCTGCCGGCGCACCACGTGATGGATCCGGTGCCCGCGGGACCCGCGCCGAAGACCATCGAGCTCGTCGCAAAAACGGACTTCATCGATCTTGCCGGACTGTTTCCCGGCGCCGGGTGGACCCGAGCGCAGGCCACGTGCTGGGTGTTCTCCCCGGGCGATCAGGAGGCCCGCATGTGGCTGGGCCAGAATGACGGCCTGGCGGTCTGGCTGAACGGCCGCTGCATTCATCAGGGTCGCTACTATTCCGCCGGCAATTACGAGGATAAGGACCTGGTTGACACCATCGCATCGTTTGCGAACCTCAAGCAAGGGTGGAATGAGCTCCGCGTCGTGGTCGAAGGTTGGCCGGCTCCTCGCGACAAGGGCTGGGGATTCTCCGTGCGCTTCTGCGACAAGAACAACAAGCCGTTGCCGGGTCTTGCTTATGTCAATCGTCGGCCGGATGCGGACCTGGTTCCGCCGTACATACCGCCGAAGGTCGGCGCGTACTACTCCTGGGGCAAGGTCAAGAACGACCTCTATGAAGCCCTGCCGCGCCTTGGCGCCCCCGAGCTTCAGGCCATCACCGGGATCAAGGATTTGAGCATCAACGGCGCGACCCAAGTCGGCACGGGCCACACCATCGTCACTGCTCCAGGGCGTGCTCAATCAACGACATACCGCACGCTCGCGGAGCCCTGGCAGCCGGCCAAAGACCAGGACTGGGTCCTGAACAATCTTATGGACTGGTCGCGCGAGGATGTCGCCGCGATCCGCTATACGAAGGACGGGAAGCCGCGGGACCTCCTCGTCCTGAGGCCTGAGGCCTGGGAGCCATATCTCCTTCTGCTCAACGAACCGCCGGGCGCCGAGACCGTCTTCGGCAAGACCAGATCGTCCGACCGGATCCTTGGTTACGTCGTGGTGCCCGCCGGCAGCGAGTCGTTTACGTTGCTGGTAGTCGATACCCTCTTGAGCGACACCGACAGGTGGCCGACGGACGAAGAGGATCTGATGACGCCGGTGTCTTCGGAGTACGTACCTAACAGGCCGGTCGGTGGTCGCCCGACGGGCCCGCGACCTTGAGAGCACCTCGGGCACTCTGCAGCAGTCCGTGCGGGGTAGCTGATCGCCCTGACGATCCCGGCGACGCTGGCGCCACACAGGAGACGACGGCAGGGGATGAGCAGCTTTCACAAACATAAGCCCGCCGTCCGTCGCCGAGTCGCGCTGCTGGCCGTGCATCATGTGGCGATCGGTGATCAGCGCTATCATGGTGGAGCGGAGAAGTACATCCGCCTGACGATTCGCGCCCTGCTGGACGCCGGCGCCGCGGTTCACGTCGGCTACAGCGGCACGTCCATTTACGATGACTTGTTGGCTGGAGGCAGCGCGGCCCGATTGACCGTGGAGCAGACCGGCTGGATCAACGATGTCCTCGCCGGCGACGCCCGACTCAGCCCGAAGACGATCGCGGCCCGGCGGCGCTGGCTCCGGCGGACCGGAGCTGACACCGTCTTCGCCGTCCAACAGGCCAGCGGCGGCGCATTCGCCGCGTCGCTCATCGCCGCGAAGTTGCTGGGCCTTCGCGTGGTTTCATCCATCAGGCAACTTCCCGAGCCGTTGCCGGCCCCAACCGAAAAACGCTGGCTAGGGTTCATCCCCTCGCCGCAGCTTTGGCGGCGACGACTGCTCTGGCGGCGGGGCGTGCCCGCGCTCTGTTGCGACGCGATCATCTTCAACAGCCGCCGGGTCGCGGAAGCCTACTTCCGTGAGTACCGTTTTCCACGAGCACGCTGCCGGATCATTCCCAACGGTGAGTTGCCCCGCCCCACGGACAAGGCGGCCTTGTCCGTGCCACCCTGCAACATCGCCACTGTCGGACGCGTCACCCACGCCAAAGGCTGCGACGCCCTCCTGGAAGCCTTCGCCCTGGTCTCCGCCCGGCACCCCGATGCGCGTCTGACTTACTACGGCGACGGTCCGCAGATCGGAGACCTGCAAGCCCGGAGCCGGGCACTTGGCCTGGCCGGGCGGATTGCTTTTCCCGGCTACGAGAGTGATCACGAAAAGGTCTACCCGCAGATCGACATTTACGTGCAGGCCTCGCGTCGTGAATCGATGTCCAACAGCGTCATAGAGGCGATGGCACGGGGTATTCCCTGCGTGGTCACGAACGTCGGGGGCCTGCCGGAGACGGTTGGGGAAGGCGAATGCGGTTTTGTGGTTCCGCCGGACGAGCCGCGAGCCTGCGCTGAGGCGATCTGCCGGCTGCTGGGCGACCGGGAGGTGTTTGCCCGCCTCGGCGATGCGGCGATTGAACGCGTCCGCCGGCATTTCAACCTGGAGCATGTAACGCGTCAGACGGTGGAAACCATCCTCGGCGACTATTTCTGATACGCCTTTGAATGCCCCTTGTGGGCCTCGAAGTTGCTCGCGTACTTGGCGAATAGATCGGGGTAGTTCTTGATGATCAGGAGGTTCTCGGCGTTCTTTTCCTCCGCCGCCTTGGTGTAGTTGTACGACCCGGTGATGATCGTGTCGTCGTCGATCAGCATGATTTTGTTGTTGGCCGTCTCGTGCTCGGCATCCACGAGGATCGTGACACCCGCCTTCTTCAACACGGGCAGCCGGCCGTAGACCATTTTCTCCTGCGACCGATCGACGATGATCTCGCAGTCCACGCCGTGTTTCTTGGCCTCGATGATCGCGTCAGCGATTTCCTTTGAGCTAAAGATGTAGACCTGCACGCGAATCCGTTTCTTGGCCTTGCCGATCTCCTCAAGAATCCGCTCCTGGCAACCTCCATTGGGCGAAAACATGACTTCGATGGACGGTTCCTTACCGGGCTGCGAAGCACCCTGGCTGCAATGATCCCACACTGCATAGGCGCATACGCCTGCCAGAATCCAGACAATCAGCCCGACCTCCCATCCTGATTTCACGCGGCTCGACATTTCTTACTCCTTCTCTGTGTACAAGTGATGAACGACGCGAGTAACCGTACGCGCCGCCTGATTCTAATGCCGGGCCGCGGCAGCGGTCCAGACCGGGGCTACAGGGGATACCGGTTCGCCGAAGCGACTGCCTGTCCTGTTGGGAGGCGGCGGGAATCTGCATCGTGCTGAGGGAGCCATCCAGAAAAGCGGAAGTGTCGTACCGGCGGGCGCGTCATTCCATCGCGCAGCCGACCATCACCAGCTCGTCGCTGGAAACGGGCGCCGTGCGGGCAACGCGGATGAGGCGATCAATCACCGTCCAGCCGCCCTCGGTCCTTTGGCGGATGTGAAGAATGTCGCCGGCCTTGGGGGCACGCTCCGCCATCACCAGGAAGCCCACACCGTTCGGGGAACGGTCGATCATCCAGGCTTTCTCATCCTCGATCCGGCCGGGTCGCTTCCAGCGGATGACGTCGTCGGCTTGCATCCGTGGTTCCCGTCGCCGCTCGGTTTGGGTAGTGCTGTTCGTCACGGCCGGCTCCTTGAGCGGAGGAAGCTGCTGGCAAGTACGACCTGGCAAAGGTATCGGAAAGGTTGAAAGGTGGGTTTAGGAATATCGGTCGCAAGCGGCAGGTCCTGGGTCGAGGGACGCCATCGCGGGTCAGGCCCGCGCGTCCGGTTCAATGCGAGGTGAGCCTCCTCTCGAATTCCTCGCGCCACCGGGCGGCGTTGGTCTTTATCCAATCGCGAGCGGCTTCATCCAGACTGATCTGGCGGCCGAAGCGACGCGACATCTCGTCGCGGTGCTTGATGATCTCCGCGCGCTGGGCGCGGCTGGCTTGCTTGAAGAGCTCTTCGCGCCGCGCCATCACATTGGATTCGATCGGCATATCTTTCTCGGATGGTTTCTCGCCGGCTTGAGTCCCACCGACCGCGCCGCGGCGAGCCAGATCTCCGACTCCTTCGCCCCGTGGGGAACGGCCCGACTCCAAGGTGTCTTCGTTCAACACCATCTATAGCGATATCGGAAGCGTTCTCCCGGGGCTTTTGTTCGGTCCGATCGAGCTTCTGCTGCGGCCAGACGTAAGTTTCGGTCGCCGAGTAGGATGAGAGGTGAATAATCCTTTCGCTGTCCACCGAATGGGACCTTCAACCCGGAACCGGCCGCAGGGCAGTAACTCTGCATGGTCCGATGCCCCTGCGAGGACCGCGGGTTGCGTTATCGGCCACCCGCGTGGTAAGACTGTCTCACCGTTGCATGATCCTGACGGTTCGCCGCCGTCCGTGAGGAGTCACACCGTGCTTGCGGCATCATTGGCCGACCGATTCACCCCCCTGATGATCGCGGTTCTGCTGGCCTGGATGCTCTGCGTCTGCGTCCACGAATTCGCGCACGCCCTGGTTGCCTACATCGGCGGGGACAGATCGGTCCGAGCAAGAGGCTATCTCTCGCTGGATCCGACACGATTCATCGATCCGGTCATGAGCCTGCTCATTCCCGCGATCGTCCTGCTGTTGGGCGGCCTGCCGCTGCCGGGCGGAGCTGTGCTGATCGACGAGAGCGCCCTGAAGAGCCGACGGTGGGGGGCCTACGTCTCCGCGGCCGGACCGGCCGCCAACCTGTTGCTGTTCCTGCTCTTCGCCCTTCCACTGCACCCTCTGCTGGGGTTGATCCACCGCTTTGCCGCCGAACAGCCGACCTGGGTGTACTTCTGCGGCGCGATGGCCTACTTGAACTTCGTCGCCGCCCTGTTCAATCTGATCCCGCTCCCGCCGTTGGACGGCTATCGCCTGATTGAGCACCGGATGAGCTACGAAACGCAGTGGAAATTGCGCCAACCGCAGGTCGCGATGTCGATACTGGGCCTGCTGTTCATGGTCTTCTGGATCGTTCCTCAAGTTTGGATCCCTTTCGATCTGATGCACGATCTTGTCACCTCCGCACTGGGTCTGCCGGGCGGCCTCATTTACCGCGGCTACGTGTTCATCATGTACGGCGGCGCCTCATGACCACGCCAGCCAGCCGGCCCGGATACTCGTTGCCCATCCCTCGAACACGAAACGACCGGGCGAATGCGATACAGAATCCCCCGACTCCGGTCCGGCGGTATCGGTGTTCAAATCGCCGCTCGGCCCGCCGGCCTCGACAATAGCCACACAACGAGTACATTAGATAGCGGCGAAATTGCGCCATCCCGCATACAGAGGGGGGCCCTGCCCGGACGGGCTCCGTGAAAGGCTGGAAACGGACGAACCATGCGAATCCTCAGCGGCATACAACCATCCGGCATGTTGCACCTCGGCAATTACTTCGGGGCCATGAAGCAGCACATCGAGGCCCAGGAGCAGCACGAGTGCTTCATCTTCATCGCCAACTATCACGCTCTGACGACCATTCAGGATGCCCCCCGGCTGCGGCAGTACACGCTGGACGTGGCCCTGGATTACCTGGCCATGGGGCTCGATCCGAACAAGGCCTGCTTCTTCCGCCAGAGCGACGTGCCCGAGGTGACCGAGTTGGCGTGGATTCTCTCGACTGTCACCGGCAAGGGTCTGATGGAGCGGGCGGTCAGCTACAAGGACAAGATCGCCCGCGGCCTGCCAGCGTCGATGGGGCTGTTCAGCTATCCGATCCTGCAGGCGGCGGACATCCTCATTTACCGCAGCAACGCCGTCCCTGTCGGCAAGGACCAGGCCCAGCACATCGAGATGACCGCCGACATCGCCGGGTATTTCAACAATACGTACAAGTGTGACGTGTTTGTCATCCCGGTGGCCAAGCACAACGAGGCCGCGGTGGTGCCGGGGCTGGACGGCGAGAAGATGAGCAAGAGCTATGGCAACACGATCGACCTCTTTGAGGATCCCAAGTCGGCGAAAAAGAAGATCATGAGCATCAAGACGGACAGCACGCCGGTGGCCGATCCGAAGGACCCGACGAAGTGCAACGTGTTCGCCCTGCTGCGGCTGTTCACAGATGCGGCGGAGAGGGCCGAATGGGAGAAGCGCTACCGCGCCGGCGGGATGGGTTATGGCGAGGCCAAGAAGCGGCTGGCGGAATTGTTCGAGGCCAAGTTCGGCCCGGCGCGGGAACGCCGCGGCCAGTTGGTGAAAGATACCGCGTATGTCGAGGACGTCCTGGCCGCCAACGGCCGCAAGGCCCGGGCGGTGGCGCAGGGCGTGATGGAAGACGTGCGGGCGGCGTGCGGAATCGTGGTGGCAAAAGGCCAGCCATGACATGGCAGACAAGAACGGCCGTCGTTTAAGGGTGGCCCGCACGATCTGATCGTGGGACCCTCGCGTCGGCGTGAAGGCGACTATGCCTGACTACCGCGTCCAAACCGACATTTACAACGGTCCGATGGACCTCCTGCTCTATCTCATTCGCCGCAATGAGATCGACCTGTACGACATCCCCATCGCCCTGATCACCGCCCAGTACTGTGAATACGTCGAGATGCTCAGCGTGATCGATCCGAACGCGGCGGGCGACTTTCTGGTCATGGCCGCCGCGTTGATGGAGATGAAGTCGCGGATGCTGCTGCCGCGGACGATCGGGCCGGAAGGCGAGGAAGAGGACCTTTCTGACCCACGGCTGGAACTCGTGCGGCAGCTGCTCGAATACAAGCGATTCAAGGATGCTTCCTTCGAACTCGGCGCCGCGGCCCAGGCTCAGGCGATGCGCTGGCCGCGCACGCCTGCCAAGGCGACCGGATCCGAGCCTTCCGAGGTCGATCTGGAGGACGTGCAGATCTGGGACCTGGTCACCGCCTTCACCAAGTTGATGGCCTCCATCGGCGTCGCCAAGGCCACCCACGACGTGGTGTTCGACGACACGCCGATCGCCCTGCACGCCGCTGACATCCTGGATCGGTTGCAGGGCGAAGGCGGAGAACTGTCGTTCGAGGCGGTCTTCGTCGGACGCAACAAGATCGAGATGATCGGGCTCTTTCTCGCCCTGCTGGAGCTGATGCGCCAACAGCGCGTTCGCATCACCCAGGCGAAGAGCTTTGGGCCGATCAAGATCCTTCTGTTGTCCGCCGAGCCCATTCAGGTCGAGGAGGGTGGGGGGCCGGCATTTCGCGAGGCCCTGCTCGGGCCTGACCGTGCCGATGTCGCTCAACCCCCAATCGGGGAGGCCGGTTCAACGACGGATCAAGCAAGCATGACGGCGACGACCGAAGCTTCGCGTGCCGAGGAAGAGGAGGATTCCGAGATCGAGCATTTCGAGGAGCTTGACCGCATCAAGACGGACGTGGACATTGACGCCGTCCTTCAGGAAGGGTCGGCCTGCGGCCCGGCCCAGGACCAGAACACTCCGGCAAGCGAGCCTCCGCCTGCCGAGAGTGACAACCAAGGCTCGGAGGAAAAGGCATCATGAAACCTTCACAACGCCTGGCAGAATTGAATATCACGCTGCCGCCGGTCAATCCGCCGGTGGGCTCCTACATTCCCGGCATCCGCACCAGCAACAAGGTCATGGTGAGCGGACAGCTTCCCATGGCCGAGGGCAAGCTCCTGGCGACGGGCAAGGTCGGGACCGACGTGACCGTGGAAGACGCCGCTCGCGCCGCCCGGCAATGCGGCCTCAATGCCCTGGCCATCGCCGCCCAGACGGCCGGCGGCATCGACCGCATCGCCCGCATTGTGCGGCTCGGCGTGTTCGTCAACAGCGCCCCGGGCTTCACGGCTCAGCCCAAGGTGGCGAACGGGGCCAGCGACCTGATGGTGGAAATCTTCGGCGAGGCCGGCAAGCACGTTCGAGCGGCCGTGGGGGCCAATGAGTTGCCGCTGAACGCGGCGGTCGAGGTCGAGCTCATTGTCGAGGTGCGCGATTGAGCAGGAGGACGCATGAGATCCACCGGTCAACGTGAGACACTGCGGCCCGTGTGGTGGGACGAGACGGTCCCGCCGCACGGCGCGTTGAAGCTGATAGATCAGACCCGCTTGCCGGCCGAACTGGCGTACGTGACCTGTACGACGCTGCAATCGGTCTGGCAGGCGATCAAGACGCTTCAAGTTCGTGGTGCCCCTGCCATCGGCGTTGCCGCAGCCTATGGCGTGATCGTCGGGCTCAACGAGTTTTCGCCCGGTGACCGAACCTGGCGGGAAACCGTCAACAAGATCTGTGATCACCTTGCAACCAGCCGGCCGACCGCGGCCAATCTGTTCTGGGCGCTAAACCGCATGCGCAAGCGGGCGGATCAGCTCGGCGACTGCGGCTGGCCGGAGGCGCGCCGAGCGCTGCTCGCGGAGGCCGGCACGATTCGGGACGAAGACGCCGCCATGTGTCGCGCGATCGGAGCCACCGGGCGCAACCTCATCCAGGAAGGCGCCGGCGTGCTGACCCACTGCAACGCCGGTGCCCTGGCGACCAGCGAATACGGCACAGCGTTGGCGGTTATGTACGCGGCTCACGAACGGGGGCTACGATTCACCGCCTACGTCGACGAAACCCGGCCGTTGCTTCAAGGAGCCCGGCTGACCGCCTGGGAGCTGACCCGGGCGGGCATTGAATCCGTGCTGATCTGCGACAACATGGCGGCCTCGCTGATGCTCCAGCGGAAAATCAGCCTGGTGATCACCGGCGCGGATCGCATTGCCCGCAACGGCGATGCCGCCAACAAGATCGGCACGTACGGCATCGCGGTTCTGGCCGCCGCCCATGGGATCCCGTTCTACATCGCCGCCCCCAGCTCCACTTTCGACCTGTCACTCCGCGACGGCTCGCAGATTCCGATCGAGTTCCGCGATCCGGAAGAGGTCCGCAGTGTGATGGGCCAGCGGATAGCGCCGCCGGAGGTGGCTTGCTACTGCCCGGCCTTTGATGTTACGCCGGCCCGGCTGATAACTGGTATTATCACCGAGAAAGGGCTGATCTGTCCGGTCATACTGGATAGCATCCGAGCCTTGCTCACTCGTTGAGTGGGCTGACTTCCCGGACCTTGGCGGGCCTGATTCGCCGAGCGATTCGAGGGTCCGTGGGCCTTGAAAGAGAGTACCAATGCGTGTAGCATAAGTATCGGGATGGCCGGAGACGGCCCTCCGCCTGCACTGGTATCACACCCGCCAGACTCGCCTGGGGTTTAGGAGGCCAACGAGAGATGACTCAGAAACGCCGACGCCGACGCCTTGCCGTAATCACGGCTTACCTGATTACCGGCGCGATAGTCCTCCAACTCGGTCCAGTGTGCTCAGTGGCTGCGACCACCAGTCTGTCGGCTCTGCCCTGGAGCATGCTGGTCGATGCCAATGGGCGATTGTTCGGTATCTTCCAGGTGTGCAACGTGAGCAATACGACAACGGGAACTACCACCGGCTCTACCACGGCGGCCCTCACTGGAGATCTGATCTTCGGCTGCCCATGATGCGGATGGGCCCCGGTGCCTGATGGGGCTGGCGCGGGCATCGCTTTCGCAGACTGTGACGCGTCGGATCACCCGACGCTCGGATTTGAGATTCCTCGCGGGAAGCAGGCCGCTGCGGCGGCCCGATGATCCGGAAGGTTTGACTCATGCGACGACACAAGAAAATTCAGAAAGTGGTATTGGCCCTCAGCATTGCCCTTGCGGGCGGAACGGTTCTGGGCGACGGCTGCATCAACACGCTGGCCTCGATTCCAATATGCGGCACCGTCTTGACTTTCTGCACGCCGCAGGATCAGTTGAACCTGTTCTATCCGATGCTCGAAACGCCCAACTTCCAATGGGATCCGTCGTGCACGGTGCCGTACGGATGCGACGGCAGTGATCTGTACAATCCTGTGATCCAAGGCAGCGGGACCCCGGGCGGCCAGTCGTCTCCCCAGCCCTCGCAGAACCAGAGCGGCGGTCAGGGCGGTTGACGTCGCCACCCTGCCAGGCGGCGATCTGACTTGGTTATCATCCCCGGCTTGCCGGACCTTCGTGTCGGCCTACGACGCGAGGGGACGGCAAGCCGGTTTCGTTTGTTCACGTTTTTGATGCGGCCCCTATTTCGACGGAGCCAACGGGTGCAGCCCGTTGGCGCGACGGATGCGATTGGCCGCGGTGAGCACCTTGGCGTCCGAGGTCAGGAAGCGGGAGAGCTGGGCCGTGGTGAGCTTGAGCAGTTCACCCGCCTCGCGGAGCCGGCCGCCGCGCGCGGCCACGGCGTCCAGGATTGTCGCGGCGACCAAGGGGTAGGAGGGATTGCGGCGGGAAATTTCGACGCGCCCCGCCTTGGTGCACGCGTCTTGTACGGCCCCGACGGGCCTCCAACCTTCATTGATCGCCTGTCGGCATTCCATCGCGATGGCCATCCGTAGTCGGCGTATCGCCCGGAGCTTGTTCTCGTGCTGGGAGCGGCTGTCTTCGGCGATGACGATCAGTCCCGTGGGCTGATGCCGAAGCCGAACGGCGGTGCTGGTCTTGTTGCGGTGCTGGCCGCCGGGTCCGCTGGAACGGTAGGCATCCACCGCGCAATCACCCAGCAATGCGGCGTCGTCCGCCATCAGCCACCTATCCCGTGCGCCTGGTTCAGCCATCGCCATTCTGCTCTGCCATCGTCGGACCATATCCTCCGAACTGCTCAACGTCACGCCATAGCAGGCCGGCCATCTGGTACAATGAGCTCTCGGTCCTGCGGATGACTCTATGTCCGATACCAATGCTGTCAAATGGCTTCGTGCCCAGAATGTCGAATTCAAGGTGCTAGAGTACGAGTTCACCGAGATCGGCGCGGATCATGCCGCAGAGGCCGTCGGACGACCGCTGGAGGAAGTCTGCAAGACGTTAATCGTCAAAGCTCCGGACAAGACCTTCTGGGTAGCCATCGTGCCGGGCGATCAACGGTTCAATACCCGGCTGATGGCGGCAGCGATCGGCAAGAAAGAGGCCGATCTGGCCGAGCAGGCGGAGGCGGAGAAAGTCAGCGGCTATCTTGTCGGCGGAATCTCCCCCTTCGCCATGCGTCGCAAACTGCCGGTCGTCATCGAGGAGTCGCTCCTGGCGTTGGACCGCATCATCGTCAACGGCGGCCGGCGCGGGGTCATGGTGGACCTGGCAACCGACGACCTTGTTCGCCTGCTCGACGCCAAACCAGCGGACCTGTGTCGGGGGTGATCATATCGCCCCACGCCGATGAGTCATGGCGACAAACCCGGAATGGGCTTGTACTCGATAGCCCTGGTGAAGAGGCTCCGGAACCAGAACAAGGCCACCAGACCGGAGACGAGCCATCCCACGAGCAACAGCTCGCCCACGCAGATCAAGGATGTGAAAGCGAACATGGTCGCCATGAATGGAGGCATCCCCGACCTGCCGGCGGGCATGGTGGTGGCCGTGGAAGGTGCGCTGGCAGTCGGCTCCGGGAAAGTTGTTGGAAAGACGGGCATCGTGGCGGCGACTCCCGGCCCGGCGGTGACGTTGGTCACCCTCATAGGAAAGCCAAAAGGGGAGTAGGTCGAGGTAGCCATCCTTGAGGAAGGCATCCCGGAGACACCGGGTATGCCGAGGCCGCCAGGTCCCAGCGTCGCCATCGACATGAACATGGGCACTAATGCGGTCCATGCCACCATCCCGACCGCGGTAGCGGCGAAGCCCCAGACCAGGAACGACATCAGCTTGCCCAGGGCTTTCTTGAAGTCCCGGCGAGCAAGGCGCCGCATGTGAATGAGCAGCAGCAGGAAGAGCGTCCAGGAGATCCAGCCGCTGCAGATCATCAGGAGCCAGGAGGGCCGGTCGTGATCGCTGGGCGGCTCGCCGCTGCCGAACCTGCTGCTGATGAGGAGCATGTAGAGAAGAGAGAACGGGATGCTGATGCCGCATAGCACCCGGATCCAGGAGGCGAGCTTCTTTTGACGGCTTATTCCGCCCGATAACGGCTCGGGCGACGTCAGCAGCCAGACCGCCCACAACCATACAATCGTGTAGGCCAGGCCGTAGATGATGGTCACAGCCCTGAACCAGAAAACGTCCGACTGGTCGGTTGCCAGAACTGTGGCCATCACGACCGGGACCATCAGAATCCCGATGCCGAAGCTGGCCAGCAGGCTCCACAGGATGATGGTGATCGCCATGCGAAGCCTGCGCAGCCAGTGCTTGTCGGCGAAAACGAGCCAGCCCCGAAGGAAAGTGTCCTGGACCGGCCGACCGCACTCGGTGCATACGGCGCCGGGGGCGAGGCTGCGCAGGTTGTAGCCACAGAAGAAGCAGGGGATGTCGAAGGCGATCCCGGTGGGTTGGGCGATGGGGATCGCGGTCTGTGGGTTCTCAGCCACGCCGAGACCCCTCCTTTCGATAAGCTTGGCGGAGTGTTGCCCGTCTTTTCGATAACGCAGAGCATGTTTATCTTACGACCTGCGATGGAGTGTGCAAGCGGAACTAAGCCCTGACATGAGCTGCTCGTGGTGACAGGTGAATCGGTGTGGTATGGAACCACATCGTCGACGGCGTTTGGCGCGGTGCCGGAACTGATCACACGGGGCGGCTCGGACTGAATGTCATAACATTGCACGAAGGGCGCTGCTGCGGACCGATAGGTCGCTCCTCAGTGCTGCTGAACCAACGAGCGATTTCAGGTATACTCGCTGATGGGAGGCCGTCGTGCAGAGGAGCCATCAATTGTGAGAATGACCATTTGCTGCCTGATGATGTTGTGGTTCTCGCCGCTCGCCGCGGCGGAGGACGTGCCGGTCGAGTTTTTCGTCAGCGTGCCCAAAGATACCGACGGCAAGGCAACCCTGTACATCGCCGGCAACCTGGAGGCGGTGGGCAACTGGAAGACCGACGTGCTGGCACTCAAGCGCCTGGACGATGGGCGATATTATGCCAAGGTCAGGCTGCCAGACGGGGCCAAGCTGGAGTACAAGATCACGCGCGGCTCCTGGGAGACGGTCGAGAAGGGCAAGGACGGGAGCGAGATCGCCAACCGCCAACTGACCGTGGCCCCGGGCATGAAAGTGGAAATCGACGTGCAGGCCTGGGCAACACAGCCGCAGCCGGCGGTCGACAAACCGGCGCTGCCGCATACGTTGACCGGCGAAATCCGTTACCACGAGAAGTTCAAATCCCGCTATCTCGAGAACGAGCGGACGCTGATCGTGTATCTCCCGCCAGGCTACAAGAAGGACGCCGATCGGCGGTACGCGGTCCTGTACATGCACGACGGGCAGAACCTCTTCGACACCGCGACAAGCTTCATCGGCGTCGAGTGGCAGGCCGACGAGACCGCCGAGAGGCTCATCAAGGCCGGCCGCATCGAGCCCATCATCATCGTCGGCATCTACAACAATGCCGATCGGGTCAACGAGTACACGCCCTACAAGGACAAGTCGGAAAAGACCGGCGGAAAGGGTGATCTGTACGCCAAATTCCTCGTCGAGGAGGTCAAGCCGTTCATCGACAAAGAGTACCGAACGAGGCCCGACCGGGAGCACACTGCGGTGGCAGGATCCTCGCTGGGCGGGCTGATCTCGCTGTACATCTGCATGAAGTACCCGGAGACGTTTTCAATGTGCGGGGCGATCTCGCCGGCGATCATGTGGGCCGACGGGCGCATTCTGAAGGACCTCCGCGAAAACACCGCCAAGCTGAAGGGCGTGCGGTTTTGGGTAGACATGGGGACCAAAGAGGGCAAGCAGGTCGAGTCGTTCAGCAATGCAATCGGCTCGGCGCGTGATCTGATCGCCATCTTCGACAAGGCCGGCCTGATCCCGGGGCGCGATTACTATTACTGGGAAGTCGCCGAAGGCGAGCACAACGAGACGGCCTGGGCGGGGCGATTGGACAAGATTCTGCTGTACTTCTTCGGCAAGTGAGCAGAGGATATCCCAAGGAGACGGTATTGCACGAGGACCGCATCCGAGGACGTCTGCCCTTCGCCCTGGGCGCCTTCCTGGGCGGGCTTCTCTTGTACGGCCTGACCTGCGCCCCTGGCGTCGTGTGGCAAGACAGCGCCATGTTCCAGTTCCGCGTCTGGCATGGCGACCTGGCCGGCGACCTCGGCCTGCCGCTCTCCCACCCGCTCTACATCCTGCTGGCGGAGCTCTTCTGCCTGTTGCCGCTGGATGATTTCGCCTTTCGCGTGAATCTGTTCTCGGCGGTGTGCGGGGCCGCCTGCCTGGCTGTGACGGTCGATCTGCTTATCTCGCTGACTCGATCCCGCTTTGCCGCCGCCGTCGGCACGCTGCTGCTGGCGGTCAGCCATACCTTCTGGGCGCACGCGGTCATTGCGGAAGTCTACGACCTCTACGCCCTCGGCCTGGTGGCGGAGTTGTGGCTGATCGAACGGTTTGTAGGGCGGCACCAGGTGCGATGGCTTGTGCTTGCGGCTCTCGTCAACGGGCTCAACCTCTCCAATCACCTGATGGCGATCCTGCACTGGCCGACTTATCTGGGTCTGGTTATTTGGGCGCTGCGTGTGCGAAGAATCCGACCGGTCCATCTGCCGGCTCTTCTGGCTGCCTTTCTGGTCGGCTGCCTGCCGTATTTGATCCTTATCTTCAGGGAGATGCTCAGTAGTCGGCCGGCGTTCGAGGTCCTCAAGGAAGCGCTGGTCGGGCCGCCTTCTCGGGCCACGTTCGTCCTTGCTGTGTCTTTTTCGCTGGCCCGGCAGATCGCCCGAACGGTTCTGTACTTTGCCTTGAACTTCCCCACGCCACTGGCCCTGCTGATACCGGCAGGCGTGTGGATCGGCTGGACCCAGCCGCGAATCCGGTGGTTCGTGGCCCTCTCGGCAGGCATATTCCTGGCCGATTTCGTTTTTGCCGTTCGCTACCTGGTCGCGGACCAGTACGTTTTCTTCATGCCCTGCTATGTGATAGCAGCCCTGCTGGCGGGACTCGCGGTTCCGCGGCTGGCGGCGCAGTCGCTGCCGCGCCGGGTGGTGATCGTGGTCCTGGCGATGCTGCCGGCGGCGGTTTACGAGGCGGCGCCCAGCGTGCTGCGGCGCGAGAACGTCGCCCTCGGCGTGGGCCGCGATATTCCCACGAGAGACACCTACGCGTACTTCATCCGCCCCCGCAAGAATGGGGACGAGAGCGCTCAGCGGTTCGCGGAGGCCGCGTTCGAGCAGGCGGCGCCCGACGGGTTATTGCTGGCCGACATCACCATCAAGAACGTGCTTGTGTGTGTTCGTGACGTTGAGGGACTGCACCGCGGGGTCACACTGAACTATGGACAGGATACGACGCCGGCCCTGCCGGCGGTCGAGTTCAGCTCCGACGCCGTCCGGCCGTTTGCCGAGCGGGGCAAAGCGTTCGTTTGCAGCGCCGCGGCCGGATACGTTCCCTCCTGGCTGCTGGAAGAATACAACCTGACACCGGCAGGCATGATCTTCCGGTTGGTTCCGAAGTCAAGCGGGCCCGCAGCGCCTTTGTAGGTAGTCTGCGGCAGGGGCGCGCGGAATTGGGAAGCGTTGAATCCGCCGCCAGCGCGGCTGCCCCGCCAGGAAGCCTGGAAACATGGGCGCTGCGAGGCGTCACGGGCATAGAATGGCTGACCGGGCGTTTTCAGAGCATCCGAGCATCGGGAGACCTTGATGTGTTCACGCTCGAGACACAGAGCACTACTGTATTGAAGCCCGCGGCGATGGTCAGCCGGTTCTTCCGCCGGTTTATCCGGCTGGGAGCACGGGTCCATTTTGTCGCCCGGCGCCTGGCCAGGCGGGCCGAGCTGCTCACACGGGGACTCACGCTCCGGAAATTCATGAACCTCGCCTCCGCGGTGGCCCGCTTTCTGCTCCGCAGCGAACGCACCGCGGCCTACCCCGTTCTGGCCATCGTCGATTTGTCTCCGCTGTGCAATCTGCACTGTACGGTCTGCGTGCATGCCGAGCCGGGCGATAATACCACGCTGCAGAGGCAGCAATTCCATGCCGGCCAGATGATGAGCGAGGCCGACTTTCGCCGCATCATCGACGAGATCAAAGGACACACGCTCGGTGTCCTGCTCTATTACCTGGGCGATCCGCTGATGCATCCGCAGTTGGCGGCGTTTTGCCGCATCGCCGCCGAGGCCGGGTTGAACATCCACGTGAGCACGAATTTCAGCTTCCGGCTCAGCGACGAGAAAATCCGGGACCTGATCAGCAGCGGCGTGACCCTTCTGACGGTGTGCCTCGACGGCATATCGCAGGAGAAGTACAGCATGACGCGGGTGGGCGGCCACCTCGATCTGGTGCTGTCCAACCTGAAGCGGGCCTGCGAATTCCGGCGGGCGCTGGGGCAGCGCTATCCGCGCATCGAAGTGCAATACATCAAGTTCCAGCACAACCTGGATGATGTGGCCGAAGGCCAGCGGGTATGCCGCGAGCTCGGAGCCGACCAGGTGCATGAATTGTGGGGCTGGCTGCACAACTACACCGACCGCGATCCCGGGCAGTTCGACGTCTTTGAGCCGGTCCCGGACCGATGGCTGCCGGTGTGTCACTGGCCGCACTTCTTCATGCTGATCAAGTACAACGGCGACGTGATTCCGTGCTGCGCCTTTCGACTGGGCGAACAATATACCGGCGGCGACGCTCGACCGGTGGGCAATGTGTTCGAAGCCGGCGTGGGAGCGACCTGGCAATCGCCGGAGTACCGGCAGTTGCGACGCTGGGTGTCGCGCCCATCGGCCATCCGGAGGGAACCGGAGCTGAGCAAGACATTCTGCGACGACTGCCCGCGGCTGTTCAACACCAACTACACCGAGCGGACCTGCCGCTTCGCGGACCAGTATCGCTTCGAGGATCTCTACACCATCGGACCCAACGGCCGGCCGGTGCGGCGCCGACCGGCGACAGGGACCGAATCAGCCGGGGCACCGCACTCGGAGATCACCTCCCCCGCCGAAGGGCACTCGCCATCGGCCTGACAGCGCGCGCCCACCGGCTGTGCAGGACCACGCCCGTTTGAGAAGGAGTCCTAGGTGCCCGACGGAGGATGCCCGTAGATAAAGGCTCCGGGGAAATCCGGCGGCTTCTTGTTCTGCTTGCCGCTCCATTGCTCGACGGTGATCCGGTAGACGCACGTGCGGGCGAGTTCCGGTTTACTAATCGCCCGGTAATCCCGGCCGGGCCGCAGGTGGGGGAAGTATTTGTCCAAGAGCATCTGCAGGCCGCGCTGCGCCTCCGCCTCATCTGCGACGATCGATACTCGACCGAAGATCATGACGCTGGCGTACTCGACGCTGAACGCCCCGGCCACTTCCGCGGGCAGCAGCCGGCCCATCTCGCTGACACAAAAGCTGACACAGCCGTTGTCCCGCACGTCATGCGGCGTTCGTCCCTCGCGTCCAGTATGCAGGTAGATGACGTTGGCGGCTTCGTCATATGCGAACAGGTTGATGTGCAATCGCGGCAGATCCTCGTGGGGCGTCGCCCAGGTGCAGTAAGCGGCACGGCGAAGAAAGTCTCGCATCCACGCCTGGTCCTCGACCGCTCGATCGCGCCGGCGGACTCGCGTCGGTTCAGCATCAATTTGCCTGGCATGCATGTTCTTCACCTCCCGCCGGTTGTTCCATAACCAAGTTACGGCGCGCGGCGGTCGGCACGCAACGGCGTCGACTCCGGAGAATCGGCGCGAGCGGAACGGTTGCCCAGCGGCCAAAGCCAAAGGTGCTGGATGGATGAAAGGATTCCGGCCGGGACGTCGTGCGTTTGGGGCTGCATTGGCATGCCCTGATTTTCCCGTGGCCACGCCGGCGAATCGCCCGTCTTCCCCTGGGGAGTCGAGGCTGCGCCTCTCGCCGCCTGGGATCCTGATCCCAGGTGGCGGGGGCAATCGCGGGGATCGTAGCGGGTCGATGACGGCGGCCGGAGGGGCCGCCCGATCCGCCCAGAAAGAAAGGAAAACGACCATGAAAGGCACAACAACTATCGCAGTCGTCGTCACGCTTTGCCTGGGAACCTATGCCGCGGCAAGTCCTTCGCTACCGATCACCAAGCCGCCGGTCACACCGGTGCCGAGTTGGACCGGCCCGGTGCAGGATCCGCACGCCATCCAGGGGCAGTGGTTCCGCAATTACGCCACCGGCCACGAGGAATACAGAACGCACGAATTCTACGACAACCTCCCTGGGTTGGGCGGGGGCTTCGCCGGTTGCAACGCCATCTATGGGAAGGTGATGAACGTGCAGATGCAGGGACTGAACATCATCGGGCTCACCATCCAGGCCCAGATCACCAATGATACGCCCGGCGAGGGTCAATGGGCGGACGGCAATAACAGCCACGAGGAGTACTTGCACACCCCTGAGAAATACTTCGGCCCGTTGTTCGGCACCAAGCTGACGGCCGAGTTCGCTGTTACCGACACGGCCAACCTGCCCGCGGTGTGGAATGCGCCTTATCGCAACACCAACCCCTACATCATCGCTTTGAACGAGGACCAGGCGGCGTGGTATTGCTGGACCCCCGGAAACCCGGCGGGGCGGTGGCCGTTCGGCAACTACTACGTGCCGGCCTGGGATTTCGGCAACATCATGCCGGGCCAGACGGCGACGCGGATCATGAACTTCGCCGTGTCCGGGCCCGGGATGACACCGGCCGATCTTCGCTATGGGGTGATCATGAATTCATGGGATTCGCCGTGGGGCGTTGGAGATGTGTTCCTCAACCGCACCACCGACCTGAAGATCGGAGACTGGATCGACGACATTGCTCTGGACAACGGGCAGCCGTACCCACCTCTGACGCCACTGCGGAGCGGCGACGTGTCGGTGTTTCATGATGTTCCCGAGCCGGCGACGCTGGGCTTGATGCTCCTGAGCGGCCTGGCGCTGCTCCGCCGCCGATCGTAAACGAACCAATCCTCCTCCTTTACGCTTCACCTTCACCGAAGGCTTCGCGCGGAGACGCGGGGCCTTCGGCGTTTGTGAGATCCGGCCGTGGGAAGTCAAATCTGTCGCCCTTTTCAAGGGTTGATGGGCTGTGGCACGGGCGTTCCGAGGACTCATGTCCTCGGCTGGTCGGCCCTCCGGGCCTAGGGCGTCTGCGGTGCCGGCGGCGTGTGTGGTGCTTGTGGCGCCTGGTGATGGCTACGGCGTCTGCTGTGGCTGTGGGACCGGCTGGCTGCCTTCCAGCTTCTACATCGACGGCTGCGTTGCCTGAGGCTGTGGAGGCACCGGTTGAGGGATACTCGGGCTGATGAAGCTCGGCAGGTTCATCGGTTGACCGGCGGAGATGTTCTGGATCATCTGGAAAATCGTGGGCCCGGTCAGGGCCTCCTGTCTGGCCGGCGGATAGCCGATCTGGCCGAAGGGAATCAGGGAGTCGTCTTTGCGGTGGCAGTCGGTGCAGTGCAGGGGTTCCGCGCGTTTCTGCGGATGGATCCTGGCCAGCAGCGCGTCGCGTTCGGCGCCTTTGAGGGACGTGCCGCCTTCCAGGTATTCCGTCACCGCCTTGGCAGTCTCCGGGTGCTTCAGGATCGGCCGGCCAGTGGCCGGATCACGCAAGGCCAGCTTGGCTCCGTATTCCCCACGGAAGTGCCGCGGCAGCGCCGATCGCACGGCCTCGACCAGCTTCTGGAATGCGTCGCTGGTCGGTCGCACGGAGGCCACGTGCCGGGCCAGTTGCTGAAGTGCGTAGAGGCCGTCGGCGGCCCGCGATGCCGCAGTCAACAGGTCAACCAGCTTCTTCTGAACGGCAGCCGTCGGCTCCGCAAGTTGCTTGCGGCCCTCCTCGGAGGTCACAAACTCATAGGCCCGAAGCGCGGCCGGAGAGTCGCAAGCCTTCCCGCGATCAAGATCATACCAGGTGAGAGCCAACGGTCTGACATTGGATTGAGCGTGGCAGACATCGCACTGGATGCTGGTGGCGTGCATATTCAGGAAGGCCCGCACCTCCTTCCGCTTGGTATGAGGCAGCGCCAGGTGGCAGCCGCTCTGCGTGCAGTCGTTGAAGCGATCGGGCTGAATCCAGCCATCGACGCGGTGGTAATGGGCGGGCGGCGTGCGAGGATTGGCGATCATCTCGATGCCCGGCCATTGGCTTCGGCGAGTTTGCAGGAGCTCCCTGTCCAGCCGTGTCGGGATGCCGATGATCTGGGGTGGCGCCTTCGACGGGAACATCAGGGTCACGACCAGATAGCGCAAGGCGAAGAAACTGAGCCAGCAGACCAGAGCGACGATGCCGACGGCATAGACACGCACCCCGATCTCGCGCAGGAAGCGGAGGAGCTTCCCGCCGGGGAGGTGGCCGCCGAATCTTGCCGCCGTCGCCTTAGTCATAAACCTCCCCCGTCGATTCGGTGATACCCGCCTTGCTCGCCGCCTCGCGAACGAACTCACTGTGCTGCTCGGCCAGCTCTCCGACCGGCGTGTCGCCGGTGATTGTCGCCCTGGACAGCGGGAAAACGTGCGGCGAGAAAACCACGTTGACGATGTGCAGGATGCCCACGTGAATGATGGCCAGGAACGCCTCATAGGTGTGGGCGATCAGGGCGATATTGAAGATCCGCCCCGTGATGTAGTGAGACCAGAACTGCTGTCCCCACAGCAGGGCCCCGGTGAGCCCCAGCAGCGTGGTTCCCCAGAAGACGCCGATGTACTCGAACTTCTCCTTGACATTGAAGCGGCCGAAGCTCGGCGGCTCCGCCCGCCGGCCCATGAGGTAAAGCAGCAACTGGCAGGTTTTCCGGAGTTCGCCGGGGTTGACCACCATCGGCAGGTTCAGCAGGGCCTTGAACAGACCGACCCGCCGACCCGCCGGGGTCCGCTCGCGGCTGCGTTCCACGAGCGTCGCCAGGCAGTACATCAGGTGAACGAAGAGCCCCAGGATGAGGGCGATGCCCGCCCAGTGGTGAATGGTCCGCGTCACGTGCAGGCCGCCAAAGGTCTCGACCACCGCCCGGGACCATCCGCGATCGGCGAATTTCATGGGAAAGCCGGTGATCGCCAGCGTGGTGAAGAGCAGGACCAGGATCCAGTGCTGCACGCGCTGGTTGACGGTAAAGCGTTGGAGACGGAGGCGCCCCTCCGGCTTGGCGAGCAGTTTCTCGACGAGGCGCTCGACGGCCGGGGCATGGGGGTGCTCGCGCCCGACGGCGATCTGGACCTGCTCCAGCACGCACAGCACCAGCGAGGGTCCGAAGGTGCCGAGCGTGAGGATAATGAAAGCAGCGGCGATCCAGAACTCCAGCGAGCCCCAGGCGGTCGGCAGATCGAGATGTACGGCCGCGGCGGCCAGTTGTGGATCGGCGTCAGGGTGACAATCGGCGCTGCGGCAGACGTTGGCGACGTTTCTCGAGTTCACGGAGGAGTGTTCGTTGGCGTGGCCGAGCATCAGATGGGCATTCTCGCCGGCGTGGACGTGGCAGGACACGCAGGTTGCCGCATTGGTCGCGCCGAGCAGCGCCGCCTTCCCGTGAAAGCTGAGAACGAAGCTGGCGACGGCATCCTTCATTTCGTGGGACTTGAGAACGGCCGGGTCGGTGTGGCAGACGGCGCATACCTGGGCCTGCTCCAGCGGCGGCCGCGACTGCTGCAAGCGCGCGGCGATATGCCGGAGGTAGTAGGCCACATCCACCGGTATCTGTTCCGCGTGGCAGACTTCGCAGCGGTCGAAGGTCCGCGGGTCGGTAACGTCGATCGTGGGGAGCACGGCGGCGGGGCTGCGGAAGAGCGGCTCATCGTGGCAGTAGAGGCACAGCGCCTGTTTATCACGGAGGAGCGGCCCTTGTGCGAACTGCAACTGCGACAGCGTTTGCAGCGAGTGCGCGCCGGCGTCGAGCATTCGGGCGATGTTGCCGTGGCTGAAGCGGCGTTCGGTGCTGCCCGGCTCCAGGAGGTGACAGATTTCGACGCAGCTCACGCGGCTGACGGTTTGATGGGGAATGACCGCCACCTGGTCTCGCGGGTGGCAATCGGTGCACGCCAGGCGGGCGTGGGGCCCGCGGAGTTGCTGGACGTAGGAGGGGTCAACAAAGAACACATGCGCCAGGTTGCCGTCGACATCGAAACGGCTCAGGCCTCGGAACTGGTGGCAGAGGAGGCAGTTGTCCGGGTCGGACGCACGGGCGACCGACCCCAAGACGAGAACCAGGGCGGTCATGAGCAGTCCAGCGGTCGCCCTGCGGCAGGTTGGATTTGACGAAGTTGACGGCATATCGAACGAGGCGGGAGTATAATCTCCCTGTGTTGACTGTGCGAGTGTGAACATTAGATTCCAGGGAGCGCAAACCGTGAAGTGCCTTGGAGCCCTGAACGGCGAATGCCTGAATCAGTGCCTCATCGTAAACGCGGTCTCAGGGCTGTCGGTGGGCCTGGTTCTCGTGGACCATCGGGGAAAAGTTGTCTGGCTGAACCGCACCGCCGAGAAATTGCTGGGCGTGGAACTGGCCGCCTGTTCGGGCCGATCGATGGACCACGTTCTGAAGAACCCCCAGATGCTGGCTTTCTGGCATGACGTCGCGAACAAGGATGCCAATGCCTATGCCGAGATCAGCGTCCGCTGGCCAAAAGCGATGGACCTGAAAGTGAATGCCACGCGGTGCCTGGACGGGGAGGGCAGGGAGATCGGGCGCGCCATGCTGGTCTGCGACATAACCCAGGAGCGTGCCGTGCAGGTCACGCTGTCCCAGGCGGTGGCGACGCACCTGCTGTCCCTGACCAGCGGGCACATGCCCCCTGAGCCGGTCGCCCGTCTGACGCAGCAAGAACTCCGCATGCTGCGGCTGGTAGGGCAAGGCTTGGGCAACACGGAAATCGCGGCCCAGAACAATATCTCCACTTCGACGGTCCGGTCGCATCTCAAGAACCTCTATAAGAAACTGGGCCTGAGCTCGCGGGCAGAGGCCGTCAGTTTCGCTATCCGCCATCACCTGGTCTGAAGACGACTTCATGCCTCCAAGACTGGCGTCATCTCATCGGCGAAGGCCGATTCAAAGCCCGGAATATGGGTCCTCCCCTAGATGGGCTAGTAAAATCCTCTTAGAG
>DATKKX010000088.1:0-27760 GCA_035542775.1 Phycisphaerae bacterium | reverse complement strand
CTGGTTTCCGCCTCCACTTCCTCGATCTTGCCGATCTGATCCAGTGTGCGATCGGCGGCATGTCCGCTCTTTACGTCACGCAGTTTGAGGTGAACCGTGGGCTTCTGTTTGCCGGACTGGGCGGTGAAGAAATCCATCACCATGTACAGCCGCCCCTCGTGGCGAAGAACCATACCTTTGTGGAGTAGCTCTGCGGAAGACATGACTGCTCTCCGATCAGTGTTTGACTTCGGCCAGGCGACTCGTGGATTTTATCATCTGAATGCGTGCTGCAACAAGCCTGGCGCCAGGCACATCTCCTGCGGCTCATCGGTGCTTTAGATCGGCAGAGACCCTATCTCTCGCCAGGGCGCTGCTCTGGCCTTGCATGACGACCCCACAACACTGGGCTCCGCACGGCCGGCCTGCCGGCGTTACAGATTCTGGGCGCCCAGGGCTGTCCGGCGGCGCTATATTGAAACAGGCCTGGACCCAGCCGAAGCCTGGACCGAACTGGACAGACGACGCGGCGGGCGGCCCCGACAAGGAGATCCATCTATGGCCGGTAAAGTCAAGCCCATCCCCGACGGATACCACGGCGCGCTACCCCACTTGACCTGCAAGGGAGCCGCCAAGGCGATCGATTTCTACAAGAAGGCCTTCGGCGCGGTCGAAACCATGCGTTTCGATGCTCCCGACGGGACTGTCGGCCACGCCGAAATCCGCATCGGCGAGGCCGTCATCATGCTCGCCGACGAGCAGCCCAAGATGGGGGCCCGCAGCCCGCAGACCCTGGGCGGCTCACCGACATCGATCTACATCTACGTCCCGGACGTGGAGGCCTTCGCCCATCGGGCCGTCGAATGCGGCGCCAAGATAGTGAGCCCCATGACCACCCGCTTCTACGGCGACCGCTCGATCGGGCTGGAAGACCCCTTTGGCCACACCTGGGGCTTCGCCACGCATGTGGAAGACGTGCCCATGGAAGAACTCAAGAAGCGCGCCGCGAAATTCCACGGCTGCTGAGCGGCCGTCCGGCCGCCCGGACATGCGGTAGCGCCTCAGCGTCTTGCCATGTGCGCAGGCACTCGATCTGTTCAGAAAGGCGACCGCTATGCAGCCCCGGAATGGCGCCCGCCATGCAGCCCCGGAATGCCGCCCGCCATGCAGCCTCGGAATGGCGCCCGCTATGCAGCCCCGGAATGGCGCCCGCCATGCAGCCCTGGAAGGGCGACAGTTTTTGTAGCGCGCGCCCTCGAACCACCGCCCTCGTTCTCCGTCACAGGCACGCCATCGACAAACCGAGAATCGCGTCCACAAACAACCCCGCATCCGACGCATCGATGACGTCGTTTGCGTCCATGTCGGCGCAACCGCACCCCGGCGCCGTAGCCGAACCAACCAGAAGGCAGCCGACAAAAACCTCGATATCGCCGCCATTCGCCTGACGATCGACCGTGGCCCCGCCCGGGCAGCTCAGATTGCCAGGACACGTCCCACAATTCGGAAACGGGTCCAGCCCATCAACGATCCCATCGAAATCCGCATCGTTCCCGTCCCCCGGGAGAGCGCTGGATTCAAACGTGACACTGAAACTGAATTCCGTCGACGGCGACGAGCTCAGAACCAGCGGCGTAATGCCCACGTTGTCCGCAGCAAAGTCCTGATTGTGGCTCTGGTCGTAAAGCGCCCCGAAGATCATCGCAATCCCGGGGTCACTCGACACCAGCCCCACCGAAACGCTGGGCTTATACGCCGCGGCAATCGCGAAGGGATGCCCCTGGGCCATCGTATCCACGTTATTCAGCCGGCCGCTGACTTGGACGAGCAATGAACCTGTATGGTCCTGCGGGAAGAATCCCGGATCCTCCGGCGGAGGCGGCGGCACCCACGTAAAGTGCTGCACCTCCTCATCCGCCTGAACATCCGTCATGTCGCCCGTGTCACCATACGTGCAGGTCAACAGGGGAACGTTCTGCAGGTAATTGCTCGCAATCCTGTACAGATTGAGGTCCCCGACCCCGGACAGGGTGCCGGGCAGGCTGATCGAGTACGAGCCGGAGCCCGTGATCCGTTTCGCAACGGGATCGTATTGGAACGTGAGCTGTATAGTCCACGTGCCGTACGTGTCGTCGGATCCGCGCGATACCCCGCCGGAAGCCGTGACGGTAATGTGATCCGCCTCCGCCGTCACGCTCTCGCCGGTCAGATGGTGCAGTACCGCGCCGGCGATAAAGGCCTCCGGATACCACGTGTACCCCCATCCGTTCGGGTCAACGCCCGGGTGGCCTCTGATCGCCAGCACACCCTGGTCGGCAATGACAGTCAAGAAGTGGAATCCGTCGAGCTTGCACCGGCGTTCCGTGCCGACGATCTCGACGGTGTAGGTTTGCGCCCTCGTCAACTGGCAGGTACCAAGACCAAGAATGGCGCCCAGGCACGCGATGCGCCACCAGTTCCCCCCACGCAGAAAGGCAAGATTCACGAAACGATCAGCCCCGCTCACGGATGTCCTCACCACCCCCGCCCTACCATGACCTTACCCCCTTCAATCCCCGTCAGTCAACCAAAAAGCGTCCCGGCAGGCCCCCACGCGTTCCCCCTCGCATCGCCAAGCGGCCGCGATGCCGGCGCGCCTATTATGTCCCAGTGTTTCGGGCAACCGCATCCAGGGAGGCCATCACCATGTCCGCAGCAGGAATCGCGTTGACGGCCGCGCTCGTGGCTGCAACGCAGGATCAAACCGGCAAACCACCCGTCGCCCCAGACTCCGCCCTATCGCGACCACAGGCTCCTGTCACCACTCAGCCGGCGGCTCAGGGCTCCATCACCACCCAGCCGCTGGTCTATCGTGACGGCGACATCGAGCTGCGCGGCTACCTCGCCTACGACAAAACCTCCTCGGGCAAGCGGCCCGGCGTGCTGGTCGTCCCCGAGTGGTGGGGCCTGAACGACTTCGCCAAGGAAAAGGCCCGCCAGATCGCCGCCCTGGGCTACGTCGCCCTCGCCGTCGACATGTACGGCGACGGGCACGTCACCTCCGACCCCGCCGAAGCCGGAAAGCTGACCGGCCAGTTCCGCGAAGACCTCCCCCGCTGGCGAAAGCGCATCCAGGCCGCATACGACGCCCTGGCCCGCGACGAGCACTGCGACTCGAAGCGCATCGCCGCCATCGGCTTCTGCTTCGGCGGCTCGACCGTGCTTCAGCTCGCCGCGACCGGCGCGGACGTTGCCGCCGTGGTAAGCTTTCACGGCGGTCTGATGCCGTATGCAGAGGCCGACGGCGCCCGCATCAAGGCCCGCATCCTCGTCCTTCACGGCGCCGCCGACCCGCACGTACCGGACGAGAGCGTCAAGGCCTTCGAGGACAGCCTGCGGAAGACGAATGTTGATTGGCAGATCATCATCTACGCCGGCGCCAAGCACGGCTTTATGAACCCCGCCGCCGGCCGCCCCGGCATGGAAGGAGTCAGCTACGACGAACGCACCGCCCGGCGGGCTTGGAGCCAGATGCAGGCGTTCCTGGAGGAAGCGTTCGGCGCGACGCGACCATAAGCCCTTCCTTCGCGTGTACACCAGACGAAAACCACCCTGCTGCTGCGGCACCAGCAGTTGGTCCTAATCCGGCCCCGTCTTCGGGTTCAGTACACGGCCGAGGAAAAGGATGCTGCCGGAGCGCATGTCGCGGATGAGGAAAATGAAGGGGTGGTCCGCGCGAAAGACGGGCGGAGGCGGCGGTGGTTCACCTCCTTTGCCTGCATATTTCGCTAAGCCTGTCGCGGCGGCTGCTTCGGTGCCTTTCTCGTTCACTTCGACAAAAGCCTCATGCATCACCGCGCCGATGAACAGCGGTCCCGAACTGGTTGCGCCGGAAAAATCGGCATCCTTCCGCGAAAACGCATCTCGGATGCCCATGGCTCGAAGCGTCGCGGCGAGCGAGTAGAATGTGGCCACGGTGAATCGCGGGAACTCGACCTCGACCTTGACCTCCTGCTTGCTCAACTTCCGGGTCCAGGCGGAGATCGTCTTCGCGCTCAGCTTCTCCTCCAACTCCGGCAAGCCGTCGATCTTGCGGGGCAGCAACACGACCATGCTCAGCGAGCGACCGACGTACGGCATCTCCAGAACCTGCAGGTCCCGGCGTTGCATATAGCCGAAAAAGCTGGTCTGTCGCATCATGGGCGCCTGAACCGATTTCTCACCCGGCGTTTTGAATTCCTTGCTCTCCGTTAGTCTCTCGCTGAATGGCGAGAGCCAGGCCCCCCTGAAGTACACCGCATCGGTCAAAACGAGGCGCGAGTCGGGATTCACAGAGCCCGACGGCATCAGATCTTGGATCTTGCCGTGAGTCTGTTCTGCGACCCAGTCGTTGATCGTCTTTCGTTGGGCCTCGGCGGCGTGCTTGAAGTCGACCGAGCGAGGGGCGGTGCGATAGTGATTCTGGCAGAGCGAAACGAACTCGGGCAGAAGGGTGTAGGTCTGCTCCAGCCACAGGGCGTTGGCAATGTTCAGCTCATACGGAGCCTTGCCCTGCGGCGGTTCCAGGCTGGCGAGCAGCGCCGCCATTGCCGGGTGCAACCGGTCGGCTTCAGGGTCGAGGTGCAGAGTCTCCGTCATTTCCTTGGCGGTGTTGCCCCGGGCGCCTGCGTAGGTCTGAGCCAAGATGGCCGAGAGACTCAACGGGGAAAAGAAGATGTTGTCGTTTCCACGGTCTTTGCTCAACTGGGCATAGAGGTCGAAGGCGAACTGGTTGTTCGCGGTGACGAGATCCTGATCCCCATCGCCGCCAACGAGCGGCACGCGGTCGCTAGGTTGTCCCAATAGGCCAGGACCAAACCTGCGGCCAAGCCAATGCCCAGCAAGGCGATGATGATCGCGGCTCTGGGATGCTTCTTGTTGGCCATATTGCTCGCCCTCCTTATTGCCGAAGAAGCCGGAGGTTGACCACCTAGGCATCGTACCGCAACGTCGCCTCGGCCGCCCGATTCGAGGATCTCAGGTGGCAATCTCAAGGAAGGGATTTCGAACTCGATATTCAAAAATGGCGCGGTGCCGGTCACCGAGTCGCGCGAACCCGGCGGCGTTTGGCGCGGCGAGCGCGGCGTTTGGGTTCGAGGTCGGCCGCGTCGACCCACACCGTCTTGCCGTTTTGCCAGTAGGCCAGCGGCACCCCGGCCTGCTTGTGGCGGCGGATCGCATCACGGGCCGCGGCGGCTATGGCCCGGTCAATGAGCGTGCCCTCGCGAAAGATCGCCGTGATGTCCTTACGTGGCTTGGCCTTCATGTCGCATGCTCTCTCAGAATCCGGTTCCACACTTGCTCATCAACGATCCGCGTCGTCCGCCCGCCGGCCCCAGATGCTATCCGCCGCGGGCGGCGACCGTGTGAATTATCGTACATCCGCCAGGTCGTGGCAATCGGCCGGTGCAACTGGAAGAAGTTGCGGAGACCACGATCATACCGCCGGCGAATCGTGTCCTTCGGCACGTTATGGCCGCCCAGCCGCACACGACATGCCACTCTATTGACCGCCAAATCCACGGACGGCAGCCAGAGAAAGACCAAGTGGAAACGATACCCGTCCTCGACAAGCTCCCGAAGCCATGGAAGGAGCGAGCGACTGACCAAAGTCGTCTCGAATGCGAAGCTGACCCGCTGCCGCGCGAGAGTCCGAATTCGCGACAACATAGCTTCAGCGGCCAGCAGGGCCGTTCCCTCCGGCGCAAACCCGGACAAGCCCTCCGCGATGAGATCTGTGTTGACGAACTCGGTAACGTCCAACGAGCCCTTCAACAAGCGAGGCGCAGCCGTGGTCTTGCCGGCTCCGTTCGGTCCTGCAAGCACGATCACGCTTGGTGAAGCTGCTTTGATCAAGAAACGCCCTCGTCGGCGCGGGGCATGCGAGCCCTCGCGGCCCGACGGACCGAATTGTACCCGAGTCTGCGGTCGCGACCACGGAACTTCGCCCTGGGGGCACTTGAGAGTCTCCGGTTGCTTGCCCGCCGACATGGACAACGTACAATGAGCATCTGTGCATAGACTATATCCGAGGAAGCCAGCGTGACGACCGGCAAACAAGTAAAGCTGACCAGCTACGCCTCGTGTGGCGGCTGAGCGGGCAAGCTCCCTTACGGAGCTACTGCACAGGTCCTGTGCAGCCTACCCCCGACTCACCACCCCGACCTGCTCATCGGCGCTGACCACTTCTCAGACGCCGGCGTGTACCGTCTGCGCCCCGACCTCGCCATCGTCCAGACCACCGACTTCTTCCCCCCCATCGTCGATGACCCTTTCACCTTCGGGCAGATCGCCGCGGCCAACAGCCTCTCCGATTGTTACGCCATGGGCGCCAAGCCCGTGACCTGTCTGAACATCGTGGGCTTCCCTGACAAGGACCTGCCCATCGAGATCCTGAACCAGATTCTCGCCGGCGGCGCGGACAAGATCACCGAAGCCGGCGCGGTCATCCTCGGCGGCCACTCCGTCCGCGACGCCGAGATCAAGTACGGCCTTGCGGTCACCGGCGTAGTCCACCCCGACCAGTTCTTCACCAACGCCGGCGCCAAGCCCGGCGACCGCCTCATCCTGACCAAGCCCATCGGTTCGGGCGTGATGACCGGCGCCGCCCGGTCAGGCAAGATCCCGGCGAGCGACCTGGCGGAAACCATCGCGATCATGATCGAGCTGAACGCCGCCGCCGCAGACGTGGCCCGGGCTGTGGGCGCCCACGCCGTGACCGATGTCACCGGCTTCGGGCTCGTCGGCCATGCCTGGGAGATGGCGGACGCATCCGGCGTCACGATCGAGATCAACGTGCCGGCAGTCCCGCTTATCGGGCCGACGCTGCAACTGGCCCGGGCCGGCGCGCTCACCCGCACGCACAAGTCCACGCTGGATTTCATCGGCGAGCGCTGTCGTGCGGACGGCGTCGACGACGTCCTGGTGGGCGTCCTGGCGGATGCCCAGACCTCCGGCGGCCTGCTGCTGGCGGTGGCGGCGGACCGCGCTGCCGAGGCCATCGACCGCCTGAAGGCCGCAAAAACGCCCTGCGCGGTCGAGATTGGACAAATCACAGCCGAAGGGCAGGCCGCCATCGTCCTGCGGCCTTGACGTCCGAATGCCCCGGCCACGCCGATAAGGCGCGATTGAAATTGCCGGCAAAGGGGTTATCCTATGGAATTCACCATCGCTCTGACGCCGCAGAGCGCTGCGGGAGTGTACCACTGTGAACAAAGCAAGGCGGGGGCCAAACCTCTTCGAGGTCATGAACAAGGCACCACAGGTGCAATACCCCTCGGCGCAACGGGGTTGGTTCGCACGAAGACCGTCTGCGGCAACGGGTACACGGGTACCGACGGTGGCCCAGGCGTTGACCGAGGAAGAGGCCGCCATGGAGCTGGCCAGTCAGCGCGAGGCCGCGGAGATGCGCGCCCGAGCCAAGGCTGAACGAAGGGCCGAGCGGCTGGCGGCCAAAGCGGCCGCGCGCCAGGCCAAGGAAGCCGCCAAGGCGGCAAAGGCCGCCGCCAGGGCCAGTGCCGGCCTGTCGCAGGACGAACGGTCCGTGCAATTTGCCGGTGGGCGTCTCGTGGTGTCGTTCAACACGGTGGTGATGCTGGTGACCGCCTCTGCCGTTTGCCTGCTGATGCTGGCCGGGTATTCGCTGGGGCGATGGTCGATGGGTGGCAAGCCCGGCACGATGGCGACTGCCGCGGCGATCACGAAGCCGTCGGAGCCATCCCCCACGCCGCTGCTGCCCAGCCTGAGCAGACAGCAGGACAAGGAGAAGCCGTCACGCCGCGAGGAGGCGCCGCAGAGCCCGGATCTGTCGCATCTGCTGAAGCCGCCGCCGGCCAGACAGCCTGAGGCGGGTGTCGTGGCCAACGGTTCGCCGAAGCCGAATGACGAGCCGACGGATGCGTCCGCCGCGGCCAAGCTGAATTACCTGCAGATCGAGTCGTTCCTCATCACGCGGGATCGCAGCGGCGACGTGGTGGCGAAAGACCTGGAGGACGCCCGCCGGTTCCTGGCGGACAGAGGCGTGAAGACCGTCGCCCGGCGGCACAGCAACGGGTACGTGCTCTACAGCGAGCAGGGATTCCCGCCGGACAAGGACTCCGCCAAGCAGCGCGAGGCGTTTCGCAGGAAAGTAGAGGCGTTGGGCCAGGAGTATCGAAAAGCCGGCGGCGCCTATGAGTTCAAGGGTTGTGGTTTCGTGGGATACAACAAGACGAAACAGGGCCAGCCGGTTTAGTGGCCAGGAGAAGTTTGGATGTCAATGGATCGTTCGTTGAAGACCAAGAGCTCGCTTGAGCGGCATCGGAACGTGCTGACTCGCGACGAGCGGATCAAGATCCTCGAGGAGCAGGAGAAGTTCCACGAGGGCGACAAGCCGACGGGGCTGCCCAAGGTGGCGCATCGCAAGGTGCCCGTGGGCGCCAAGACCAAGAAGAAGGCCGCGGCTGAAGGCGCCGAAGGCGCTGCTCCGGCTGAGGGCGCCGCTCCTCCTCCTCCGGCCAAGTAGCCGGATTGCGTCTCGGTCGCGCCGTACATTGGGGGCCCGGCGGCAAGGGAGTAACTGAGGAAGCGCCAAAACTCGCGACTCGGGCTGGTGAGTCGACAAAGGAGCAGGCTGACCGTGGATGCGAGTAAGCTGCTTGCTGATCGTACGCGGAAGGTGCAGTTCTCCGGCATTCGCAAGTTCTTCGAGCTCGCCAGCCGGATGAAGGATCCGTGCGATCTCTCCATTGGATTACCCGACTACGACGCTCCCGACGCTGTCAAGCGAGCGGCGATCAAGGCCATTGAGCAGGGCAAGAATCGTTACACGCCCAGCGCCGGCCTGCCCGAGCTGCGACAGCGGATCAGCGCGGAGCTGAAGGCCGCCTACGGTCGCGATCTGTCCGTGATGATCACCGCGGGCGTGTCCGGCGGACTGACCTTGTCGCTGCTGGCGATCGTGGACCCGGGGGATGAGGTCATCTTCCTCGATCCCTACTTCGTCTCTTATTTCCAGCTTGTCAGCATGCTCGGCGGCAGGCCGGTGCCGATTCCTTCTTATCCCGATTTCCGATTCGACGCCCGCGCCGTTGAGGCCGCGATCACTCCGCGGACCAAGGCGATCATGATCAACTCGCCGGGCAATCCGACGGGCCGCGTGCAGACCGAGGACGAAGTGCGTGCCGCCGCCGAGCTTGCCCAAAAGCACGGCCTGCTGCTGATCTCCGACGAGATCTACGACAAGCTCTGCTACGACGGCCCCAATCCGTGCCCCATGCCGTATGCTCCTGACAACACGCTGCTACTGCGCGGCTACGGTAAAACCTACGGCATCACCGGTTGGCGGATGGGCTATGCCGCCGGGCCGGAAACGGTCGTGGGCGAAATGACCAAGTTTCAGCAGTATACCTTTGTCTGTGCCCCGTCGCCGGCACAGGTGGCCACCCTGACGGCCCTGCACACCGATGTTTCCGACTACCGGCAGGCTTACACCAAAAAGCGCGACCTGGTGTGCACGCTCCTGGAACCGTGTTTCGAGTTCCAGCGCCCCTCCGGCGGCTTCTACGTTTTTCCGAAGGTGCCGTCGCGGTTTGCCAACGCCACCGAGTTTTGCGAAAAGACGGCGGAGCAGAACGTGCTCGTCATCCCTGGCAGCATTTTCTCGTCGCGCGACACTCATTTCCGCATCAGCTACGCCACGGCCGACGATCTCATTCGCCGCGGTTGCGAGGTGCTGTGCCGCCTGGCCAGAGGCTGATCTCCGGACCCAACGAATCAGGTGGTTGACGCCTGATTTCCCTGCGCCGCGGATGATCCGGCATGGTATACCTTGCCGGGCTGGACGGACGCGCGATGCCATGTTGACGGGCTCACGGTCGACCGAGAGAATCATCCGAGTGTTCTCATCGCGCCAGCAGGCAACTGAGTGTATCGGCAAGCCGTGGAAGCAGTCCTCACCGCGGCCTGTAACGCCTCCGCGCGGCTGCCCCGGGATGGAGAACCGGCACCGCCGATGCGTCAGGTCGGATCAGCCGCACGCCAGGTTGTGCGCGGGCAAAACAGCCGCTCCATGGCGATCGTTTATGCCCGTGACGATTGCCTTGCTGACTTGGGGAAGCTCCGGCGGCTGCATCTCCTCTCTCATCCCCCGCCAATCTTCATCTCCGGCCGTCGAGCCGGGCGCGGCCTCCACGGCGGGCCAAAGTGGCGCCGGTGAAACGCGAGGTTCCAGCATCTTCGATCGGCAGCCTCAACGCCTTGTGGTGGAGTTCAAGGTCCACCGTTTCTGGGCGCCGAGCGGCACATTCAGTTCCAACGACGCCATGCTCTGGAAACTGGTCACCGGTCCCCTGCCCGAAGCGGCGACGACCTTCCGGCTCGCGGACAACGGATTCCGGGCCGTCGTCGGCCGCGAATCCGACCGCGCCGCGCTGCGCGGCTGGCTTGACGAGCTGCAGGGCGTTCGAAGTGCCTTGGATACAGCCTTGCCGGATGCCTCCCGCGCGGTGGAGCTGGAGGTCGGTCCATGCCAGCCGCGACAGACGGTCTTCTATTACGACCGACAGGGATTGTTGCACGGGCTCGACTTCGTCGACGCCAAAGCGAGATTCAAGCTGACTTTCGAGATGCGGTCGCCGAACCTTCACGAAGTCTGGCTGGAGGTCGTGCCGGAAATCGAGGAGCCGCCGGGCCCGCCGAAATGGACCATAACGCCGCAGGGAGCGAAGCAGGAGCCCCAGGAAAGGCGCCACACCTTCACCGAGCTGACTTTCTCGGCGCAGATCCCCCAGGGAGGGTTCCTGCTGGTCGGTCCGGCGCAGGCAGCGGTGCAGCGGCCGCTGCTGGGGACGCCGTTTTTCCTGGAACCCGCCGCGAATGCAGGCAGCCCGGAGGAGGAAGAATATCCCGGCCAGGGCCGTGAGAGCATCTATATAATCAGCCCGATCATACGATCCCAGACGCAGCAATCCCCGGCCGGTGCGCGAGGGGCGCGATCCGGCGTAAAATAAGGGAGAGGGCGCAAGACTGTCCTGGTCCCGGTCGAGGCCTCGTTATGGAAGAAGGAACTGAGAACTACTTTCGGCAGATCTGCGACAACCTGGCGTTCACGCTGATCGCCGTGGATCGTGATTCCCGGGTTCGGTTCTGGAACCAGCAGGCCGGGCGGCAATTCCACTCCTCCTCCGAGGAGATGAAGGGGCGGTCCTTCCTGGACATTTTTCCCGAGGCCCATCGGCAGCAGGTGCGCGATCTGCTCCAGGCCGCCTTCGAAAAACAGAGCTCGGGCGACCTCGAGGTGAAATTCGAAGCCGAGGACGGAAAGCGATCCACCTTCGTCCTGATCATCTCCCCCATTGCCGACTCAAACGGCAATTGCATCGGCGCTTCCGCCAGCATGCGCGATATATCGGAGCGCAAGCGGCTGTCACAGGAACTGTCCCGCAGCCGGCGGCTGGCGTCGCTGGGCAACGTCGCCGGCGGCGTCGCTCATCACTTCAACAACATCCTCGGCGGAATGCTCACCAGCATCGACTACGTGCTGCCCAGCGACAGCCCGCGGGAGTTTCGGCGCACGCTGCGTTTGCTCGCCCAGGCCATCGGACGAGCCACGCGCATCACCCAGCGGCTGGCCGCCTTCGCCGAGGCGGAGACGGAGGAGCTGGAATGGGCCGACCTCAACGGCCTGTTGGGGACGTTCATTGAACGAGTGCGTCCACAGACCCAGCAGCGTCACATCGAGCTGGTCACCGACATCAAACCCATGCCCCCGCGGCAATTCGAAGTGCAGCGCGTGCTGCCCGTTCTGGACAGCCTCGTGCAAAACGCCTTCGACGCCATGGGCGGCGGCGGCCGATTGACCATCGGCATGCAGCAGGAAGACGAGCAGGCGGTCATCACGGTGATGGATACGGGCTGCGGAATTCCGGAAGACCTGCTCGACCGGCTGTTCGAGCCGTTCTTCACTACCAAAGGCGCACTGGGTGGCGGCGACTCCGACAATGTGGGACTGGGGCTTGCGGCGGTCCACGGCCTCGTATCGGAGATGGGCGGAACGATCCAGGTCAGCTCAAAAGTAAGCGAAGGCACGCGCGTCGAAGTCCGCCTGCCGCTCAATCGTCCGCTCACCGGTTCCGCCGAAGGCCCGCAACTGCCCCGACATTGAATCGCAGCGGCAATGCGCCGGCCCGTTTCAATCCGGCCTCCACCCCTGCTTTAGCAACTCGCCGCGAATGTCCGGCGGCGACCAGTCCGGACCTTTCACTGGCTTGACCCGCCCGCCGCTCGGCGGCGATTTTGTCATGTTCGATCGATGCACCTCGCGGACAATCGGCTCCAGGTCGATCCCGAAGACGTTGGCCGTGCCCAGGATGACGTACAACATGTCGGCCAGCGCGTCAGCCATCCCGACCAGATCGCGCCCGCGCGCGGCCTCCTCGAATTCTCGCGCTTCCTCGTTCAGCAGACGCGAGCGCAGCTCCAACATCGCCCCATCGAGCAGCACGGGAACATCCTGGTTGTCGTTGAGATATCGTTCGTGGAAGATCCGCACCAGACGTTGCTCTTCTGTCATGGGTTGCACCCCGCCTCCGGAGGTAGTGGCCGACAAGTCGGCTTGTGCCGGATGAATCATCTGTCGCCCGCACACGGTAGCGGAATTGTTTCGAGCGGACGACCTGGAACGAGACAACCGGACTCTGGTGTCGCCGTAGCGATGGCGACGCCGCACACGCAGGCCAGCGCAAGCTCGAACTTAGCTACAGGAATCTCGCGTACCGTAACATCCGCCCAAACAATAGGTTGTCATTGATTCCGACTCAAGTGTGGCAGCCCGCCCTCGCAGAAAGAATCCGGGAACGCTCGTTGCTCTCGCAGTGTGCCCGGACCTTCAGGGGGCGTTGTCGGAAGGGGCTTCGGAAAAGACGGATTGCGCTGGCAAGCGCGCCAAGAAGCATTATAATTCTTAAGTTTCGACACCGTTGGTGGCGGAAATAGGCAGATCGGGTGGGACTGGTCGGCCTTGCTCTAGATGGCCACAGCGGTGCGCAGTCCCCTGGCAAATTGTCATTTGCTCACAAGACACCGGGTGCTTGCAAATTCCTAAGTTGCACAGATGGCGTCGCGGCGCTACACGCATGGCGGCAGGCCCGCCAAGAGATCAACACGCGCGCAGGTGACGCCGCGGCCACAGCCCACCAGAGGTGCTGGGGCGCCATGCCCCGGCCCTCTGCGGGGAGCAGCGCCAGGCGTCACGGCACCGGCACCGTCGAGGAGCGGGCCCACTTGCTCATTCATTGGAAGGGCTTGAGATGATCGTAACCAGCGAGATTCGCAATTTCGGCAAGATCGGCGAAGCGATACCCATTCCCAATCTCATCGAGATTCAGGTCGGCTCATACAAGCGCTTCCTGCAGGCTGAGGGAGCCCCCGAGCACCGCACGCCGACGGGCCTGGAGGGGCTGCTCCGCGAGGTCTTCCCGATCACCAGCTACGATGAGAACATCACGCTGGAGTATCTCGACTACGAACTCGGCAAGCCCCGCTACACGCCGGACGAATGCCGCCAGTTGCGGCTGACCTACGGCATGCCCCTGCGGATTCACCTCCGCCTGCACCGCAAGGACAAGGACGAGATCAGTGAGGAGAAAGTATACCTGGGCGAGATGCCCGTCATGATCGGCGGCGGCGAATTCATCATCAACGGCGCCGAGCGCGTCATCGTCTCGCAGCTTCACCGCTCTCCCGGCGTGGACTTCATCAAGGAGACGCTGGAAACCGACCGGCCGCTGCACGCCTGCCGCATCATCCCGGAACGCGGAAGCTGGATCGAGATCAATATCACCCGCAAGGACGTGCTCGCGGTCCGCATCGATCAGTCGAGCAAGATTCCCGCGACCTGCTTCCTTCGGGCTATGGACCCGGCGTTCGGAAGCGACGCCGCCATCATCCGCCAGTTCTACCACACCAAAGTCCTGCGGACGTCCAACCTCAAGCCCGACATGTACACCGTGTCGGACGTGCATGATGACGAGGAAACCGACGATAGCGGCGAGCCCAGGCTGCTGGTCCGGGCCGGGTGCCAGATCGGCGACGCCCTGGGCAAGATCCAGGGCGGCAGCCTCAAGCAACTGGAGGTCATCGAAGGGGCCGCCGACCCGCTGATCCTGAACACGCTGGCGGAGGACAATTGCCGCTCCTACGAAGACGCCCTGATGCGGATCTACCGCAGCCTGCGGCCGGGGAATCCCGCCCAATTGGACAAGGCGGTGAAGCTCTTCCATGAGAAGTTCTACGACGAGAACCGTTATCGGCTCGGGAAGGTCGGCCGTTTCCGGATCAACCGCAAGTTCGGCCTGTCCATCCCGGCGGTGCTCAACACGCTCACGGTGGCGGATTTCATAGCCTGCCTGAAGTATCTTCTGGACCTCCGGAGCCAGGAGCGGGTCGGAATCTCAGTTCCGCGACGCATTCCGTTCGAGCTGTGCGTGCTCCGCTGGACGCGGGAGATCTGCCAGCAGTTGACGGGCTATCTCGCCGAGGACTGCGAGCTGAAGGACCCCAAGAAAGGCGTGCTCCTGGGCAGCCTGGACGCGGTCCGGGAAGGCCGCAAGAAGCTCCAGCCGTTGGATATCGTGCAGGAGATCCAGCGCCAGTTGCGGTCCATCTGCGATGTGCCGACGGAGTGGGTCCCGCCTTCGTCGATCAACGTGGATGTGATGCGGCGGCTGCTCGGCCGTGCAACGACAGACCGCGACTCGGACGTATTGAAGGCCTCCAAGGACTTCATCGTCGCCAGTATTCGCACCCAGGCTAACCGCATCCTGCTGGGCATCGACGCCTACCTTGCCGCTGAAAAGGCCGGGCCGGCGGCCATCGCCCAACTGGACTTCTTCAACTACCACCCCAAAGTGGACGTGATCTACACCTTCGATGAGGCCGAGTCCCGAAAGCTCAAAACGACGCACGAGGGCGAGGTGGAGGCTGAATGGCGCGAACTGTGCGGAACGTCCGCCAAGCACGTCGTGTTCGAGCCGTTCGAGCAGGTCAAGCAGTTGATCCAGAAGGAAGGCAGCAGCGAGGAGCTTTCCGTCGGCAACGTCCACGAATACGGCTGGGGACAGACCCGCGTCATCGTCGCCGAGGACGACATCGATCACCTGGGCAATCGTCGCCTCCGGACCATCGACGAGCTGGCCTGCGACGAAATCCGCAAGGGCTTCCTCAAGCTCCGCCGCACGGTGCAGGAGCGCATGAGCATGAAGGACCCCGATCAGCTCGGGAAGATCGCCGAGCTGATCAACTCCAAGGCCATCTCCGGGGCGATCGAGTTCTTCTTCGGCCGCGGCGAACTCTCACAGGTGGTCGATCAGACCAACCCCTTGAGCCAGCTTACCCACGAGCGGCGCCTGTCCGCCTTGGGCCCCGGCGGCCTGAACCGAAAACGGGCGGGCTTCGAGGTCCGCGATGTTCACATCAGCCACTACGGGCGTATCTGCCCGATCGAAACGCCTGAAGGCACGAACATCGGCCTGATCGCGTCGCTGAGCATCTACTCGACGGTGGATGAGTACGGCTTCCTGATCACGCCCTATCGCCGAGTGGACAAGAAAGGCAAGGTCAACGGGGATATCGAGTTCCTCCGGGCCGACGAAGAGATGAAGACCATCCTGGCCCCGCCGGACGCGGTCGATCCCGCCACGCACAAGGTCTCCGGCGAGAACATCATGGCTCGGGTCCGCGGCGATCTCGCCATGGTGGGTGGCAACCAAGTCGAGTACGTGGATATTTCGCCAAAGCAGACGGTGGGCGTGTCGGCGTCGCTGATCCCCTTCTTGGAGCACGACGACGCCAACCGCGCCCTCATGGGATCGAACATGCAACGGCAGGCCGTGCCGCTGCTGGTCACCGAGCCGCCGATCGTCGCCACCGGCATGGAGCGCGTGGTGGCCAACAACAGCGGCATGGTGGTGCGATCCGAAAAAGACGGCCACGTGACCCACGTCGATGCCCAACGGATCGTGATCGACAACACTGACGAATACCCGCTCCGCAAGTTCCAGGGCCTCAATGAGCGGACCTGCCTGAACCAGGTGCCGATCGTCAAGCTTCGGCAGCCGGTGAAGAAAGGGCAGATCATCGCCGACGGCCCGGCCTGCAAGAACGGCGAGCTGTCGCTGGGACGCAACGTGCTGGCGGCGTTCATGACCTATGACGGGTACAACTTCGAGGACGCCATCCTGATCTCGGAGCGGCTGGTGCAGGTCGACGCCTTCACCAGCATCCACATCGAAGAGCACGACATCGAGATTCGCGAGACCAAGCTGGGGCGGGAGGAATTCACCCGCGATATTCCGAACGTGTCGGAGCGGGCCCTGCGCAACCTCGACGAGGACGGAATCGTCCGGGTCGGCACCGAGGTACACCCCAACGACATCCTGGTCGGTAAAGTCTCCCCCAAGAGCAAGAGCGAGCTGAGCCCGGAAGAGAAGCTGCTGCACGCCATCTTCGGTCGGGCGGGCGAGGATGTTAAGAATGACTCGCTGGAAGTGCCCAGCGGCATCTCCGGCATCGTGATTGACACCAAGCGCTTCAGCCGCCGGACCCACATGACCGAAGACCAGAAGCGGAACCTCCAGAAGCGCATCAAGAATTACCGAAGCGCGGCCAACGCCAGGACCATCGCCATCTTCCGGCAGATGATCGCGGAGATGGACGCCGTCATCGGACAGCCGATCGTCGACCCCAACACCAAACAGGTCGTGGGGCGAAGCGAAGTCGAAGAAGTCATCATGGAGCAGATCCTGGAGGAAGATCCGCCCAAGGCCAACGAGGCCCCCAAGTGGCGGTTCGACCTGAAGTGGATCAAGCCCGCCACGGCGCGCAAGGATTGCCAGCCGATCTACGACCGCTACTGGCCGCGGATCAACGAACTCATCGAGGAACGCGAGCGCAAGGTGGCCCAGCTCAAACGCGGCGACGAGCTGCCCTCCGGCGTGCTGGAAATGGTCAAGGTGTACATCGCCACCAAGCGGGCCTTGTCGGTGGGCGACAAGATGGCTGGACGCCACGGCAACAAGGGCGTCATCGCCAAGATTCTGCCGGTCGAGGATATGCCCTTCCTGGGGGACGGCACCCCCGTGGACATCCTGCTCAACCCGCTGGGTGTCCCCTCGCGTATGAACGTGGGGCAGATCCTGGAAACGCACCTGGGTTGGGCGGCGAAGATCCTCGGCTTTCAGGCGATCACGCCGGTGTTCGACGGCTGCAAGGAGCCGGAACTGCACAAGGCCGTCCAGGAGGCCGACTCCAAGGTCGACCAACTGGCCAACGACCCCGAGGCGATCGCCCGGGCCGACAAGGATGAGCTGCTGCTCTGCAAGATGCCCTACGGCGGCAAGATCATCCTGTACGACGGCCGAACCGGTGAGCGCTTCGATCAGCCCGTGACGGTGGGCTACATCTACATGATGAAGCTGCACCACCTGGTGGACGACAAGATCCACGCCCGCTCGACGGGCCCGTACTCGCTGATTACCCAGCAGCCTTTGGGCGGCAAGGCCCGCACCGGCGGCCAGCGATTCGGCGAGATGGAAGTGTGGGGTCTGGAGGCCTACGGGTGCGCCTACGTGTTGCAGGAGCTGCTCACGGTGAAGTCCGATGATGTCGAGGGCCGGACCAAGATCTACGAGTCAATGGTCAAGGGCGAGAATACGCTTGAGGCCGGAACACCGGTTTCGTTCGACGTGCTGTGCAACGAGATTCGCGGCCTGGGCATGAATATCCAGCTCGAAAAGGGGCGTCTGATCTAGCTTCGCGGCAGCGCAGCCGGACAGGCTCCCCTGGAGGATTGTTCAGGGCATTGGTTCTGACGAGGAGACCCTCGGTATGGGCGACATCAAATTCGAGGTGGTCGACAAGATCGACGTCAACGAATTGGCGGCGTTTTACGACGCTCAAGGTTGTGTCATGCCGCAGGCGGTCGACAAGCTGTCGACCATGGTGGACAACTCGGTTTGCTTTGTCACGGCGCGAGACCCGGACAGCCGGCTGATCGGGATCGCCCGCGGGGTCGCCGACGGCGTCCGCGGCTACCTGACCGAGTGCAAGCTCGATCCCGGACGCCAGGGCCCCGGCGCGGTGACGCACATCGAGGGGCGCATCGAACATGACCAGTTCGGCATCGCCCGGCAGATGGCCGAACGGGTCATCCACGCCCTCGCGGACATGGGGTGCGAGCGAATCGACGCCTACGCCTATGGGACGGAAGTGGATTTTTGTGAGGAACTGGGCTTCAAACGCGCCGCCGGCATCGTACCCATGACGCTGGACGCGCGTTCGCTGGCCGCTCGCAAGTGATTGGTCCGGTGCGTCATCCTCCGTTTGGGCCCGACGGCCCGCACGGAGCCCGGCGACCGGACAGCGGCGGAACATGAGTACACGACATCACCATCACTGACGAGGATGGAATTAATGGCTGAAAGCATTTACGATCGCGTCAATGACTACGGAGCGGTGAAGATCTCCCTGGCTTCGCCCAACGACATCCGCTCATGGTCCTACGGCGAAGTGCGCAAACCCGAGACGATCAACTACCGCACCTATCGCGCCGAGAAGGATGGTCTGTTCTGCGAACGGATCTTCGGTCCCGAGCGGGACTGGGAGTGCTTCTGCGGCAAATACAAGGGCACCAAGCACAAGGGCATGATCTGCGACCGGTGCGGCGTCAAGGTGACGCACAGCCGAGTTCGGCGCAAGCGCATGGGACACATCAACCTCGCTGCGCCCATCGTGCACATCTGGTTCTTCAAGGCCATGCCCTCCCGGTTGGGCACCCTGCTGGACATGAAAACCTCGGACCTCGAAAAAGTCATCTATTTCCAGGACTACGTCGTGGTCGACCCGGCCAGCACGCCGCTGAAGCCCAGGCAGATCCTCTCCGAAGAGGAGTATCGCAGCGCGGTTGAGAAATACGGCGACAATTTCGACGCCCAGATCGGCGCCGAAGCCATCAAGAGCCTCCTCAACCGTCAGGATCTCAAAGTGCTCAGTAACGATCTGCGCGACGCCATTACCAAGACCAACAGCAAGCAGAAGATCAAGGACCTGTCCAAGCGTCTCAAGCTCGTGGAGAGCCTGCGAAACAGCTCTAACGACCCGTCCTGGATGGTCATGGACGTCATCCCCGTCATTCCGCCCGACCTGCGGCCCCTGGTGCTCCTGGAGAGCGGCAATTTCGCGACCAGCGATCTCAACGACCTCTACCGCCGCATCATCAACCGCAACAACCGCCTCAAGAAGCTGATCGACCTGAACGCGCCGGAAGTCATTATCCGCAACGAGAAGCGCATGCTCCAGCAGGCCGTGGACGCCCTGTTCGACAACGGCCGCTGCCGCCGCCCGGTGCTGGGCTCGTCGAACCGACCGCTGAAGTCAATGACCGACATGATCAAAGGCAAGCAGGGCCGTTTCCGCGAGAACCTGCTCGGCAAGCGAGTCGATTACTCAGCCCGCAGCGTCATCGTCGTCGGCCCCGAGTTGAGGCTGCACCAATGCGGCCTGCCCAAGAAAATCGCCCTGGAACTCTACCAGCCGTTCATCATCCGCAAACTGAAGGAGCGCGGACTGGCGGACACCATCAAGTCGGCCAAGCGCATGCTGGAGCGGCGAGACCAGGAAATCTGGGACATTCTCGAGGAGGTCATCTACCAGCACCCCGTGCTGCTCAACCGTGCCCCCACCCTGCACCGCATGGGCATCCAGGCCTTCGAGCCGGTGCTGGTGGAAGGCAATGCCATCAAGATCCACCCCCTGGTCTGCAAGGGCTTCAACGCCGACTTCGACGGCGACCAGATGGCCGTGCACCTGCCGCTCTCCATCGAGGCCCAGGCCGAGGCCCATGTGCTGATGATGTCCACGAACAACATCTTCAGCCCGGCCAGCGGCTCGCCCATCATGTCCCCCAGCCAGGACATCGTCATGGGCATCTTCTACCTCACCTGCGAGCATCAGAAGCGCGACGAGAAGAAAGAGCCCCGCCGCTTCACCAATCCCACTGAGGCCCTGCTGGCCCACGAACTGGGCAAGCTCAACATCCACGAGCACATCAAGGTTCGCGTCTACGGGCGCGACCGGATCGTGGAAGGCCACGGCCAGCTGGCCAAGTCCATGCCGGCCGACGGCATGATCGTCACCACCGTGGGACGGCTGATTTTCAACGACATCCTGCCGAAGAGGATGCCGTACTACAACTATCCGCTCAGTCAGAAGGGGGCGGCGCGGGTCATCGCCGACTGCTACGAGCACCTCGGGCGCGGCGCGACGATCGACCTCCTGGACAGCATCAAGGAGCTGGGCTTCAAGCGCAGCACGCTGGCCGGCCTGTCATTCGGCCTGACCGACATGCGCATCCCCGACAAGAAGCGTGGCATCATCGACGAAGCCCAGAAGAAGGTCGATCGAATCACCAAGGCCTTCCAGCAAGGCGCCATCACCGACATGGAGCGATACAACGCCCTGATAGACATCTGGGTGCACGTCCGCGAGGCGGTCACCGAAGCCATGATGGCCGACCTCAAAGACGATTATCGCGACCCCGACCTGCGCTACACCAAACCCAACATGCCCGGCGCCAACCGCTACCTCAACCCCATCTTCCTGATGAGCGACTCCGGCGCCCGCGGCAGCGTCGACCAGATTCGCCAGCTCGCGGGCATGCGTGCCCTGATGGCCAAGCCCTCCGGCGAAATCATCGAGACGCCCATCAAGGCGAACTTCCGCGAGGGCCTGAGCGTCCTCGAGTACTTCAGCTCCACCCACGGCGCCCGCAAGGGTCTGGCCGACACCGCCTTGAAGACCGCCGATAGCGGCTACCTGACCCGCAAGCTCGCCGACGTGGCCCAGAACGTCATCATCAACAACGAGGATTGCGGCACGATCAAGGGCATCACCAAGGACGTTCTGTACAAGGGCGAAAAGGTGGATATCACCCTGGCCGAGTCGATCATCGGCCGTGTGGCCCGGGACACCATCCGACACGTTGTTTCCGACGAGGTCATCGTCAAGGAGAACGACTTGATCACTCCCGAGATCGCCCGGCGGATTGAAAGCCCGCCCGCCGAGGGCGGCCTGGGTCTGGAGACCATCCGCGTGCGCAGCCCGCTGACCTGCGAGAGCACCAGCGGTATCTGCGCCAGATGCTATGGCATGGACATGGCTACCGGGCGAGTGGTTGAGCAGGGCATGGCCGTGGGCATCATCGCCGCCCAGTCGATCGGCGAGCCCGGCACGCAGCTCACCATGCGGACGTTCCACACCGGCGGCGTGGCCAGCCGTTCGGTCATCGAGAGTGACATCAAGAGCGGCAGCCGCGGCGTGGTCAAGTACCACGACTTGAACACCGCCGTGCTGGAGGATCCGGAAACCAAGAAGCCCTATCTCATCGTTCTCAAGCGGAACGGAGAGCTGACCATCAACGACGAGAAGGGCCGCGAGTTGGAACGCCACAAGATCCCCTACGGCGCCCGCCTGCACGTCGCGGACGGCGAAGAGGTCAAGCCGCGGTCGCTGCTGACCACCTGGGACCCCCACCTTACGCCCGTCCTCGCCGAGGCCGGGGGCTTCATCCGCTTCCAGGACGTGGTCGAGGGTGAGACGGTGCGCCTGGAGGCGACCGAGGGCAAGACCGCCAAGTACGTCGTTGTGGAGCACCGCGGCGACAAGAATCCGCAGATCATCATCGAGGACGCGGACGGCAAGATTCTCGAGTACCACTATCTGCCCGCCAAGGCCCGTATCGAGGTCGCCGAGCGCGACAACGTGAAGGCCGGCTGGCTGCTCGCCCGCCGACCGCGCGAACTCGCCGGCGTCCAGGACATTACCGGCGGCCTCCCCCGCGTCACCGAGATCTTCGAGGCCCGCAAGCCCAAGGAGCCGGCGGTCATGGCCGAGATCTCGGGCACGGTCGAGATCAGGAGCGACAAGCGTCGCGGCAAGATGACCATCGTCGTTCAGCCTGACAGCAAGGACCTCGAGCCCCGCGAGCACCATGTTCCCCAGGACAAGCACCTGCTGGTGCACGCCGGAGATCGCGTGGAGGCGGGCGATCCCCTCTGCGACGGACCGCTGGTTCCCCACGACATCCTGGCCATCAAGGGCGAGGAGGCCCTCCAGCGCTATCTGCTCCACGAAGTGCAGTCCGTGTACCGATCGCAGAACGTCAAGATCAATGACAAGCACATCGAGGTGATGCTCAACCAGATGCTGCGCAAGGTCCGGGTCGAGAGCCCCGGAGACTCCGATCTGCTGCCCAGCGAGATCCTGGACAAATTCCGCTTCCGGGCGGAGAACGAGCGCCTGGCCAAGAGCCTCAAGATTACCGACCCGGGCGACTCCTCCTTCAAGGAAGGGCAGATCGTCACCAAGGAAGAGCTCTCCGCGGCCAACGACGCCCTGGAGACCGAGAACAAGGCCCCCGCCAAGGGCCGTCGGCCGAAGCCGGCCACCGCGGCAACGCTGCTGCTCGGTATCACCAAGGCCGCGCTGCAGAGCGAGTCGTTCATCTCGGCCGCGAGCTTCCAGGAAACCACCAAGATCCTGACCGAGGCATCCTTGAGCGGCGCGACCGACAAACTGCAGGGCCTCAAGGAAAACGTGATTCTCGGACACTTGATCCCGGCCGGGACCGCTTTCAGGCCTTACCAGGAGATGGATATGGGGCGGCTCGGCGAACCGATTCCCGAGCCCCCGTCCGAGGTGCGGATGCCCGGTCTGGTCGGGCAGGAAGGGCTGACGGAGGCCGAGGAGGCCGAGGCCGCCGGGGCGGGGCCGGGCTTGATCGCCCAGGCCAGTGCACCAGTGGCAGCCCCGGGACTGGCCGAACAGGGAGCGGCGGTTGGAGCGGTCCTGCCTGACCCGAACGGAGAAGAACAGCCGGCCAACGACTCGCCGACCGCGGAGGTCACAGGAGCCTAGGGTTGACGGAAGGGGCACCTGCCGTTTAAGGTATGAGATTCTGCATTCGGCCGCCGGCAGTGGCGCCGACAGGGGAAGTATGAGGTAGCAATGCCAACGATCAATCAGCTCTGCAAACAACCACGGTACACGGAGCGAAGGAAATCGAAGTCTCGCGATCTGGAACAATGCCCGCAACGGCGCGGCGTCTGCCTGATCGTCAAGACCATGACGCCCAAGAAGCCGAACTCCGCCTTGCGCAAGGTGGCCCGCGTCCGGCTCTCCAACGGCCGCGAAGTGACCGCCTACATCCCCGGCATCGGCCACAATCTTCAGGAGCACTCGATCGTGCTGGTTCGCGGCGGCCGTGTCCGCGACCTGCCTGGCATTCGCTACCACATCATCCGCGGCGTCCTGGATGCCGCGGCCGTGGAGGATCAGGACAAGTTCGGCGTGCGACGCGCTCGCAGCCGCAGCAAATACGGCACCAAGCGCCGCAAGTAAGCGTGCTCTCCCTGGGGGTGAAGGCGTCTCGCCTGCGGCCCCCGCCGGCGTGGCAGGACTAGCGGGAGCGAGGAGATAAAAGAGTCATGCTACGGCCCGCCGCGGCGGGCCGAGTATGGGGATCGGTGAATAAATTCACCGGCGTTGTGCGGGCGGCTCGTCCGCACCCCAGAAGAAAGGAAGACCATGGCATATAAGAAGTGGACCCGATCGCTTGATCAACTCCGTCCGGATGCGAAGTACGGCAGCAAGCTCGCCGCCAAGTTTATCAACTGCATGATGTGGCAAGGCAAGAAGACCGTCGCCGAGCGGATCTTCTACAAAGCCCTCGACCAGATCGCCGAGAAGGTCAAGGACGTTCCGCCCTTGGAGGTCTTCGAGACCGCCATGGCCAACGTCAAGCCCAGCATCCAGATCCGCAGCAAGCGCGTCGGCGGCAGCAACTACCAGGTGCCCATGCCGGTCAGCTCCAAGCGGGCCCAGTCGCTGGCCATCCGCTGGATCCTGGAAGGCGCTCGAGCCAAGCGCGGCAAGCCCATGGATCAGCGCCTCGCCGCCGAGCTGATGGACGCCTACAACAAGCAGGGCACCGCCGTCACCACCAAGGAAAACGTCCACCGCATGGCCGACGCCAACAAGGCCTTCGCCCACTTTGCCTGGTAAGGCCGCCCACGGCGCCGACATCCAGCGTCACAGCCACTGCGTCTCGGCAGCACCTGAAGCAGGTGTGCGCTCATTCGTACGCGCGCCAGTCCACCCGCCCCAGGGTCGCCGCGGAACCCCCAGAGTCTTGTATGGCACCGGCTACGGCCGGCGTCGTTCCTGCTGACCGCCAATGGGGTAAATAACGCCAACGCCGAACAGGCCGCTCCCTCGCCACTTGGAACCGACCCCGAGGTTTCCGTGGACCCGTTTTGCGGCCGACAACGAGAATCTCGCAGCGATGCCCAACAGGCCGGTTCAGAGAGGCCGCTCCTCGCCACTTGGAACCAACCCCGGGCCTGCCGTGGAACTGTTTTGTGGCCGACAACGAAAATCTCGCCCCGATGCCCAACAGGCCGGTTCAGCGGCCTTTCCCGAAGGGCTTCAGGCTAGTCGTTCTACGGCTAGTTGGGCGGCCGCGCCCCCCCATCTCCCTTCTGCCGTTTGCCAACCTCAACCCGTTTCCAACGGGTTTTTCTGCCGCCTTCAGGCCTCGCCGATGTCCGGCGCGGCTCCGTGCCACCAATGACCCGCCCCCGGCCATCCGCATGCCGCGCCGCACCCAAACGCCCCGCACGTACCTAACTTATGCCGTACACTCCTCCAAACCGCGTTCTTGCCCCCGCCACGCGATTATAAAAATTCACCCGGAACGCTGAGCAAGCTTTATGGATGTACGCGAGGGGAAGGGAGCCCGCGCTCTCGCCAAGACCCTCGACTCCGCGGCCCCACGCCGGGCAATCGCGGCTTGTGGATAGCCGCCCCGGCCCGCGCCGCCGCAGCGCCGGAAGCCGAACGCTGACGCCTAAATGCTGAATGCTGATGGCTGATGGCTTTTTAGAAAGGAGCATTTGCCATGTCCCAGACACCAACAATCCCTGACCGCGCCGGCCGTCCTGTCGCCCAGAACACCCCCGGCCACCCCGCCATGTACGAAAAGATCTCCCCCGACCTCCGCCGCACCATCGACCAAGCCATCGTCGATCACGACCCCCCCACCTATCGCGAGATCCACGAGAAGTTCGGCCTCGCCGAGCGTGGCATCAGCTTCTGGGTCTTCTACCGCTACGCCCGCAACATCCGCTGCCAGGCCGAGAAGCTCCACATCGCCGAGCTGGTCCTGCCGGACGAGCCGCAGGTCCTCGACGCCCTTCCCAAGCTGCTGGCCCAGCGTCTCTTCCAGGTCCTGCTCTATGACGAGACGGCCACGGCCCGCGAAATCCACCAGTTGACCTACGCCTACCGCGCCGCCGCCGCCTCCGCCTTGGCCCGCGAAAAATTCACCGCCGCCCGCGCCACCGCCGACAAGTACGTCAAGGAAAAGCAGAACGACGACTTCCTCGGCCTCGTCAACCAGTTCCTCACCGCCGCCAACGCCCACACCAAGGCCCACGAAGCCCATATGAAAAAGCTCGGCGAGCACCCGGCCGCCCAGCCTTTGGCCGCTCCGCCGCCAACCGAAAGGGCTGTTGATTTGTCCGGAAACGCCGCCGATGTCAGCGGAAGGGCTGGACCGCCCGCGACCTGCTCCCACCGCCCTCTCCAACCTCCTCCTCCTTCGTGTCCTTCGTGGTCCGCTCCACGCTGCCGCGCAACTGTAGCCACGAATTGCCACGAATTGCGAGCTTTTCCCCCGCACAGCGCGCCACACCTCCCTGCCCGGCCGTGCCGGCAGTCAGCACTCAGGCCCCAGCGATCAGCGCTCAGCACTCAGCACCCAGCACTCAGGACTCAGCACTTCGGGCTCCCCCCGCCCCCACCCCTCACGGCAGCCCCAGTATCTGCCGCAGCGGATCGACGCCGGGACCAAAGACCGGGTGGAAGTAGTGCGCAAAAATGATGAAGGCGATGTTCGTGCCCGTCACGATATCATACGGGATCGAGCCGCGTGGATATCGCCATGGCCTCAGCAGGCTGAGCAGGCCGTGGGGCGCCGCTGTCGAAGGCCCGGGGCGGCCCGCCTCTTTCGCCGCAAGGGCCTGATGAAAGAAGACCAGCCGGCGGAGCACCGTGAACGCCGGCGAGATGGCCTGCTGCCAGAGCACGGCCGGCACCGTCCCCGCGAAAGCGGCAATCAGAAGCGCCGCCGATCGCTCGCCGCGCATCCAGTACCCCACAGAGCAGTCCGGAATGATGCACTCGCTGCGGGCCTTCACGTAACTGATCAACATCGCGTTGGCCATCGCCACCCCGGACAACACGCCGTAGGTCAGATTGCCGACCAGGATGAAATGGCCGATCAGACCGATGTAGATCGCGGCGTCGCTGATCCGATCGACGGAGGAATCAAGCACCGCCCCCAACGGCGTCTGCTGCTTGCCGAGCTTGGCGACCGCCCCGTCGAGCATGTCCATCGCGCTGGCCAGCACCAGGAAAACCCCGGCGAGCAACATGTACGGCGGAAGGCCCGCCTGGCGCAATGCCGCGTGCGAGTAGCTGCCGCCCCTGAAGAAACACGCCGCCGCGACGCAGGTCGCCAGCAGGCCGAAAATGGTCAGCGTGTTCGGAGAGATATGGGCGGCAATCAGTCGCCGGGCAATGGCATCCCGGGTGTTGCAGAAACCCCGCCCGATGGCAAGGCTGGTCCCGGCGCGCTGGCCCGATTCCTTGAAACGGCGAAAGTCGCCGGCGGCTTCTTTGACAGCGGGTTGATCCATGGGCGGAAGTATAACCTCCGCCCCATCGACGGTCAGTGCCTGGCATCCGGTGTCCGACAGTGGCCCGGCGGCGGGGTGTATCCGGCGTCAGACCGCAGCGCCAGCGCCCCCTATTGCCGGATCGGTCATCATCGGTTACCACCCAAGGTTGCTGGTTGGCTGGTTTGGTCCGCATCGGCCTTCAAGAGGAGCGACCCATGAGTCCTTATCAAGAGCATCGACGACACTTGGGAAAAATGCTTGCCTGCGGCCTGGCAGCCTGCGGGCTGTTCACCTGGGTAACGTGCACCCAGACTCAGCACGCGGCGGGAGTAAAGACCACCGGAAAATCCGGCAAGCCGACATTCACCGGACCGGCGGCGGAGCCGGTCTGGTTCGCGGAAAAACCGCCGGCCGAATCCATCTGGCTGGAAACCCTGGATCTGAGCCTGATGGACCAGGGTTGGGGCACGCCGCAGGCTGCTCACTCCGTGGACAATCACCCACTGACGCTGCACGGTGCGGTGTACCCCCACGGCATCGGCACCCACGCCGACAGCGAATGGACCATCGATCTGAAAGGCCGGGCCAGGCGCTTCGCCAGCGTAGTCGGAGTGGACGACGATTCCGGCGACAAGGGCTCGGTCGTGTTCGTGATCTGGGTGGACGGCAAGGAAGTCAAGCGCAGCGAGGCCATGCGCGGCGGCGCCGTGCCGGCCGTCCTCAGCGTCGACCTGCAGGGAGCGAAAGAAATGGTCCTGGCCGTTGAGGACGCAGGAGACGGTATCGACCACGACCACGCCGATTGGGCGGGAGCAATGCTGACTCTCATGCCTGGCGAGGGAGCGTCACCGGTCGCCGTCAGGCCGCCGGACGAGCCCGCTCCGCCGATCGCCAAGGACACCTCGCCGCAGCCCACCATACACCCGCCGCGAATCGTCGGGGCCACACCGGAGAGGCCGTTCCTGTTCCGCATCCCTGCCACGGGGACTGAG
>DATKKX010000087.1:0-10890 GCA_035542775.1 Phycisphaerae bacterium | reverse complement strand
CGCGGAGCCGCCGTCTGTGCCCAGTGCCGGATAGACGTCCAGCGGTTCTCCCGCGTAAGTCACGTAATGCAGGTTCGTGTCGATGCCGCTGGTCGGTCGTCGGAGATCGAACTTCACTTCCTCCACGTGAAGATCCTGCCTCAGAAAATTCGCTCCGGGCCGGTAGGTTATGCTCAAACCGTGACGATATCCGGCCGTGCTGCTGTACCAGTTGGGAGTGGAGAAGTCGTTGGTGACGATTCCGGCGCCGGACATGTTGTGCAGCCACGTCCAGAAGGCATCGCCGGCCAGCACCCGGTTGCTGACGCCGCGCTGAAACAACAACTTCGTGGCTTCGGTGAGCCCGTCGTGCGAGTAATTGTCCTCCGACATATGCGCGCCGGAAGCCAGGGGAATGCTGATGCCGTAGCTGTAGTCGGCTCCGCCGATCCGGCCCTGCATCGTGGCCGGCGGCGGATAACGGAAGCTCCAGGCAGCCCCGCGCTGGGCGTTGAGGAAGTCCGGTCGATTGTCCGAAGGACAATAGCCCCCCTCCATCCCATGGGCGTGACGCTGCTTGAGCACATCAAGCCACGTGCCGAGTATGTTCTTCTGACTGGGGTTGATGGCCTCGTCATCCCAGTACGGATAGAAGTTGTTGTACTCGTTTTGACAGATCGAGAGTGCCGTTCCGATCTGCTCCAGGTTGGCCCCGCACTTGACCGTTCTGCCCTGTTCGCGGGCCAGGCTCAGCGCCGGCAGCAGGACGGAGAGCAGCAGTGCGATGATCGCAATAACCACCAGCAGCTCGATCAAGGTGAAGCCGCCGCCGTGGCGCGGTGCCGAGCCCGGCTTCAAAACCCTGGATTGCCGGGAACGCGGAATCATGGTCGTCTCCTCGTCAACTCCCGACCTTGCCCTGGCCCGATCCCGGCAGCAACGCACCGACGTGCCGGTCGCTGCCGCACTTGGGACATTTTGGGACTATCGGCGGCCTCGGCGGATCGCCGGAGAGCTCCGGCACGAAGGAGTGGTTACACTGCGAACACAACTTGACCTGCCAGGCCGCCGGCTTACCGCACTGTGGGCAGGTCTGGGCGCTCAGGGGAAAGGTGAGTTTCAGCTCGGCCTCGAAGCGATGACCGCAGTTCAGGCACTGCAGCACCGCGTTCCATGAGTGCCGATCCGCGCTAAAAGCGGACGTCCCCCGCCGGTGCCAGACCCCCACCGCGGCGGCAAGCACAGCGACCGTGCCGGCCAGAAGCACAATTTGTCGCCATCGGCCTGTCGGCAACATTGCCCAGCTCCCCTCGGAATGTCCCACAAATGCGACACTCGCCGTCGCCAGCCATTCCACACTCTCATGATACCTTTATTGACCAAGCGGAGAAACAGTTTCCTCATTACGGAGTTTGGGTTATACTGGTAGGCGGTTGTGAGAGGTGGGAGATACACTCAGCTTTCACTCGGGGGAAAAGCTGCGTCGTGACCGGCCGTTGACGGCGGCCGCTTCCACACGCTGCTTGAGAACGACTCTTTAAACAGGAGAGGAGAAGAGGTATGCGAACTACTGGAATGTGTGTCCTTTGCATCTGCGCCGTGCTGACAGCCTGCGCGTCCACTGCGTCAGCCCAACTCGTGTTTGGCAGCACGACAACGTCGACCTCGAACGGGGCTGCGTTTTACCTGGACATCAACAGCGGAGTGATAACGACGCTGTGGAACTCGGCCGCGAACAAGAAAGTCAACGGCCTTGCCGCTGATCCGATCACCGGTCGCCTCTATGCCAACGATGCCGCGCGGCTGAACTACTGGAACTACGGCAGCATCGGCGTCGCCCCGACGCTGATCGCCGGCATGTACCGCACGACTGACTTTGTCACCTTTACTGCCACCGGCGTGGACGGTCTGGCCTTCGCGAACGGGAATCTCTACGGCGTCACCTCGTACGGAAGCACCGTTTACAAGCGAGGCATCTACCAGGTTGCGACGACGTCCGACGGCGCGACGCCGACGCCGCATTGCGTGATGACGCCGCTCTGGCTGGATCCCACGGGCACCGGCACCAGCAGCGGAACGTTGGGGACTGGCGGGCTGGAATTCAATCCCGCCAACAACCTCTTTTACATCACCAATTCCGCCGACACCACCGGCTCGGGCGGAACCTACACCCCCGGTGTGTTCACCATCGACGCCTTCGGTTCGGGAGCGCTCACCAAGCTCACCGACTACCCTATCGGTCACACCCGGATCGACGGCCTGGCGATCGGCAACGGGAAGCTGTGGATGACCGAGCAGGATCCCACCAACAGCCGGATCAACATCTTCCCCTATGACCTGGCGACCAGCACCTATGGCACGACGATCTACGCGCCCCTGGTCGACGGGACCAACCGTGCCACCGGCGCCTGCTGGGCGCCTGGCGCTCTGCCGGAACCGGCATCGCTGGCCCTGCTGACAGTCGGCGTACTGGTCATGCTCCGCCGGCGATAGATGCTGTGCGTTGCGGGATTAGGCTAAACCAAAGGGCCGTCCTTCGAGGACGGCCCTTTTTATGCGCCGATTACGATGCAATGGGCATGGCGGGACTCGAACCCGCACGTCCTTACGGACAGGGGATTTTAAATCCCCAGCGTCTGCCATTCCGCCACACGCCCGTCGGCCTCCTGCATTCGCGGGGCTGACCTGGCTCACATTGTCGTTTGAACCTCGCTCCAGATGCAAGGGCTTGCCCCCGCAAATGCCCGATTCTCCGTCCCACCCTGCCGCCGGAGACGCTACCGCGCCGTGTACACGGCTACGTCCTGCGGGGCGTCCAGACCGCTCACAATCCTCTGGACGCCGCTGCCGTCCAGGTTGGCCCGCTCGACATATCCGTTGCGGAATCCGAAGGAACCCTCGCTGGTCCAGTACAGCCTGCAATTGGATCGATCGATGGCCACGCCCGTGGCGACGGGGACAAGAGCAATTCGCGTTGCATTGTTGCCGTGCAGGTCCGCGGTGAAGATGCCGCCGGAGGCGCCGTAGTCGGCCCAGACCAGCAGATTGGCCTCCGGCCACACATCCACATCGCGCGGATCGGCGGCATTGGGGATGATCGTGGCGATGTTGGCGCCGCTCAGATCCGCCCATTGGATGGTCGCGGGCCCCGAGGCCGGGACGCTGGTGTAATAGACCTTCCCATTCAGCGAATCGACACACGGCTTGAGGACGCTGTTCGTCAATCTGAACACAACATTGCTGATGTTGCTGCCGTCGAAAAGCGCCGAGGCGATGCGATTTCCCGTTGGCGTCATAATGTACGAGGTCCAGTACATCCTGCCGCCGGCAAGATCCAGACCGATGCCGCCGATCATGTCCTGCGAGGGAACCAGGGCCACCGGCGTCCCGCCGGCCAACGGAATGCGGTCAACCGTGTCCGCCGAAGCACCCAGGGATTGAGTGAAGTAGATGTATGCCGCGGCCGCGTCCACATCCAGCTTGCGAAGGCTGCCCAGTCCGTAGCTGGTGAAGTCAACCAGCGTCGACCGCGTGGCCCCGTCCTGATCGCTTTGCAGAATCGCCTGGATCTCGCCGATCACAACCACGACCGGCGTGGGGCTCTCGCACTCATCGGGAATGCCGTTGAGATTGCAGTCCACGCTGGTGCCGGCCGCGATGTCCTGGGCGTCGTTGATTCCGTTGTTGTTGCAATCCGCGAAGACCCGCGGAGAGATGGTGAAGGTGATCGAATCGCCCGGGAGGACGTCCGGTCCGATGGTGATCTCCTCGTCCGCCAGCACGTCGCCGACGCGGGCGGCCGGCTGCGCCGCCGCTTCGCTGGCGACAACGTGGATCCTTTCGGTCATCGTCGGCACGACCAGCGACGTCGATTCCACGCCCGCCGCCGGCAGGAAGCGGCTTGTCTCGCGGACGGCGGTGGTTCCAACATAAAACGTCGCGCTGGCTGCCGCGTCCACCCCGGATTCGTTGATGATCCTGAGAAAAATCTCACGCGGCTGGCTGGTGGCCCCGCCGCCGGTCTGGGGGCCGAACCCGAACGGGCAGCCGATGCCCGAGCAGACCACGCAGATGACGGGCACAAAAATCCACAGCTCCGGATGCCGTCGGATGAACATGCCAACCTCCCTGTCGAACAAGGCCCGTCGGTATTATGGCGGGCATCAGCAGCCGGGCTTGCGAGGGCGTCGGCTGCGGCGGTTCTCCGCAACCGCGTCCGGCGCCGTCAACTATGGTATGCATCGGCCTGGGTGGCCACAAGAATCACAGGCTGGCAAGCGGCTAGAATCGCGTGTATGTTAAGCATCGGATCGGGCGGGACCGTGAACCAGACGATGCCTGAACGGAGTATGGAGTGCCTGGCGCCTGCCAAGGTCAACATGACGCTGGCAGTGCTGGGAAAGCGGTCCGATGGCTACCATGAACTGGAATCCTGGGTCGTCATGGCCCGGTTGTTTGACCGGCTCGTTTTCACGGAACGCACCGGGCTGTCGCTGGCAATCAGGGGAGATTCCAATGGAGTCCCAGCCGATGAGTCGAACCTTGCCTGGCGGGCGGCTGCCGCGTTGGCCAAGGCGATCGGGCGGCAGCCGGCTGTCGCCATCACGCTATGGAAACAGATACCCGTCGGGGGCGGCCTGGGCGGGGGCAGCAGCGACGCCGCCGCGACCCTGATCGGGCTGAACAATCTGTGGGGATCGCGTTGGCCGGTCGAGCGGTTGAAGCCGATTGCGGCCGGACTGGGGTCGGACGTGCCTTTGTTCTTGCAGCCGGGTTCGGCGATAATCCGCGGCCGGGGGGAGGAGGCTGAACGTCTGGCCGAAGGCTGGCGTGGCTGGCTGGCGCTGGTCGTGCCCCCCTATCCGGTCTCGACGGCGGAGGTGTACCGGCGCTGGTCCGAGGCGCCGGCGCGATCGGGCGTGGAGCGGCGTCCGTGGCGCGATCGAACCGCCGGCAGCGGCGACTTGGCATCGCGGCTGTTCAATGATCTGGAGCCGGGGGCCTTTGCCGTGGAGCCGAGGCTGAAGGCGCTGCACGATCGGCTGAACGGCCTGGATGGCCGGCCGGTCCGAATGACGGGAAGCGGAAGCTGTTTGTTTGCCATCTTTGACAAGGAGGCGGAGGCGAAGGCTTGGAGCCGTTTGGCTTCGGAGCAATTGGAGGACGGAGCGCAAATGCGTGTGGTGGAGACCATGTAAGGTCAAGTGCCTGAAGTCCCTGCCGCGGCAACGGGCCGGCGATCGGCGCCGGCGACGGGGGGCCGCGGTTGCATCGCAGGTTTGAGAGACCATGGACCAAGGGAGGCCGTCCGGTGAACATCACAGAAGTCAGAGTCAAGCTGGTCAGCGACAACACGGAACGGTTGAAGGCGTTTTGCAGCATCACGCTGGATGAGGCGTTTGTCATCCGCGATCTGAAAGTGATCGACGGCGCGACCGGCCCGTTCGTGGCCATGCCTTCGCGAAAGCTGGCGGATCGCTGCCCGAAATGCAGCAGCAAGAACCACCTCCGGGCCCGCCACTGCAATGAGTGCGGCGCCCGCCTCAAGGAGGATAGGGCCCCGCGCGACTCGCAGGGGCGTGTGAAGCTGCACGCCGACGTGGCCCATCCGATCAACACGGCCTGCCGGGAGCAGATCCAGGAGGCCGTCATCGAGGCCTATCGAAAAGAGGCCGACGCTTCCACGCAGCCCGACTATCAGCCGCAGGCCTATGACGACGACGATGTCGGGCCGTCTGACTACGATGATTTCGTCTCTGAGCTGAAGGAGAGCGCGGCCCGCCGCTCCGCCGCCCGCGCGGAACGCGGCCGGCGTGAAGAGAGGCCCCGGGCCGTCGAACCTCCTGCCGAGGAGGAAGGCGAGGCGGTGAAGAAGCCGCCGAAAAAGGACGTGGTCAAAACCCGCTCCGGCACCGTGACTCCCCCGCGCGAGCCGCAGGAATCCCCTGCTCCGCCGAGCGACAGTTTCGCAAGCGGGATCTTGTAGCACTGACCGATCGGGACCGTCACACAACCTGGTCTTGTTGCAGGCCGTCGTCGGCCTGGCGGGCTGCGTTCAGGACAAATCCTCGATATGCATGCATGCTCCAAGGCCGCGTGCGGCTGGTTCTTGGCCGAGCGGGCCGAGGTCGGGTACACGTTCGACGTATTCGCCCGTAACGATGGGACCGACAGTGATCCCCTATGCGTCCGCAAGTATTGGTTCGGCGATCATTTGCATGTTGAGTCGCCGACCGATGTGGGCGGCAAAAGGGAATCCAGCAAGTGCGGGATAATATCTTGATTCCTCGCGAATAGCGGGGTAGCATGTTGGTGTCCTGTGGAATGAGGAGCCCGCCAGGTGCTGGGGCGGGTAGCCGACATCCGACGCGGAGGAGCGTAGGAGTCCTCAAATGCAGGCGACGCGAGCGACATGTCGACGGCATTTCAGACCTTGGCCGGGGCAGCAGCCTGGTTGCCAAGGAGAACGTTTCACTAGAGTTCGTTGGTGTGAACGCGCGGCTGCCGCGTATCGGGCGGCGGCATTCTGGAAATCAAATTCGACTGAGTTTTGGGTGCTTGGCTCGCGGCGGGTATTAGGCGTTCGAGCGATGCGTAGTCTCGCGGCAGGTCAAGTCTGGAGGCGCAATCATGTTTAGAGGCGTGCTCGTTGTGGTGATGGCGGCGGTTGCTGTGTTGTTGGTTCTGGCGATGGTGATGATCGCGAGCAATGGTCCAACGGCGGTGGCTCAGCAGACGGGACCGCCTGCGGCTCCGCGATCGAGCGATGCAAAACCACGGCCAGCGGAGGGTGACTTGAAAGCGTTGGCACGGGCGGCGGAGGGGTGGGTGAAGAACAATCCGAGGGGCAAGACGGAGGCCGTGGAGAAGCCGGTACCGAAGGACAACTCGCACCCCAATGTTTCGCGCGCGGAGCGGGAGGCGCTAGGCTTGCCGGCGCCGACGTGGGTAGCGAGATACGCCAGCAAGGTGCATCCGGCGGTCAACGAGGCCCTCGCGCAACAGCACGACAAGATCGCGAGGGAGGAGCAGATGATTGACTTCCAATCAGATCGGCCGGTCGGCTTCCAGGGGACGGCGTACGTAGACCTTTACGTGACCCAGGAACCGCCCGGCGGCCGCGACGGGCATGAGAATCACCCTGGGCTGACGGAAACACAGGCGAGGGTCCTGTCCAACCTGACAGCCGGTGAGTTCAGGACTGTCTTTACGTTCGAGAGAAGCGCCGGGTTAGTAGGTTACATCAACGACACCGGTTTGGCGAAGGTTGTTGCCGATCCAGAGGTTATCGCTGTCGGGCTGGACGATCAGGCACGCCCTGAACCGGCGAAGGTGGTCCTGCAGGCGGAGCCGGAGGCCGGCGGTGGGCCAGGTCCATCGTCAGCACGGAAACTCATCGGCAAGATCGACGCCGAGACGTTCGACGCACTGGAGAAGAGCGAGGACGGCTACGTGCATGTGCTCATCGGACTAAATCGCCCCGTGAAGTGGGACATACCATGGAACGAGAAAAAGACAAAGATGCGGGAGATGGAAGATCGCATCCTGTCCGACTTGACTGCGCTGGAGTTCAGACTCTGCTCCCGCGGAGGCAGTATGAACGGCTACGTTACTGCGGCCGGCCTTGCCAAGCTCGACAAACACCCCGACGTGGAGGGGGTGTGTCTGGACGCTCGCCTGAGAATAGTACGCTGAAGCCGTCCCGACTCAGCTTGCGCTCGCGCGTGTACGCGCATGGGCGCAGCCGGGAAGAGCAAGTATGCACGCCTTATTAGGGCGGGAGGATTGTATGAAGCGCCATCGAGCACCGGCTATCGCGTTGGGGCTGGCAGTATGGATATTCGCATGCCCCGCTCACGGCAAGCACAACATCGAGTTCATCAGGGCGGACCAGGTCCACGCCATGGGAATCACCGGGCGCGGGGTCACCGTGGCCGTTATCGATGACGGGGTCGACTATGGTCCGTGGGGCCCTGTAGGCAGCATCGCGCCAGGCGGCGCCAGCTTCATGGGAGGCGGCAGCGGTATTGACGATGGGGGCTACGCGCAGCCGGGCTATACGCACGGAACTCAGGTAGCGCTCGTCGTTCGCGACGTCGCCCCCAACGTGAGAATTCTGCCAATACGCGTGAGCCTCGTAGGCGCCACCTTTTACCCGGTTCTGGCGCGAGCCATCGAGTACGTGATTGACCAGAGGCAGAGTGATCCTACGATCCGCGTCATTAACATCAGCGTGGGAAGCGCTGAAGGGTATGAGTGGGAGTGTGACCTCGTAAGCGAAGCCGCTAGGCAACTGGCACAGCCTGTCAACGACGCTGCGGCTGCCGGTATCGTGACATTTGCGTGCACGGGCAACGAGTGCAACTGCCTCGGCACCATTCTCCCTTCGTGTGTTTCCTGTGCCGTTCCGGTCATAGCCGATTACGACGCCCACAGCGACACCCCGGTGGATTGGCCCTGTGGTCCCGGTCAGCCCGGTTGCTCCGACGAGAGGCCCGACCCCTGCTACGTAATGTGTTTCTCCAACATGGTTAGCGCGTGCGAGTGGTTCTTGGGTGCGCCGGGATACCACATCGTTGCTGGCATGTTTGCAGAGGAGAACGGTACCTCGTTCGCGACAGGCGAGTGCTCGGGCGTAGGCGCCCTCATGTTCGAGAAAAGCGGCCCGTGCGGGACGCTAGATGCCTATAGCGCGCGGGAGATCATTGTCCAGCACGGTAGGGTGTTTGAATACAGTGATCCGCACTGTCGTGACGCACCGGAGCCGAGACATGTTGACGCTGTGCTCGCAGTCACGTGGACGCCCGGCGGCGTGTGCGCACAGCGTGGCGACCTGGACGGCGACGGAACGATCAGTGCGAATGATTTTCGCTGGTTTGAGGATTGCATGACCGGCCCCGCGGTAACTGCGCCGATAGCCTTCTGCGCTGCAGCCAAGTCCGCGCCCCCTCTGGCTGACGAAGATACCGGCGTCGACCTCCGCGACTTCGCTCAATTCCAATTGGCCTTCACCGGCTACGGCAGCGGCGCCTGTTGTCACCCGCATGGCGAGTGCTCGATCACGACGGTAAAGGACTGCGCCGACGAGTTCGGGGCCGTGTATCAAGGCCACGGCACCACATGCGACGGCGCGCAGTGTGACCCGGGCGACTGGGGGGCCTGTTGCCACCCGGACACGCAGACCTGCACGGAGAGTACCAGAGAAAACTGCATCTGGGGCGACCCGGGGCTTGGCGACGAAGGGTTGTATCTGGGCGACGGCACACGCTGCGCCACGGCGACCTGCCCGGCGCTGCGCTACCGTAATGTCATCGATCCGCCCACCACCATCGTGCCGTGCGGCGAGGGGCTCCAGCTTGCCGACGACATCACGCTGGAGGGCGGCGAGCCGACCGGGCTGGCGTATTACGACGTGGGCGTTTCCGGCGGTACCGCCGGCTTCTTCGATGTGACGGTTGGACTGTATACCGACTGCCCGGGTTTCGGCGGGACGCTGATCGAGGGCACGGAGCGGACGTTTGCGGACAACCCCAATTACGGCGCCCCGGTGTTTCTCACGGCCACGTTCGACCCGCCGGTTTACATCCCCAACCATTTCTGGATGGTGGCAACCTTCTCCGATCCAACGTGCGGCTGCTTCGTGGCCGAGCGGGCCGAGGTCGGGTACACGTTCGACGTGTTCGCCCGTAACGATGGCACCGTGGATGATCCGCTGTGGGTCTGCAACTATTGGTGGGGCGACCGGTTGCATGTTGAGTCGCCGGCCGATGTGGGGGGCGAAGGAGAATCCGGTAAGGCTTGGATAGTGTGTTGATTCCTCGCCGATGGCGGGGTAGCATGTTGATGTCCTGTGGAATGAGGAGCCCGCCAGGTGCCGGAGCGGGTGGCCGACATCCGACGCGGAGGAGCGTAGGAGTCCTCAAGTGCAGGCGACGCGAGCGACAAGTCGAGGGCATTTCGGGCCTTGGCCGGGGCGGCAGCCTGATCGTTAAGGACAATGTTTCACTAGAGTTGGTTCGCCCGAACGGCGGGTCGCCGCATATCGGGCGGCGGCATTCTGGAAATCAAATTCGACTGAGTTTTGGGTGCTTGGCGTGCGGCGGGTATTACGCGTTCGAGCGAAGCGTAGTCTCGCGGCGGGTCAAGTCTGGAGGCGCGATCATGTTTAGAGGCGTGCTCGTTGCGGTGATGGCGGTGGTCGCTGTGTTGTTGATTCTGACGATGGTGATGATCGCCGCAAACGGACCGGCGGCTCTGGCGCAACCGGGCGCGCAACCGGCGGGACCGACGACGCGGGATGCGAAGGCGCAGCCGCCAACGGAAGACCTGAAAGCTTTGCCCCGCGCGGCGGCGGAGTGGGTGAAGAACAATCCGAAGGGCAGAACGGAGGCGGTGGGAAGGCCTGTCCCCAAGGATAATGCGTACCCTAAGGTTCCACCTGAGGAGCGAGAGGCCATGGGCCTGCCGGCGCCGACGTGGGTAGCGAAGGACGGCAAGGTACAGGCGGCGGTGCGAGAGGCGCTTGGTGAGCAGAGAAAGCTAATCGAGACGGACAGCTTGGTTGTCGACTCTCAACTCGATCGGCCGCACGGCCTCCAGGGAACAGCGTACGTGGACATCTATCTCCGGCATCAATTGAAGGGCGGTTACGATTCGAAGGAGAACCGAGCCTCGATCAAGGAGGAACAGCATCGGCTGCTCCACAAGCTGACAGCAGCGGACTTCAGCACGATCCACGTGTTTGTGAACGCCGCCGCGCTGGTGGGGTACCTAGCCCACATATTTCATGAGATCTGATTGAGTTGGTGTTTTGCGGTTGAACGTTGGGATTTTCTTCGCTGGATGGGTGATGGGCGCAGAAAACCCCCTTACCCCCGCACGGCGAACCGGGTTTTGTGTGGGTCAGGTGGG
>DATKKX010000086.1:0-3081 GCA_035542775.1 Phycisphaerae bacterium | reverse complement strand
CCACGCGCTCGAGAATCGTAATTCCACCATTGTCACCGAGGCGGGCCAGCGTCCATATAGCATAAAGCTGCGCATATGGATCGTCGGGCGAGGCGAGAACCGCGTGCAACACCTCCAGGCCCGCTGGGTCACCGAGATTGGAGAGCGCTTCGGCGGCGTAGAGCGCAGCCGTCCGGTTCGGATGGCGGAGCGCCCACACGAGCGCGGGGCGTCCGGACGGATCGTGGAGCCGAGCAAGTGTCTCCCCGGCATACGCCCGAACGTACGGGCTCGGATCCCTGAGCAAGGGGCGGAGTGCCGGAATCGCGTCCGTCCTGCCGACCCGTCCCAGGCATTCTGTCGCCTGCATGCGGATGGATTCCGTGCGATCATTGAGGAACCTGAGGAGCGTAAAGAAGGCGGTCTGGTCGCCGGCTTCAGCCAAGGCGGCCGCGGCACGGAGCCGGACGACCGGACTGGAATCTGCCATGAAGGATCGCAATCTCTCCAACACTGCCGGGTCCCGGTTCCCGTGCATTGCTTTCGCGGCGGCGGCCCGCACTGCGCCGTCCGTGTCACGCAAAGACTGCAAGAGCAACGCCGCTGATTCTTCACCCGGAATCCCGCCGAGAGCCTCGGTCGCTAACGCACGCACGGAAGGATCTGGAAGTTTTAAACCGACGCGGATGACCGGGATAAGATCGGGGGCATGCCACCCGGCCAATGCGGTGGCGGCTCGACTGCGCAAGAGGCCGTCATCACTATCGATTGCATGCTTCAGGGTCTCGACCGCGAGATCCCGCAGCAACTCTGGGGACTCCGGCCCGCCCAGTTGCCAGCGCCGGACGTACACGCGAAGCGCCTCGTCGGGCTGACCCGCCTTGAGGAGCACGGAGACCCGCAGCTCCTGAAGCGACCAGTCGGGCCGCTGATCCTTTTCGGCACCGTCGAGAAGGGCGAGCGCTTGGGCATAATCGCCCTTCTGCACAAGTCTCTCGACGTGCTCTTTCAGCGGCAGCTCGCGCGTGCACGCGATCCCCAGTACCAACGCACACGCGAGTGCCGCGCGCGAACGCACGACAGCAACACATCCCGGCACGCCTCTATTGCAGATCGTCATACTTTCGCGCGCTTCCCTTCGCCCGCTCCACCGGATACTTCCGGGCATTTTCGGCCAGCTTCCGCTTGGCGGCCGCTACCAGGTCCACTCCCATGGCATCTGCCAAAGAGATGAGCAGGATGAGGACATCGGCCATCTCGGCGGCCACTTCGAGACGCTGCGCCTCCGATTCCAAAGAAGCTGCCACCTCTGCGGGGCTCTTCCACTGAAAATGCTCGAGGAGCTCGGCGGCTTCTAAGCTGATCGAGATGGCGAGGTCCTTGGGATTGTGGAATTGCCGCCAGTCACGCTCGTCCCGAAACGCCAGCACGGCCCCGACCAACTCGTTCATGTCCGCTCCCCGCTCCATGCCTGTCGCCACACCACCCAGGTTCCAGGAAGCCCGGAAATTCGCTGATCTTTTCGAATCGCTTCCGATTTTTCTAGAGCATCGAGAGCCGTGTTGATGTCTGGTTCCGACACTCCAAACAGTCCCTCCAGAGATCTGGGCTGGGCGGCGCCTGCGGCCCGCAGGTAGGCTTCGACGAGCCGGCGCACCGCGTCTCTGCGCGTGACAATTCGCCCCTGCTCCAAGCAATCCGGCAGCCAGTTGTCCAGCAGGTCCCAGCGGTAGTAGAAGTCCGGATCATAGACCTCTTCCACCTTGGCGATCCAGAGGCATCGCTGGAGCTCTGCCATCGTCCGATTGAACTCGGGCGTTGCGTCGGCACTATGGAGTGCGACGGCCCGGCGAAGGTCCGGCGTGCTCATCGCGCCATGTTCGTTGAGCGTATCCAAGATCTGCACGGCGGCCCGCGTCATCCGGCCCTGGCGGTAGTCCACAATGTAATCGCCGCTGCCCTTGCCCTCGCGAACGAGTGCGCAGAAGGCAGGGAACAGATCGAGAGAGACCAGGGTCGGCTTGCTCTTCACCAGCTTGCCGTAGTACGTGAGCCGTTGGGCAGGCAGACTGTCCTTGAGATTCCACGTGAGGCCGATCTCGGGATCGTGGTGGGTGTGCTTCGGCCAGCGCGGATGGCGGCGCCCGCACACGGCGCCGTAGAGGCTGGGCACCGGCAGGCCGAAATCGCTCATTGTGAAACAGAAGCCGACTTCGTTGACAAACCGGAGCGCGCTCTTTTCGCCCCGCACGCGCCGCTCCGGCAGGCGGCGAAACGTCCGATCGCGCCAGTTCTCTACATCCTTTTGCGTCAAACGAGTCATCGTCGGTGAAACCCCCGGGGCAATCTATTGCAGCGAGCCACAAGAGGCGGAAATGCGTCCGGCCCCGAAACTTCCGGGGCCGGATCGTACTGCGATCGGTCGGAAAAGAAAAGCGGTGCTAATTCCGAACGACCACCTTGATGGCGGTCGGGTCCTTGTCGGCGACGGCGAACGCCTCGGCCACCTTGGCCAGGGGAAATTCGTGGGTGATCAGCGGGCGAACGTTGACCAACCCCTGGATGACGGGCCGTAGCGTCCACGGCGTCCAGATCACCCGCTCTTGATGCGTATGGTGTACGAGCCCCGTGGTCCGAATCTGCAGGCCGTCGTCATGCCAGCGGCCGATCTTCAGCGTGACCGGCTGCGTGATCCAGCTATACAGGGCCAGAATGCCGTTGTGCTTCAGCATGGCCGTGGCGTGATTCATGCTCTCTTCGCTGCCGGCCGCCTCGATCACGACGTCTGCCCCGTGCCCTTTGGTCAGGTCCAGGACGGATTGGACGGGATCCTGTTTGGCCGCATTCACAGCGACATCGCACCCCAGCCGCCGGGCCAGTGCGAGCTTGTGCTCCGCGACATCAATCGCCACGACCGTGTGGGCCCCCATCCGCTTCACCGCCTGGGCGATGATCTGCCCGGCAAATCCCATCCCGTAGACGACGGCCACATCGCCGAGAGTCGCCCCGCAGGTCAGGCCCGAATACATGGCACAGGCAATCGGCTCGCCCAGGGCGGCCAGGTCCATGTCAAGGCCGTCCGGAACGGGCTGCAGCCCCGCA
>DATKKX010000085.1:0-29178 GCA_035542775.1 Phycisphaerae bacterium | reverse complement strand
TCTTGTCCTTGTCTTTGTCCCCCCCGGACTTCTTGTCCTTGTCCTCGTCCTTCTTCTTCTCTTTGTCCTTGTCTTCGCTCTTCTTGGGCTCGTCCTTGCCCCTATCTTTATCCTTGTCCTTATCCTTGGCCTTCGGTTCATCGTCGGTGGTCCGCTTCTTTTCCTTCGGATCGTCATCCTTGGGATTCTGGGCGTAGGCCGCAGAGGGCAGCAGTACGGACGACAAGAAGAAAACCGCAATCAAGAGAACGAGGGCCCGTCGCATGAGAAGACTCCTTATGGGCAGTTACATTCCGGACACGTTCATCGGCCCGTGCCTTGTTTCTTTCCCTTCTCCCTTCCCGTGGTCTGGCCGCTGCTTTCAGCCGGTTGGGACGTTGCCGGCTTGGGCACGCGGTGGACCTCCCCTTCCATATCAATGTAGATGGTGGCGAAGTCCCGGAACTCACCGTCGCGGAACTTCAGCTTCCAATCGGTCGGGGTCCAGTCGATTGCATATAACGAATCATCAATCTCACCGTCCTCCTTCTCCACGGCCTTTTGTTTCCTGGCCATGAAGGCGGAAGCCAGTTGCTGGGTGAAACTCTGGTTTTGCGGCCACAGCCAGAGCAAATCCGGATGCGAGGCGAAATCGACGTATCCGTCGAGCTCGGCTACCGTCGCCGGCCAGCGGCCATAGTCCTTCTTGAACAGCTTGGCGTGATAGTAGAGCACGCGAAGATGCTGGCAGGCTGTTCTCTCGCGGCCAGCCTCCGACCAGGCGCTGCCCGAATCGCTGAGCGCCGTAGCCACGATTGCGGGAACGTAGACGGCCCCCACCGGAATCGGGCCGGTGTGCCGGACTTCCAACCCGGAATAGTCGATTCGAATGTTGATGACTGAATCCGTAAGCGCCGCGCTCAACTCCTCCTCCGTCGGCGGCAGCGTGGCGTCCTCCTCGAGCGAAGAGAACAGGCAGAGATAAGGCTGGGCCAGCGCATAGGCGGATCGCCAGTTGATCCGTGCCTGCCAATGGACCTTGGTCGAGTCCGGGACGGCAACGCACGATTTCCTGCCCCTGGTCAACTCCGACCAGTGCCGCACGGCATCATCCGGCCAGGTCGAAGTCTGCGCGATGATCAATCGCGAGGGCGCATCCTCGCCGTCACCCTTCGAGTCGAAGAATAGTACCGTGCGGTATCGCGCCGGCATGAGGCCGGCTCCGCCGTCCGCGGCAGGGTCCCGCCAGAAAACGACGCGACCGTCGAACTTGTCCTCGTGCCAGGCCGGAATCTGGTCGTTCTCTTTGCGCTTCCTGGCATCCTCCGCCAGCGCCTCTCGAATGGACTCGATGAGCTTGTCCTTCTTCGGCGCATTGAACTGAAAGTAGACATCTGGAAAAGGAAAGAAGCCGGTTCCCGGCACGGCCGCGAAGGCCGTTTCCTTGCTCGCCCGTGACCCGATGGTGCCGGGCGGCAGTTCGCCGATTGCATCTGCCAGTCCCTCACCGACTCCGATGCTGAACACCGCTACGGCATACGCATCGCGAGGACATTCGAACGGTTTGCTCACCTTGCGAAAGGCGATCTTCAGCGCCGTCCCGAGGAGCGGGCTCCAGCGAACGACGACCTTTTCATCCCAGGTTCCACCCTGCTCCAGCGAAATGCCGTAGCAAACGTCGCGCACGCCGGAAATCATGGCGAAGGGCGAGTTGCCCTCGTTCTCGTCGGCCTCGAGGTTGAGCCGCGAATAAACCAGCATCGGCTTCCTGGCCTTCTTGCCGGCGGCCGCGGCGTCCCCGGCCCCTTTCCCGTAACCCTCCTGGCCGAAAACCGCGGCGGGCGGCCTGAGCTCGACGGCCGACGCGAGCAGTGATCCCTCGCCGGAACGGGAAAGGACCGCCAACACATAATCGGGCAGCTCCAATCGCCAATTACCCTCGTCGCTTTCGGTCAGCTTGACGTCCTTGAGCAGCTCGCGGGCCGCGTCCGAATCAAGAAGTTCCTCGACCCGCCGACGAAGCTCCTCGAGCGGCCAATCGACCCGAAGCGCCCAGCGCGGCCGACCTTCGCGGTCCATCGAAAAGATGGTCAGAACAACCGAGGTATCCGGCCAATTGGTAATCTGCCCGACCAGCTTGAAAACCGCCCCCACATCCAGCCCTTCACCGGTTTCGTCAGTCGGTGTAGGGAACATGCCGGCGATCGCGCGAAACAGTTGAGCGGTCTTGGACCGGTCCGCGGCGGATCGCAGCGCCGCCACCGACGGGATATAGACCTCCACCTCCGGCGTATCCGCTTTCTCCGCCGCGGCGGAGGTCGTCGGCTGCGTGGTGGGCTGCGCAGCGTGAGTAGCGAGCCGTTCGGACGGGGCCTCGGACTTCTCCACACCGGCCGGCTGAGTGGTCGCGGCCTTCGCTCCACGCCGGGCCTTGCGGGCCTCGCGGCGTTTCTTGGCATCCCGCCACTTCTGGCTTGCCGTCTTGTTGTCGGGCTGAGTCGTCGGCGGCGGCGCGGCGTGGGCGGTCTCGTCGGGAGGCGGGCCCGAGCCGACGCCGACGACGGGCACGATGAGCACGAGGAGGGCCGCGATCAACCATCGCCTGACATGGAGAACATTCGGCCGATAACGGATTGCCACGTCACGTTCCTCCCAGGATGCGCGCCCCCGAATCCTGCGTGATAAAGTCAGCATACTGCTCCGGCCGCGAGTGCGCTGGCAACCCGGGCCGCCCCGACGTTATAGGAAGGTAGGACATATCGTACGCAATTCCCACCCCGTGCGTCAAACGCCAACGAGCCCCCGCGTCGCTCCGGGTTCCAGGCCTGATCGCCCATCTCCTATTTCGCCCAACGAGGCGACGGCCTGAAGCTCACGGCAATCGCGCCCGCCCGGCAAAGACCTATAGCTTTCGTCAGGCAGACGGTCACTGCCGGTAACATCATAGCCGAGTCAGCCATCGCGACCGCAATCAGAAGCCCGATCTGGATGAGGATTCGCCGGCGCCGGGCATCCTGGAGAAGCGGGCCGGTCAGGATCGGTAAGACAGAAACCCCACGCTCGACTGGAACATTCGCTCGGATAGTCCGGCGTCCGGACGACGATCCTCGATGCTTTCCGCCGCCAGGTCATCTAGATTCGCCCGGCACATCAGACACTTGACGGTATCCAGATGAAAGGCCGTGTAGGTCCGCCAGGGCTCCTCCAGCACACCCAGCAGATATGAGCCGATGGTGCTGCGTTTCAGGCAACTCAATCGCCGCTGCCGCCAGACCCGCGAGATGGTAGTCTCGGCGGAAAGCTCTCCCTCTTCCAGCAGGCGCCGGTCCTCGCCGCCCAACTCATCGAGGAACTCCCGCAGACGGCCCAGAGCCCGGAACTTGACGCCGGCCACGGCCTTCTCATCCCGCCTGAGCACTTCGCCCGCTTCTTTGTTCCGCAGACCGACGAAGAAGAGCAGCTCGATGACCTGGAGATCCTCCAGTCGACCGCGATCGCGGAATTCCTCAATCAACCGCCGCAGGATCGTCGCCAGAACGCCGGCTTGGCGATGCTCTCGTTCGTGTTGCGCCGCCATCTGGCTGGGCGTCTCGCTGACGGCCGGATCGGGCAGCGTCGGCGAATCGTCCTCGATGTCGAAGCCGGCGGTGAACTCGGCGCGGCGGTTTTTCCTGGCGAGGCTTTCGCCGATCTTGTATCGCAGAATGGCGAAGAGGTATGTCTCCAGGGAGCGGCTCTCGTCGTAGTGGCGCAGGCTGGTCACGAAACCGAGGAACGCGTCCTGGAGGACGTCCTCCGCCTCGCTGACGCTGCCCAGACGACTCTTGGCAAAGGCCAACAGCCGCCCCTGGTAACGCTCGATCAACTGGCGCCAGGCGCGCTGATCTCCCTTGCGAATCGCCGCAATAAGAAAGCTGTCCGCATCGGGAGTCTGCATCTCGACCTGCCGTCTGGCCGTGCCTGGCGGGTGACAGCGGATGTCTGACGCCGCGCTCGTCGAGTTACATCAGCGGAACGATCCGCGAGAGAAACGCGCAGACGCCCAGGAATGCCGCCACAATTGCCACTCTGCGCGGCCAAATATACCGCTGGCGCCGACCCGCGTCGAGAAACAGATATGCCAGCACCAACAGTAAACTGAATCCGCCGATCTTTCCTGCGAGCCTCATTCGGGTCGAATGGCTCGACAGAGCCCTGGAAGGTTCGGCAGATGTCTGCACCGTGACTCCCGCCTTGCCTTTCCCCGCCGCCACAACGGCACCGGTTTCGCCATTGCCCTTCTTGAGAGACTCGATTCTGACCGCGGGTGTTGAATCGTCCCCATCGCCGGATCCTACCTGCACCGATGCCGAAACGGTCTCGTCTTCGGAGCCGGATTCTTCGGTCGTCCCTGCGGTTGCGAAAATCCCGGACAGCGCAGGCATCGGCTCCGAACTCCCGCCATTCGAATACCCCCGCTCAGCGGTCCGCTCACCGACAATCTCGATCAGTGCCAACGCTACCATGGTGACGCCGAATAGCGTGAGAACCAGAATCCACCTTGCCCGTCTGTCCCGCCCGCACCGCATGATAAGGTAAATCACGAAGGCGACGCCGCAGATCGCTGCATAGATGAACGTGCTTGACAATTGTGCATGGTTCATCATGCCGCGCCCTCCGCCACGAGCGAGGAGACCTTGCGGCCTCCGAGAAGCTGCTCCAGTTCTCCCAGCTCCCCGTCAAGCGCGGCGATCGTCTTCTGGTCGGGCTTCTTGAAAGGCGCGTCCACGTCCAGGTAGCAGGTCAGGCGGTGCCCGCCCTGGTCCAGCCGGTACGCGGCGATGTTGACCTGCGTTTTCCAGTGGCGAACATCCTTGTCCCAGAGATGGGCGAGCCAGTCGCCGCGGACAAATGACCAGAGCAGATCCGACTTGCGCACCAGCGTGTAACCGAGCACGGTCATGTGCCGCTCGATCAGCGACGGGCAATCGCTCCCGGCGCCGACGTCGAAAATGTGCCGAAGGGGCAGAGTCAGAAGCGGCTCTCGCGATCGGGGAGGCCGCGCTGAGAGGTACGCCGCCAGGCCCCCCAGCAGAAAGCTGACGGCTGTGATGGCGAGCAGCACGACCACAAGCGGCATGACGCCGCGTACCGCATCCGAAGAATCCAGGGTCTTCCAAGTCACCGCGGCGGCCGCGGTCAGCGGCAGGAAGATCCCTCCCGCCACCATCAGCCACTTGCCGGTTCGGCGATGCTGAACTGCCTCGTCCACGGGGCCCGCGACGGCCATCGGCACGTACCGCGGAACAGGGACGAACCAGACGAACAAACTGACGATTGCGCCGGCCAGGATCACGAAGAGCGCAGCCAGCCGCTGCTCGTCCCGATCTGCCAGCAACCCCATCGCAACTCCGGCCGTCCCACCGGCCGCCAGCCCGGAAAAGAAGATGAACGGTCGGAACAGCGTGCGCCACAGACCCGCCTTGTAACGCCGCAACGCGCATGTAAGGGCAAAAAGGAAATAGCACGACGCGGCCACACCGCACATGATATATCCGGCAAACTGCTCATCATCGAGCCTCAGGAGGCCGGTCGAAGCGAACAGCATCACCGCGGTACAGAGCAGGATCGCCGCGGCGAACAACCACAACGCGCGGATAGCCACGCCGCGGCGTTCGCGAACGCCGCTCGCCGTGACGCCCCTTGCTGAAGGCCCCGCCCCCACCGCCATAACCGGCGCAGGAGTCGTCATGCCGGCGGTGCCGGCGTCCTCGGGTGGATTGACCGCGACGCCCGGCGAAGCCGGCCAGGCCGATCTCACGCCGGCGCCCTCGGGCTGCTCATCCGCCTGCGCCCAGCCCCCCGCCGCGGCGCTTTCTCCTCGCGGCAGCGGCCAGATTCCGGCGATCGCCTGCACCGCCAGCGAGCTCGCCGCACAGACGACGGCTACGCCGAAGGGACTATGTGAATCGAAGATGTTGCCGACAATGAATCCAAACAAGCCCACCAGGAACGCGGAACCCAGCGAGATGTCTCCTCGGCGGCCGCGGACGAAACGCCCGGGCCAATCGCAGAGGATCATCGAAAGGAGCAGTGTTCGTGCCCAATCGCCGGCCTCATTCGAATGTACGTATCTCAGCGCGGTGCTCGTGATTCCATAGGCCGGCAGCACGCAGACGCTGGTCGCGATCGCCGTAACGAACCGCGGCCCCCATTTGCCGCTGAGTTTGAGTCTGCCGAGACTAAGCCAACCTCCCACGGCCACGCCTACCACGACCGCCAACGCAAAGATGCACTCGCTGACGGCGAACTCCGGTCGCTCACTGCTGACGATCATCGATCCCCAGGACAATCCGACAACCACCAACAGCGCGGTAGCCACATGCTCAAACCACCCGCCCCTTCGCCGCACCGCCTCGGTCAGTCCGCGCCCCACTGACGTCCGGTCAATCCGGCTCACGACAGCATCCATCCGCGCACTGATGCGATCGTGCAACCGGCCGACCCGGTGCACTCGCGTGACAGTGACGTCCGGATTGATCACCGGCGGCGGCGTGTTCAGCCCGACATTGCTGCTGCCGGTGCCCAGGGGTCCGGCGGCGACGCCCCCCGGTCCCGCCGGCGCCGCGGCCAGGGCCACAGCCGCCTGCTTGGCGGCGCGAGCGGCCAGCGTCGTCAGGCTGGCGGGCTCGAACGACGCGACCGACCGATCCAGATCCTCGGTGGCGAACACTTCGTTCACCATCTCCTGGGCGGTCTGATAGCGATCCTTGGGGTCCTTCTGGAGAGCCTTGCGGATGACCCGCGGGAAAGGCTCCGGCAGCTCATCCACCTCCGGCTGGGCGGTCAGATGCTTCATCAGCACCTCGCCCATCGTCGCCCCGCTGAAAGGGACGCGCCCCAGCAGCATCTCATAGAGGATCACGCCGAGAGCATAGATGTCTATCGTGCGGTCGTAGTTGCCGCTGCCGACTTCCGGGGCCATGTAGTGGACCGTGCCCACGGAGATCGTCTGGCCGGAGTGCTGGCTGGCGGCCATGAACTTGGAGAGTCCGTAGTCGCCGATCTTGACGTACCCGTCCTCGTAGAAAATATTGCCCGGCTTGAGGTCGCGATGGACGATGCCGCGATCGTGCAGATAGGCCAGCCCCTTGCCAATCTCGCGGAGGAAATAGGCCGCTTTCTGGGGACCGAGCCCGCCGGCCTCGGTATTCAGCAGGTCTCGCAACGACGGGCCGCTGACGTACTCCATGATCACGAAGTACTCGCCGTCGGCGTTCTGCTTGACGTCGTGCACGGCGACCAGATGGGGGCTTTTGAGATTCAGGCAGTGGGCCACGCCGCGAAGCTCGACCTGGGGGTTGTCCCGCAAGTACTTCAGGGCCACTTCCTTCCCGCCGTCGCTGGTGGCGTAGTACACCTCGCCGAAGCCGCCACGCCCGATGCCGCGCTGGATCGTATAGCCCGGCAGCGGCCGATCACCTTGTCGGAAACAAAAGGCCATCACTTCGACCCTCGCGCCCTGACGCTCTCACTTTCGCGGTGCCCGCTGGAACGATACTGGTTTCGCGTTGCCATCGCTATTCCTGCCACTCCTGCACGGAGAATCTCAGCTCGCCCACCTCCACCGCGGCGCCGATCGCCAGCGGAACCACCTCTCCCGCCGGCCCCATCGGCTTCATCACCAATCCTCCGTCGCGCTCCGTCAGAATCACGCCGCCCAGGGACGGCCCGAGGCGGACGTGACACTCGCGCGTGCTTCCCATCAGTAACGGCCCGCCCCACAAAATCACACGTCGGCAATCGCCGGTGGTGCGAACTCCGTCGCCCAGGTCCAGGGCCGCGGTGGCGCTCTTCTTGCTGGGTCGGAGGAAAGTCAGGCGGACGCGCCGGCCCAGTCTGAGCCGATCGCCGTCCTGAAGAAGGGCATGATCCACCGGCCGACCGCCCAGCTCCACGCCCGAGCTCGAAACCACAAAGTAGTCTTCGCCGGCACGGATGACCTCCGCTTGCCGGTCGGACAGGTCGCTGAGCAGTTGAAGATCCGCCGTCGCTCCAGGTCCCGCCCGACCGATGGCGATGCGTTCTCCGCGCAGCAGCAGGAAGCTGCCGCCGCCGTCAACCTGCAACAGCAGTCGCTTGGGTAGCGGAGAAGCTTGCCGCAACTCCGCGGCAGGCCGATTGGCGCATCGCGCCTGGGCGGGCGCGGCGGCCCGAACCGGACCCGGCAGAGTCTCATCGCTGCCTGGCAATGCAGCGCTGACGGCACTGGGCACATCGCGTCCCGAGAGCAGGCCTAGCGGACCTTCCAGGAGGGCTCGCCGATGCTCGTCCACCTCGGCCAGATGCTGCCGCGCCGCCTGTATCCAGCCGGCATCAGGGATGATCTGGGCGAGCCTGCCCAGCAGCACGGTCGCTCGGGCATAATGGTCCTCGGCCACGGCCCGCGCACACTCTCGAGCCAGCCGAACCGCCTCCTCGACATCAACTCGCGGCGACTGCCCGCGTCCCAGATCGGCCAACGCTCCAAGTTGCTGGCCGGCCCGATCCAGCCTGCCGCTTTCGAGGACCTCGCGAATCTCCTTCACTGCCAGACTGAGAGCCCGGGCCTCAGCCGTCGCCAGACCATCCAGCTTGGCGTGCAGCCGCCGGGCCGTGCCCAGGTGCTCCACGGCCACGTCCATCCAACCGCCATCCAGGGCGGCTTCAGCCGCGCTAAGGGCGTCCGCCGCCTGCGCGGCCTGCCGGTCAATCACAGCGGCCACGGCCGCCGCGTCGGCGTCGTTATCGGGAAGCGCTGCCAATGCCGCGGTAGCCTCGTCCAAGCGGCCCACCGCGACCCTCTCCCGGGCTACGGCGAGCGTCGCGGACTTGTCGCGCTCGTTTTTCCGGTTGCCCTGCATGGCCAGTCGAGCCCGTTCGCGCCATTGGGCAATCACATCCGCCGGCCCTCCGCACCGCTGGGCGTTGTCGAAATCGGCCAAGGCCTCGCCAAAGCAGCGGCTGAGCATGCGATCCTGCCCGCGCTTCAGGAATCGCTCGGCCGTCTCGCCGAGCAATTGTCGGACCCGCTGATTCCCCGCCAGGTCCGGACTGAGGGCGATCTCCATCGCATCCTCCAGGCGACTCTGGGCTAGGGCTTCCTCGGCGGTCTTGATGCGAACGGCAGCCAGTCGCCGAAACATGTGGTCACTCCCGTTTTCAGGCCTCTGACGACCAACCCAAGGCCGATCCTGTGGGCCGCACGGCTGCGGTCTGATCGAGTCTGGCCGTAGCCCGCCATGATCGTCGATATCTTACCGCGCGTTGCATCTTTGGGTTCCTTCGCGCCATTACCCTGCAATCCTCGTACACTCCGCCCGCTCACTCCCTTCTGTATTCGGCCCTCCAACGGGATTATTCGCCGCTGGAGGAGCGCGGGGCGGTCGGCGGCTGTCGATCTGGTGGGCGATTCTCGGTCCCGACGGCCCCAGCAATAGACTCGCGTCGCGGTATAGGAGCAAAGTGAGGAAGCCTTTGATAGACTGGGGCCATGAGCGATGCTCAATCCCAGGTTCCCCCTTCGCCTGCCGAAGACATCGACCTCTATTGCCTGAAATGCGGCTACAACCTCCGCGGGCTCTCCGGCGACCCCCGCCGCTGCCCCGAGTGCTTTTATATGAATCCGATGGGCGACCTGGAGCTGCCGGCACCGTTCATCTCGGCCCAACTTCGGCGAATGGAAAGCGCCCCTGCCTACTGTGTCGCATGCGTCTTTTTCGCCGGCCTATTCGCTTTGCCGCCTGCGGCACTGATGCTGAGCGTCCTGCGCGGACAGCCCTTCGAGCAGGACACTTTCTGCTGCTTCGGTTCGGTGCTGCTGGGCATGATAGGTGCCTGGGTGGCCTTCGCGATGCAGTTCCGCAACTCGTGCCTGGGAAAGCCGGGATGGTTCGCAACCTTGCTCCGATTCCATGCGTATGGACTGGTGATGATCAGCGCGGTCATTGGCATCATCTGGCTCGGGACTGAGTTGCTGGATATTGCGGCCCCTGGCACCAAATTTGGCAGGCCACCGGCCCTGCGCCTCTGCGGCCTGGCGGCCCTGGGCATTTGCGTTCTGCTTGGAAGCAGTTGGATCGCTCCGCGCTTGCACGCCCGTGCCAAGGGCAATATGGAGCAACTGCAGCGCGAGGTTGCCGTCCAACTCGCCCGCGAGCGCCTGCGGCGCAAGTTGGCCTCGGATAAGCGTTAGCCGCGCCGAATCGCGGCCTTCCGGCCTCCGACTCGGCCCGCCATCAGCCCGCTTGCGATTTCCCAGGCCGTGATATAATCCTCCGCCGCTGCATGAGAAAGGAAGCTCCATGAACATCCGCATCGTTGTCAAACGCGTGCCCATGAAAACCGCTCTTCGCGACTATGCCGAGGACAAAATCGCCGCGTCACTCCAGCGCTTCGAGGACCGGATTCATTCGGTGACGGCGCACTTCGAGGACGTCAACGGTCCGCGGAAGCGCGGTCTAGACAAGGAGTGCCGACTCAAGGCCCGGCTCAGTCCCTCCGGCGAGGTCGTCGTCAAGGAGTGCTCGGAGGATATGCAGGTTGCCTTTCTCACCGGCCTGGATCGCCTCAAGGCCGCCATCAGCCGAAAGGCCGGCAAGGCCAAGCGCGGAGTCGGCGCAGGCTGAATGCCCCCTTGACCGGCCTCTCCGTTTCCTGGGAGCGACACGGGGCGAGGGGCTCGACACGAGCGTCAATAACAGCGCCCGCCCCCAATCCCCGGGAGCAGGCCGTTATTTTCCAGCCGCCCGGACTGCTCGCTGACAGCGGCAGATCTCTTCGCTATCATGCCGGCGCGCATGAACCGCGGATAATCACGGAGGCCACAAGCATGGCACAAACGGACAAGCTCCTCATATTCCCCGGATCGGGCAGTCCGAAATTCACCGCCGCCATCTGCAAGCAACTCGGCGTCGAGCCCGGCGATTGCTGGGCCAAGCACTTCTCCGAGGGCAACACCTTCGTCCACGTCGGCGAGAACGTCCGCGGCAAGGACGTCTTCTTCGTTCAATCCCTGAGCTACCCGGTCAACGACCATTTCATGGAGATGCTGTTTTACATCGATGCCTTCAAGCGGGCCTCGGCCAGCAGCGTCACCGCCGTCATCCCGTTCTTCAGCTACGGCAAGGGCGACAAGAAGGACGAGCCCCGCGTCTCGCTCCGGGCCCGGGTGTGCGCCGATTGTCTGGAAGCCGCCGGCGTGGATCGCATCGTGACCATGGACCTGCACGCCCCGCAGATCCAGGGCTTCTTCCGCGTCCCGGTGGATCACCTGTATGCCCTGCCGGTGATGGCGCCGTATTTCCGCAGGAAGGTCAGCAGCAAATGGGTGATCGTGGCTCCCGACGTCGGAGCCGGCGGAATGGCCCACGGTTACGCCAAGGCCCTCGGCGCCCAGACGGTCATCGCCGAGAAGATCCGCAGGAATCATCGCGAAGAGGCCGAGGTCCACCGCATCATCGGCGACGTCCGCGGGATGCACGCCCTGATCGTCGATGATTTCACTATCAGCGGCGGGACGCTGATCGCCACGGCCGCGAAGCTCAAGAAGGAGAAGGCGCTGGATGTTTACGCCTCGGTCGCCCATGGCGTTTTGACGAAGGGGGCCGCCGCCCGCATCCAGGCCAGCCAACTCAAGGAGTTGGTCATCACCGACAGCCTTGAGTACCGTTTCGAACCGCTGCCGCCGAAGGTCAAGGTGCTCTCCGCCGCCCCGCTCTTCGCCAAAGCGATCCGGAACATACACCGCAAGACCAGCGTCTCGGCACTGTTTGAATTCTGACCTTGTAGCGCCGGCCGCCTCCGGCCGATGTGGAACACCTGCCGCGCCGCGGTTGCCAGGTTCACTGGTCCAACGCTCACCTTTGCAAGGTGGGCCGGTGCGAGCTTCGCTGGTGCCAAGCTTGCCGTAGCGAGGTTCGCTGGTGCGAGAATCCCTTCTCGCACCCACTCCTCTCGGGAATCCGTTCCCATGTCCCCACCCCCATCTCAGTTTGGCGTTCCCCGTTCCGCGTTCCTCTGTGCGCACCTCCGCGATTCACCCTTCATCCTTCCCCCGCGATGCGGTCTTCTTTGTGCTCTTCGTGTTCTTCGCGGTGCAAAACCTCCGTGAGCGCTACCCGACCGTCCGCAGGAAGTTCCCCACGAACAGCTCGCACAGTGCCTCCTGCTGGTGAAGTGATTCTTTCAACTCGTCCATCGCCTGCTCGGCAGTCTTGCCTATGCCGGGCAGAAGATGGGGATACTCACGAACCCAGCGTGTGACCTTCTCGCGCGTGGCCTCGATGTGAAACTGCGTACCGATCTGCCGACCGAAAGCAAACGCCTGATGCCGGCATGTCGCGGATGTCGCCAGCCAGGTTGCCCCGGCAGGAAGATCGAACGTATCCTCGTGCCACTGGGCCCCCATGAAAGACTCGGGGAAGCCGGCGAAAAATGGGCTGCCAGCGCCGCCCGGCGTCAGGCTGATCTCATAGCCGCCGTATTCCGGCGGGTCGTTCCGCCGCACCTCCGCCCCGAGGACATGGGCCAATAGCTGAGCCCCGAAGCAAATGCCCAGGATCGGCTTGTCGATCTCGATGCACTGCCGCATCGACTCGGCGACCCGCACCAGCGCCGGATGCTCCGCCAAGTCCCGGCAACTCGCCGGCGAGCCGAACACGGCCACCGCGTCGAACGCCCGCACGTCCGGCAGCGTCGTCGTCTCATACGACTTGACCGCCGTGCAATCCGCGCCTTGCCGCTGCATCGCCTCGGCGACCCGCCCGCCGTCGCCGTTCGAATAGTTCTCGATCAACAGGATTCTCAACCGGCTACCGACCTTTCAACCGCTCTTCGCCACCGCCCGGCACAGGATTGTACACAACATGCCCGCGTACGTGCCGAGCACGTACCCGGCAATGGCCAGCAGGACGCCCACCGGCGCCAGCACCGGATTGAACGCGCCAGCTACAAGAGGCGCCGAAGCCGCCCCGCCGATATTGGCCTGCGAGCCGACCGCCACGAAGAAGAACGGCGCCCGGATCAGCTTGGCCACCAACAGCATCACAGCTCCGTGAATCAATATCCAGGTCACGCCCGCGGCAAGGTAGTAGCCGGCCTCGCCGTGCAACAGACGATCGAAATCGGCCCCCGCGCCGATGCACGTCACCAACAGGTAGATCATGACCGTCCCGATCGTTGAGGCCCCGGCGCCCTCGAGCTCACGCGCCTTGGTGAACGACAACAGTACGCCAAACGTGGTCGCCAGGATCACGGTCCAGGCGAAGGCGTTGAGGTACTCTCCCATCGCGGCAATCGGTCCCAGCGTCAGCAGCCACTGCCCCGCCGCGTGTGAAAGCCACGCCCCACCGAAGGCCAGCGCCAGGATCTTGATCCAGTCGTCCGCCGACGCTTTCCGCGCCACCTTCCGGTGATACTCCTCCAGCCGCGCCTCGAGTCTCGTAATGGTGGATGCATCACCGCCAAGCCAGCGATCCAGCCCGGCGTGGCGGCCGGCAATGTACAGCAGAAGGCCGAACCAGATGTTGGCCAGAGCCGCGTCAACAACGATGACCGGGCCGAGCGCCGCGTCTGGCACCTGGCACATCCTTGACAGTGCCATTCCGTTGGCACTGCCTCCGATCCAGCTCCCCGCCAGATAGGACATTACCCGCCAGGCGTCGTGCGGCAGGCGCCCCTGCCAGATCAACAACGTGATAGGCCCGCCGATCACCACACCCGCCGTCCCGGCCAGAAAGACGATCCCCGCCTTGGGCCCCAGCCGCACAATACCCTTGACGTCGAGCGACAGAGTCAGCAGCAACAGGCTGGCCGGCAAAATGAATTGCTTGACCCACTCGTAGAACGGCGACTCCGGCGGAATGACGCCCCACCCCCTCAGCGCCGTCGGCAGGAAATAGCACAGCACCAGCGGCGGAATGACCTTGAAGACCCGCCCAATCCGCGGCTGGCCTGCGGCCCAGAACACCACTGCCAGGACGGCCAGCAGCACCGCCAGGATGCCGGCGGGATTCTGAACGTAGGCTCCATCGCTCGGGGCTGCTCCCGTCGTCGGACTCTGCGCCAGCATGGCGGCGGCGATCAACATCGGGTCGATAGTAGTGGCCGCGAACCCTCGCGCCTACGGATGATCATGACTCCCCCCGTCTTCCAGGATGCGACGAGGAGCGGTGACTGGTTGTCGCGGGGGAATACCCAGGGAAGGCCTTACAGCTTGAACGCATAGAAAACGGCGGTAAAGACCACGTCCGCCGTGATGAGGGCCACGATGGACTTGACCACCGTGCTGGTGGTGGCCCGGCCGACGCCCTCGGCCCCGCCGGTCACGTTCAGCCCTTCGTAGCAGGCAATCATCGAGATCATCACGCCGAAAACGCCGGCTTTGACCAGGCCGGTGATGAAGTCCCTGTTGGTCAGGGCCGCCCGCGTATAGCTCATGTACGATTCGGGGGCGATGTTCAGCACCAGCGTACTGGTCACGAGCCCGCCGAGCACGCCGACCACGTCCGCGATTACGGTGAGCATGGTCAGCATGATCACGGTGGCCAGAAACCGCGGCATGACCAGAAACCGGACCGGGTTGAGGGCGCAGGCGCGGAGGGCCTTGATCTCTTCACCTTCCACCATCGTCCCGAGCTCCGCCGCGATGCTGGCTCCGGCAAAACCCGACAGGACGATCCCTGAAAGCAGGGGACCCAACTCGCGGAACATGGCAATGGCCACGATGTCCGCGACCCGTTGGATCTGTCCGTAGTTCCTCAGCGTCGGGGCCATCTGCAGGGCCAGAATGATGCCGATGAACACCTGCACCAGCGAGACGATCGGGATGCTCCGAACGCCCACGCGGACCATCTGGGCCCAGAGATGTTCACGGCCGAAGCGGCTCTTGCGCCGGACCAGCGTGCGGTATGTCCAGGCCAGCGTGTCGCCGATCAGGTATGTGGCGCCACCCAGGAATTCGAGAAAACGGGAGACGACCCCCGCCTGTCTGATAGTGGCTTCGCCGATGAGCTCCAGCCCCCGAACGATGGGCTTCGGCGCCGGGGGTGGCGGACTGGTCTGGCTGGGCGATTCGCTCATAAGGATCGCTACTCGCTACGCGAAAGCCTCAAACCTTGACGGCTTGTTCCTCATTCTCACAAATCGTGAAGAAACGGTCCAGCTTGGTGATCTCGAACACACTGCGGACGCGCGGATTCAGACCGAACAAGACCATCTTTCCCTTGTAGGCGGTGACGCGCCGAAAGACCTCCACCAGCGTGCCCACGCCCGAGGAGTCCATGTACGGCACTTCGGACAGATCGATCATCAGCCGCTTGGGTCGATTGCCGGCCACTTCCACGAGGGCCGCATGCAGAGCCGGTGAATGATGCAGATCCACGTCGCCGCTGAGTACCACCAATGTGCCGTCATCCGCCCTGCGAACGTCTCGAACGAGGTTTGTTTCGTTTTCTGACATGGTATTCGGTCTTCGTGGTTAATGCGCCCTCAGGTCTTGCGATCCGACTGCCCTGCCACCGTCCCATCCTTGCCCGCCAGGCTGGGCTGCGGCTCGAGGTACTTGACCATCCGCAGAAGCATGCCGCCGTCGGGAGGGCAACTGTAATCGTATTCGTCCATGACCATCTGAATGATGTGCACACCCAGCCCGCCGGGGCGGACATCGTCAAGATCTCGCCCGCGAATCGTCTTCGGGTCCACCTGCCGGCCCTTGTCGCGCACCGCGACGGCGATTCCCCGTCGCCCGTCGCCTTTCTTCACCGTGCTCAGCGTAATCGTGATCGGCTGATCCGGTCGTCCCCCGTAACCATGCTTGATGACGTTGGCCAGAGCCTCGTCAATGGCCAGCACAAACGCATGGATATCAGGAGCGTTGAAACCCTCCAACTCCGCCATCCGTTCAACCGCGCTGCGAACGACCGGCAGGCTTTTCGGCTCGCTGACAATGTTCAACTGGACCGTGCTCTGTCCGCTCATGGCATCCCCCCCCGGACTCCAGCATCGGTCGTCGCGCCGGCTGGTTCGTGCGCCGCGGCAGACGAGCCCGATGAGGATGCCGTCCGCGACCCGCGCCGCAGATACTCCCGCCACCGCTCCACCGCCTCGGCTCGCTGGCTGGCCGGCAACGCGTAGTCGTACCCGAACCGCTGCCCCGTGATCTTGCCCAACGCGATGATCGCAAAGAAACGGACCGCTTCGTCCTCGTCTTCCAGCCGGTCCACCAGCAACGGTACGGCGTGCTGGTCTTTGGCCTCCGCCGCGGCGCGAATGCCGCGAATTCGTTCATCCGGATTCGCCGACTGGATCGCCGCTCGGTACGACACAGGCCTGCTCTCGCACCCCGCCAGCATCACCGGCCACAGAATGGCGATCGATGCCAGCCCCTTCTTCAGCCACGCGCGCAGCCCGGCCCCCTGCACGCTCGGTGGTGGGCCGTGTAGTGCTTCATGATGCATCCCTTGATGGTATTCAAGTTTCTCCGAGGGCACAACTCCTCCATGGCCGCGAATGCCCGGGAATCCACCTGGCACAGGCTGGAAAAAGAGTCCAACGGCCGGAGCCTGCCATCCTCCACGCACATGTACCGCCCTGAGGTCGCGATTGCCCGCGGCTGCACACCGGCCTATCATTGATCTCGACCGCCCATGTTACGAAACGGCTGGAACGCCGGCCCCGGACCGCCGGGCTCGTCGGCTGCAATCGCCGACACTGCCGACCGGCGTTGGTGCGACCCAAAGGAGCACTGAGACCATGCAAACGACTCACGGCGTGGATCGACTCGATATCGTGTTCACGGCTGCCCACCCCGACGATCTGGAGATCGGGTGCGGGGGCACGATCGCCAAGCTCTGCAAGCAGGGGTACCGCGTGGGGATGATCCACATGACGAACGGTGAGCCAACGCCCCGCGGCTCACCGGAGGTGCGTCTCAAGGAGGCGCAGGCCGCTGCCGAGATACTCGGCGTGTCCGTGTGCGAGGTGCTCGGTTTGCCCAATCGGCAGTTGATGGACAGCCCCGAGGCCCGTTATGCGGTGGCGGCCGTGGTCCGCAAGTACCGACCGCGGATCCTGGTGGGCGAAGCGGGCCGCACAGTGGCGGCCTCGCCGGATCACTATCAGGCCCAACTGATTACCGAGGCCGTGCGGTTCTATTCGCAGCTGACGAAATGGGACGACCGCTTCGCTGGCACACCGCCGCATCGGGTCGACCACCTGATCTACCGTCCCATCCCGCGGGCCGCGGAGTCGCTCCACTTTCCGGTGCAGTTCGTGGTGGATATCACCGACACCATCGAACAGAAGCTCGCTGCGGTGGCGTGCTACCAGTCGCAGTTCCCCGCGCAGCGCCTGGAAAATCTCAAACACTACATCCTGTCCAATGCCGGCTATGAGGGCGGCGCATGCGGCTACAAGTACGGAGAACTCTATGCGGTCCCGCGGCCGCTGGGAGTTGCGGATATCATGCCGCTTTTTAACGAATGGCCCGTGCCATCCCCGATCGACCCGCCAAGGGTGTAGGGTGGCCTCCTGGCGTGCAGCACCTTGCACGCACCGCTCACAGAGCAGGGGCACAAGGGCCCAGAGTCGTCAACACAGGGAATAGCGTCACGGCTTGATGTTTAAGCTTCGTCCGATACGTCGCTTACGCGCGAGGACGTTCCTGCCGCCGTGAGTTCGCATTCTGGCGCGAAAGCCCTGCTTTCGGTATCGCTTCCGCGAGCTGAGACGATGCGGGTAATGCACGGGATGATCCTTTCTACGTTCTCCTGGTTGTCTGTAGCCCCGCCATGTTACGCGAGTCGCGTCGTCATTGCAAGGGGCCCCTGCGGGTCATTCCGATACCCGATTCCTGATCCCTAAAACGGCCAAGAATCGGTGATCGGCGGTTTGATATCGCATAGCCTGTCTGTTAGACTCCCGCCCAAAGCCGTTGGGGGTGGCGTTGGAGCATGGAATTCGAGCACACGCACCCTTTGGTTGCAGGACAGGAGAAACGGTGATGCAGGAATACGAGCGCCTCAAGCAACTCGTGGAGGCCGCTGCAGAGGACGTCGCCAAGGCTGAGGGCGGCAACAAAGCCGCCGGCACGCGAGTTCGCAAATCAATGCAGGAGATCAAGAACGCGGCCCAGGACGTCCGCAAGAAAATCCTTGAAGTGCGATCCGCTGAGTCTGGAACCAGCGCGTAGTCCGCACGCTCTACATCCTGAGCCGACTGTCTGCACGGCTTGTGACTGTGGTCACCGGCCTGCCGTGTTGATCCTCTGGGACGGTTCGGTGCCATGATCTCGGTGGTGTTCGGGACCCCGCCGCGGAGGGGAATCCCTGTGCCGCCTCGCTGATTAGGATTCGTTGATGCCCCCTGTTCCCCTCCTGGACACTGCGACACTGGATTGCTCTCGCGTGTTGTATTCGCGAGAGCAGATCTATCAGGCCTTGCCCCAGAAATTCGAATTCGCCCAGCTCGACGCGATCATTCACGTCGACCGCGAGAACATCACCGCGGCCGCCTACCGCGATATCCGCCCGGACGAATGGTGGTGCCGCGGGCACATGCCCGGCAACCCCCTCTTCCCTGGAATCCTGATGCTGGAATCCGCCGCCCAACTTTCGGCCTTCTGCCTGGGCTTGCTCTTTCCCCAGGAGAACAGCTTCATGGCCTTTGGGGCCATCGACAAGGTCAAATTCCGCGATTCGGTGGTTCCTCCCGCCAGGCTGATTTTCCTGGCCCGCGGCGTCGAGCATCGCAGCCGCAGATTCATCTGCGACACCCAGGCACTGCTCAACGGGAATATTGTCTTCGAGGGGACCATCACCGGCATGCGGTTCAAGGCAAGCCCGCCGTAAAGCACCGACGCCGCTACAGCGCCTGACAAGCGGGCAAGGACGGCGAACAATCCTTCGCGGTCGTCGCCACTCAGCCCTCTCCAGTGTCAACCTCCACCCGCCCGCGACGCTTAACGGTCCAACTGAAATGGCGCCTCCGCGTTCCCCCGTGGCGCGATCGCCTCGCCGCACTCTGGACATCGGCCCGACGTGTTGCGTGTCAGATCATAATTGCAGCGTCGGCAGAATCCCTCTGGTGGCGGGCGCATGCTGCGTCTCCAAAGGAGCACGGTCGGGACAAGTAGGATGAGGACCAACAAGAGGATGGGTATCGCCGTACCGCCGCCGGACTCGTTGGGGGAGTCGAGCGCTGCTCTTGTGAGCTCAAAATGCGGCACATCCAGTGGAACAGGCCATGGAGACCAAAACAGGATCACGAGCCCGTCGGCCAATAAGACCAAGAGGTGGCCATGAGCTATCCCCCACCATGTGAAACACCAATACCACGCGCTGCCTACACTCAGAATCAGGAGCAGCACGCAACTTACTGTTAAGCCCCATCTGCAAGCGCGGATCATGATTTGCCGTCGTCATATACAATCAGCGCCCAACTCCGGTTGCACCCGCACGATCAAGCGGCACGGACGTGGATATGCAAAGCCACGGATACCGTGCTCGTTTCTCGCTGCTCCGGGCGTACCCCCTCCCGGCCGAATGGAACGGCTTCGCTAATTCGCCGTTGGCTGCGCATAGCCGAGTGCCACCGCCTGGCGTCAACTCCCCCTGCCATTGCTTGCGTGCGTGTCCAGCGTGGGGGGGCGCCCCGCCCCGCGCGTGGCGTACAACAGGGGTCACGGGTCCCTCCCAGGCCACATCGGCCACAGAAAACCAACGTTTCCGCCGGCTGGCCTTGGGCTTGAAATCACTTCTCGTTATAATGGAAAGATTATTGGGGTGGTGACTGGGGACGGGGCCGGCCCAGGCCTCATGACTGCAGGCCGGTCCGCAAGCCGTTTGCGGTCGGAGTACCGCCGGGTGACAGTGGGAGACAATCGCATGTTCGCACGATCTGAAGGACGTGGGGGGCGGGTTCGTACATTTACCTCGACAGCAACGACAAGCCCCGCTTCGGCCGGATCCGGCCGCGGCCGTCTTTTCATGGCTGCCGCTCTGCTGCTGGCCGGCCTGAGCATGCCTGTCCAGGCCCAACTCAGTCGGGAGGACATCGAGTCCCTCCGCGAGCGCGGCCGAGCCGAGGGTTGGACGTTTACGGTTGGCGAGAATGATGCAACGATCTACCCCCTCAAGAGCATCTGCGGCGCCGTCGAGCCCCGGGACTGGCGAAGCCAGGGTCGTTGGGACGACTCCATGCCGCAGCGAGACCTCCCCTCCTCCTTCAACTGGTGTTCCCTGGGCGGCTGCGGTCCGATCAGGAACCAGTTCTCGTGCGGGAGCTGCTGGGCATTCGCGGCCATCGGCTCCGTCGAGTGTTACTACCTCATCGCCCACGGCCTCAACCTGGATCTTTCCGAGCAGTGGCTGGTGAGCTGCACCAGCTCGGGCACTTGTTCCGGGGGGTGGCATTCAGCCGCTTACGAATACCTCCGCTGTGACGGACAGCAGGACCCTTGCGGGGGCAACGGGGTGGTCATGGAATCGGCCTTCCCGTATGTGGCCTGGGATATGGCCTGCGGCTGTCCCTATCCCCATCCGTATTGCATTCCCCCCTGGTATTTCATCGGCCCGGATTGGGGAATCCCCACGGTCGATCAGATCAAGCAGGCCGTCTACAACCACGGGCCGGTGTCGGCGTGCGTCACGGTGAACTCCGCTTTTCAGTCGTACGGCGGCGGCGTTTTCAACGCCTGCACCGACGAGGACATCAACCATGTCGTTGTCATCGTCGGATGGGACGACTCCCAGGGCACCAACGGCATATGGATAATCCGCAACTCCTGGGGCAACTGGGGAGAAGACGGCTACATGCGCATCGAATACGGCTGTTCCAGGATCGGCTACGCTTCCTGCTACCTCGACTATGTCGCCGAAGCGGGCAGCACCACGCTGCCTTTCTCCGATGCCTTCCCTTCGACATCGATCGACCGCGGCAAGTGGAGCGGTGTCACCGGCGCGGAAGTCAGTGACTTGGGCCTCAACCCACCCAGCCCGCCATACTCGCTGAACTTGAACGGCTCCCCGGACGGCGGCGACAGCATCCGCACCTCAGTGATGGACACGACCAACTTCGCCGACATCGTCCTGGCATTTCAATGGGAGCGCACCGGCGGCGGTGATCAGCCTGAAGCTGGTGATGACCTCATCGTGGAGTACTGCGACGCCAACGAGAACTGGGTGGAGATCACCCGGTATCCCGGCAGCGGTCCGGCGATGACTTCCTTCAGCCCCGCATCCATCACGCTGCTGAGGAACGACTGGCCCTCGGCCTTTCACAGCCGGCTCCGCGTGCAGTTGCGGGTCGCATCCACGGAGACAGGGGCCGACGACTATTTCGTCGACGACGTCTCCATCACCACCACAACCGACCAGCAGCCGCCCGCCGACCTGCATTGGGTGCAGCAGCCGACGACGATCAGCACGACCGCCATCAGCATGAGCGCGCACGCGGATGATCCGTCCGGCGTCGACTATTACTTCTACGCCACCGGCGCAGGAAGCCATAGCAGCGGATGGCAGAGCAGCCCCACCTACACCGACACGCCGCTGCAGGTGAACCGCAGTTACTCCTACAAGGTGAAGGCTCGCGACCACGCCACACCGATCCAGAACGAGACGCCTTATACCGCCACGGTGTCGCTGGCCACGTTCATCCAAACGCCGACCGCCTTGACCTTTGACACCGTCACCGACGCCTCCGTGCAGGTGACCGCCCCGGGAACCTTCACCCGATTGAATCAGAATCTCTCCGGGCTCTATTTCGAGGTAACCGCCGTTGACGGCACACCGGTCGGCGGCAGCCAGACGAACACCTGGACCCAACTGTCGCTGTCGCAGACCGCCGCGGCCGTCGGTCTCTCGCCCGGCACGGCGTACCGATTCCGGGTCAAGGCCAGGAACTACTACGGCGTCGAGACGCCCTGGTATCCCGCCTCAGGTTATATCGATCAGGCCACGACCGGCGGAGTCGCATGCTCTCTGCTCGGCGACATGAATCAGGACGGCGTGTTGAATGGCCGTGACATCGACGGTTTCGTGCGGGCCAAGCTCGGGGCAGCGCCGTTTACCGGCGAGAACCAGGCCTGCGCCGACTTCGGCGGCACACTCCAGCAGGACGTCACCGCCTTCGTCAACGATTTGCTTGGACCATAACTTCGGCGCTGGAGGACATGAGGCGGTGCCCGGCCCGACTGCCCAACGGCGGGGCGCCGTCAGGCCCCTTTCCGACTACTCCATCAGCGCCGTCACGTGCGCTGCCGCACAACGCTGCAAGACGTCCAGGTTGTAACCGCCTTCGAGGCAACTGATCAGCCTGCCGGCGCAGTACTCGGCGGCAATCTCTTTCATCCACCGCGTCATCTGCACAAATCCGGCCTCCGTCAGCTTCAGGCTGGCCAGGGGATCCGCCTCGTGGCAATCGAACCCGGCGGAGATGAGCAGGAAGTCCGGGCCGAAGTGCCTCAGGGCCTTCACCACCTTGGTTTCGAACAGAGACAGATACTCCTCTTCCGACGTGCCGGGAGCGATCGGCACGTTCACGGTCACGCCGAGTCCCGGGCCGTCGCCCTGCTCGCTGGCCAGGCCTGACCCAGGCCACAGGGGGAACTGATGCAGCGAGGCATAAAGTACGTCGGGGTCCCGCCAGAAGATATGCTGCGTGCCGTTGCCGTGATGAACATCCCAATCCACGATCGCCACGCGGGCGATCCGGTAGCGCTCCTCCAGGTACCGCGTCACGATCGCGATGTTGTTGAAGATGCAGAAGCCCATGGCTCGAGCAGGCATGGCGTGGTGCCCCGGCGGTCGCATGGCGGAGAAAGCGTTGTCGGCCTCCCCGTTGACAATCGCGTCGGCGGCGGTCAGCACCGCATTCACCGACGCCAGGGCCGCTTCATAGCTGCGCCTGCTGACGACCGTGTCGCCGTGATCCAGCAAAGTGCGTCCGCTCTCGCAGGAGGTCTTGACCCAGTCATGGTATTCCGGATCGTGAACGCGACATACCCAGGCGGGAGCGTCATGCGAAACAACCGGCCTGGCGTCTAGATTGGGCACCAGCGGACGCAGGGCGTCGGGCCGCAGTTTCTCCGCCCGACCGATGCACTCGACGTGCAAGCCCGTATCGTGCTCGAGGCTCAGAGGATCCCAGTAATAGGCGGTACGACTCATGACTCTGGCAGCTTGAGGACCATGCCGGGCTTCAGGTGCTGAGGATCGTTCTTCAGGGTGGTTTTGTTGAGCTCGTAAATCTCCGACCAGCGGGCGCCGTTGCCGCAGACAGCCTTGGCAATCGAGAAGAGCGTATCTCCCTCACGCACCTGATAAGTCTTGGAAGAAGACGCTGCAGTCAGCTTCACGGCCGAACCCGTCTTGGCGACTTCGGCCGGCCTCGCGTTCTTCGCCTTCTCGCCTGTCTCGGGCTGCTTGGATTCCGACTTCGCGGCCGCGGAGGCCTTCCCCTTGGGAGCGGGAATCACGATTGTATCGCCGACCTTGAGCCGGCGCGGGTTGACCTGCGGATTGGCCGCCAGGATCTCGGACACCCCAGAGCTGTCCCCATAGTAGTGCTGGGCAAGCGTGGCGATCGTCTCACCGGAGGCGATCTTGTGCTGCTTGGGCCAGCCTGACGGAGTGTTGGCCGAAGGCGCTGCGGCGACTCGCGACTCAGTGGCGGGCGTGGCGGCCTTCGTCTCCTTGGAATCCTCGGCTTCCTTGCGCTCAGTTGACGAGATCCGCGATTCCGGTCGGGACGGCTGAGATTCATCCGACGGCGAACCGCTCGATCCGGCGGCGGTGCGACGGGCACCATCGGCGGATGCACCTCCAGTGGACGTCGATGTGGTGGCGAGCTGGACTGCCTTTTCAATATTCTCGCGCGTGGCGTCCAGCAATTCCTTGGCAGCGCCGGTGCGGAGTGCCGTTGTCCTGGACGGCCCGGCATCCGACGACTCGGCCGCCTTCTCAGGAGCAGCCGCCGGCTTGCCCGCCGCTGGAATGGCAGTGCCGCGCTCTGATCCCCGCGGCTCTGCCAGGGCGACCGAAGTCCCGCTGGTTTCCGGTCGCCGACGATCACCGCCGATTGCTGGCGGACCGATGACCGGGCCAGCCGGCACGCGATTCGCCACGGTTGCTGAACCGGTGTTCGGCGGCCCCGCCGGAGGCGAAGCCGGGCGCGGGCCGACCGGCAACGCCGACGGCTGCCCGACACCGGGGGCCGGCCTGCCGGCAATCGCCGGACCTTTGTCCGTCGGATTCACGGATTTACCCGGGACCGCGGGCGCCTTGGCGGGAGCCTTGCTCACAGCCGATGGCCCAGCAGCCTTGTTTTTGTCATCACCAATCGGAATCTTGAGCGGCTGACCGGTTTTTCCTGACTCCCCCACCTTCGAGCCGGTGGCCACAAGGAAGTCGTCTTTTTCCGAGTTGCTTCCGTAAAAGAAATAGACGCTGGCGACAACGACGATCAGCAAGCCGGTGACAATCCCAATCCTGGTCTCGGTGCCCATGGCATCCTCCATGAGTTAGCCGGGACCTGTCCCGGGAGGAACCGCCGGAGCGTTCGGCGCTTATGGCCGGCCATCAGCCCCACGCCGCGGTCATCCCGGGACAGGCGCCCGGTGGCGAACGGTTTAACGCGCAGCCCACACAGTTGCAAGCTGTTTGTGTTTCAGCAGGAACTGGCTGGCAATAGCCACCGAACTGTACGTTCCGAACGACAACCCGATGAGCATCACGTAGTTGAAACTGTGAATACCCTGACCGCCGAAGATGTACATGATGACCACGGTCATCTGCACGGTTAAGACGGTCAGGATCGTCCTTGACAGCGTCTGGTTGACCGAATGGCTGATCATCTCCGGGGTCACCTCGGTGCCGCGGCCGCGGTTCTCGCGGATGCGGTCGAACACAATGATGGTGTCGTTCACCGAGTAACCGACGATGGTCAACAGGGCCGCCAGCATTCCCAGGTCAATGCGGAACTTCTCGATCATCAATGCCCGGCCGATCGCTGTATCCGCGATATAGTGCGTGGCAATGACGCAACCGGTCGTGATGATCAGGTCGTGGATCAGCGCGATGACCGCCGCTATGCCCCAGCGGGCCTTGCCGAACCGGAACCAGAGGTAAATGATGATCATCAACCAGCTCAGCACCAGGGCCATGTAGGCATTCAACTGGGCATCCTGCGAAACCTGCTTGTCGAACTGGGTGATCTGGCTCAGTGACGTCTGGCGGTTCAAGGCCTCGGTCAGCAGCTTCACTTCCGGCTGGGCCAGCTCGCTCACCCATGCCCCCGACAGGCCGCCCTTTTCATCCTCCATGGGATAGTTTTCGTCGGCAACCGCCACCAGCACTCGCTTGTACAGGTTGGCCCCTGCGGCCTTGGGTATGAGCCCGAAAACGGCCGCTTCCCGCCAGCCGTACTTCTCGAAGCCGGGCTGCAGTCGCATGGCCCGGAGCCGTTCGCGAAGGACCTCAATGCTCTGCGCCGGTTCGAGGTCATCCAGCACGATGGCCACGCCGCCCTTCCAGCCTTGGAGATCAATCGCTTTGGCCTCCTCATCGGTCATCTGGAAGCCCAGATCCTTGGGGTTTGTGCTGGCGATCGGGAAATACGGCACGTTGCCGGCACGAGTGTTCTCCAACAGCTTGAAGGTCAGCGCCGGCTGAACGTTGATGTCGTTCGCCATGGTTTCCATGATGGCCCCGACCACGATTTCCTTGTTGGTCTCGCGCGTCACGATTTCAAAGGACTTGCCGGCCTCGGCGCCGGCACCCACCGCCTGCACGGCCTGAACCTGGGCGCCGCCGATGGCCTCGGCGGCCTGCAGGAACCGCTGTCCGAAATCAGCCAGCGTCTTCTTCAGGGCCGCTTGATCCAGATTCGCCTCCGCCTTCGTGCGAATCGTCACCACGTCCGACGCCGGATCCGCATAAGTCACGGGATCAATCTGGCTGAGCTTCTTGTCCAGCACGGATTTGATGACCGGTTCGAGCCGGACCGCAGGCACGCCCGGAGCCGTCAACGTGAACACGCCGTTCGAGCCGGTCAACGTCGCCGAATCCAGCAAGGCCTGACTGTACTTGCGAAGCGTGCGGTCCGCGACACCCAGACGTTCGGTGATCGCCTTTTGATCCAGCGAACCCGGCTTCTTCAAGTCAATCTGGGCGGCGGTTCCGCCGAGGAACTCGATATCGTAGATGTCGGCCTTGGGCACGTGGTAGAAGAGCAGAAGCGCTCCGACCGTCAGGATCCCCGAAAAGCCGAAGAACACGTATCGCGGTTTGATCCAGTCCCATGTCGGCACGCCGATCAGGCGCAGCATGGGTATTCGCGGTACGCCGCCTTTCTGGAAAGCGGCGTGCACCTGGCGGGACAGCCACATCAGGAAGAGCAAGCCAACGATGCCTGCGCCGGCCCAGATGATGGCCTGCCCGAAGAACATCAACACGGACTGATCCCGCATCGCCGGCTCGGTCCAGAAATACCCTCCACCGTAGACCACGGCCCCGAACGCAGCCACGCCGATTGCCGTGTAGATCGGATAACGGAAGATCTCCTTCGGCACCGGGAACATGCACATCAGATCGAAGAACAACCGCGTCACGAAGTAGGCCGTGAAGATGTTGATCGCCACGCCGACGCCCAGTGTCAAGCCGAAGCCCTTGACCTCCTCGCTGCCGAGGAAATAGAGGATGACGCTGGTCAGCACCGTGGTCAGGTTCGAGTCCAGGATGGCGCTGAAAGCCCGCTCGTAGCCGAGCTTCACCGCCATCCGCATGGCGCTGCCCTTATTCAATTCCTCGCGGATACGTTCGTTGATCAGAACGTTGGCGTCGACCGCCATACCGACGGCCAGCGCCAAGCCGGCCACGCCGGGCAAGGTAAGGGTCGCTCCCAGCACCGACATCATGGCGCCGATGAACAGCACGTTCATGAACATGGCGATAACGGCGATGGCGCCGGCATAGAAGTAGTAAATGATCATGAAAACGGTCACGGCGATGGCGCCGTACGTCGCTGCGGTGAGGCCGGCCTTGCGGTTGGCTTCGCCCAGGCTCGGCCCGATGGAGCGAATGCTGATGGGCGGATCCTTCAGCTTCTTCGGCAGGCTGCCCGCGTTGAGCTTCTTGACCATGTCGTTGACGTACTCTCGCGTGAACGTGCCGGTGATGATGCCGCTGGTGCGGATCTGGCTCTGGATCGTCGCGGAGGAGATAGCCAGATCGTCGATGAAGATGGCCAGTTGCTTCTCTTTGTTGAGTCGCGTCAACTCCGCGAACTTCGAGCCTCCCCGCTCGTCGAGCCGGAACCCGATCGCCGGACGCCCCGTCCGGTGGTCCACCTCGGGGAACGACCCGACCAGCGTCCATTCCCCCGCCCCCGGCGAGTGCGTAAGCGTATAGCTGTCGCCGATGTGCGCCAGGACGTAGTACTTGTCGCCATAACGCTCCGCGACCACCCCGAGATTGTTCTTCTTGCCCTCAAAGTGGAGGTTGAGATCCTCCTGTGACTGGAACACTCCATGGAAGAAATCGGTCGGGTTTTCAATCTCGAACCACTGGTAGTTTTCCTCGCCGGGCATCCGACGCGGGCCGTGACTCTTCAGGCCGTCCACGTACATGGCCAGTTTGTTGGGGTCGCTCCGCATCTCCGTGGGATCGGCGAGAATCCGGAACTCCAGCACGCCGGCCCCTCTCAGAAGCCGCTGCAGATCAGCCGGATCTTCAAGCCGGCCTTCACCGTGGCGGCGCTTCTTCAGATCATCGTTGGCGGCCACCAGGCCCTCGATCGTCGGCTTCAGCCCGGGAAACTGCGTCTCCAGCTTGCTGATCTGGTCCATTCGAACCTGGCTGCCGGGCGCGGCGTCCAGCGCTACCTGCAATGGACCAACATCCACATTCGTCGCCAATACCTTGGCCACCGCCTGGTTCAGTTGGTCTTCCAGGTCCACGACCTTGTCGATCGTCGGACCGGAGGCAAGCTTGTCCGGGTCGACGTTGGTATCCAGAACCTTCTGCACGGCGGCATCGAATGCCTGCTGCTTTGCCGCAACGGCGGTCCCCTTCTCGTCCGCCCCCTGCGGGGTGGCGCCCGCCGCCGCCGCCTGCGCAGCCTGAAGCTCGTCCCACGCCTTGGCTGCATCCGCCAGCAGTTGACTGCGCTGGGCCGTGCCGCGGAGCAGCTTCTCGAAAGCCGCGGGCCTCTCCACGCCGGGCAGTTTGACCGCCTCGAGGACCTCGTTGCGGGTGATGTTCTCCTCGCTGGCCTTCTTGACCACCGCATCGTGCTCGGCCTTCACCTGCGTGTATGCGTCGTAGGCCGTGGCCGCTGCCTCCAGCAGAGGCTTCCTCTCCGGGATGCCCTCGGTCAGGCCGTCGATCGCCGCCGGTCTCTCCGGCAGCGGTTGGGACAAGGCCCGAAGCACGGTGGACTGCCGCAGCACCGTCTTCCGGATCTGCTCCTGGTACTTCTCGTAGTCAGTCCTCGCCTTCTGCACTACTTCGCTGGGGCGCGGCATCTGGATTTCAAGTCGGTTGTGACCGACGGGGCGCCAGACCAGGTTGTAAACGCCCTTTGGGTCGACACGTTCGCGCAGCACCTTCATCACGCGCTCCGACAGATTGGCTTTCTCGCCGCCGGAGAGTCCCGTGTCGTCGATCTCATAAAGCAGGCTGTAGCCGCCGTAGAGGTCGATGCCGAACTTGATCTTCTGATCGATCGGATAGACGCTGACGAACGCCAGCGCCACCAGGGCGCCGACGATCACGATTTTCCACCACATGTCACGTTCGCTCATAAACTATCCTGTCCTCTTTGGCCGGTCGAAACGCACCGGACCTGGCATTCACGAATTGGTTTCCCGTCGCGACGAACCGGCGGGGTTCACGTCAAGATGCGCCCTGATCGAGAGAGTCACAAGTCACCCCCCGAGCGCACAACAGATCTACCGTTGAAATCCGGGCCGATGAGATGGGGCGTCAGGGCGGCCCCTGCGCGAAATAGGCCGGCCGGTGTAATCCACTGAGAACCTGGAGTCGTTCGCGAACGGGGTCGATTCGAGCGATCCAGAAATGTGGAGTGAAAGGACGGACTGCCGCGACCGCGGGAGTCAGATCAGTCGTCTTGCTGTCGGCTGGCTTGGCAGCTCCCGGCGCAACGAAGCACGAAAGTTCCCTG
>DATKKX010000084.1:0-3381 GCA_035542775.1 Phycisphaerae bacterium | reverse complement strand
ATCCAGTGCGGCTTCCCGGACAACGCCAGCGTCGGGTCGGCTCCCTCGTCAGACCTCTACATCCCGACTGCCCAGCTTGGCCCCAGCGTCTGGCTGCCGTCGCAGGGTGTCCGATGGCAACTCACCGAAGCATCCCTTGTAGGCCCGAGCGAAATCGCCGAAGTGCCAGAAGCCCCGCCGCAGCGCCTCGGCTGTCACCGTGGTCGTGCCGTGCGTCGCCGCGCGCAGCGCCTGCCGCACCCGATGAAGCCGGAGTCGGGTCAGGTACGCCACCGGCGTGATCCCCATCAACTTCTTGAAGGCATACTGCAAGGTCCGCTCGCTTACGCCGGCCGCCATGCACAGGTCGGTCACACAAAGACGCTCCGCGGTGTGTACGAGGGCATAATCCTCCGCGGCCTGCACGATCTGACTGTGAGCCTGCCGCGTCAGGTCTCCAGGTGCGATCTCGACGTTGGCGGCTGAACCAAGCGTCGCCAGAAGGGTTTCGAAGAGCTCGATTTGAGCGGCGGTCTGCGTCTGCGGTAGGTCAAACACCTGGGGCTGTCTCGCGGCCAGGTTGACGAGGTGTCGTCCCCAGTCGTACAGGGCCTGGGCGGCGGCAGGATCCGGCTGTAACAGCTCGACGCCGTCGGGAAGGCGCAACTCGCCCTCCCGGTGCCGGCCGCGGAGGTGCGCCCGGATAGCGTTGGGCGGTACGAAGAAGGATACGCTCTCGTAACCAGCAGCAACGACGAACTCCACTTCGATCCCTGCCGCAGCCGCCAGCACCCGGTCGGGGCCGATGGACAGCCCATTCAACGTGCCTGCTGCTCGCGGGCCGAAGGCGACATACGCCACGAAACCGCTCTGCAATCTTGTGCGCGTGCGGATGGGCAGGTTGGTCGATTGAAACAACAGGATGCTTCCACCAATGTGAACGACGATTCGCCGCGCTCGCAGGGGCTTGGATTGCAGTTGTACTGCATCCTGCTCGATCACCTCGATGGCTTCGCCAACCGCCGTTGGGTCGCCGATCTCGACGACCGTGACGGCTGGCCGACGGTTGGGGGTGGCGGTCCCAGTCGGTAGAGGCAGCTTTTCTTTCATGGTTTGCGGAAATCCGATAGGCACCGGCACCTCCGACGACATAATGCCCCTGGTGTTCGCCCTGCTCTCCGGCCGGATGCGACGAGCCAGGAATCACGGACATGCCGAGCACACGGTCAGTAGCCGCCGCCGGAACTTTTGCTGCCATGCTTGGGTTCGGGCCGTTTGCTAGTGTAGCGGCCGACAGCTCGACGGGCAAACTAAACACCCTGCTCGTCGCCGACGATATGGGCTACTTCCTGCCCGACGTGAAGGCTCAGAAATGGACGACATGACCAGATCCAAACCAACTACCTTCAGGAAGCTTCTTCTTGCGGCCGGCGGCGCGGCGATGATCACTGCTGGATGCATGCAGAACGAAATAGCAAACAGCAAACCCATGTCCCTGCCGGTGCCGGCATTTGCGGGCGGAACGAAGGCGATCACCCTGACTCCGGTCGTCGGCACGCCGCGACGGGATTACGCCCAGGTGTTTATCCCTGGTGAAGAGAAGCTCGAGGATGGCGAGATGCGAGTGACGGTGCTCGGAAGCGGCAATCCTTGGGTGACGCGCGCCCAGGCTTCGGCCAGCATCCTCGTCGAAGTAGGCAATGCCGAGCGCGACCTCCTGGTTTTCGACCTCGGGAGCGGCTCCCTCGCAAACTATGCGAGTCTGAAGTTGCCGGTCAACAAGCTCAACAAGGTGTTCCTGTCTCACCTGCACGCCGACCACACGAACGACCTGCTCACGCTCGTCGGCAGCTACGCGAAGGTGGGCCGGGCGGACGGACCGATCTACTTGTGGGGGCCCAGCGGGACCGAGCCTCGCCTGGGCACGCGGCACTTCGCCGAATCGGTCGAGGAATCGCTGGCGTGGGACACCGAAGCCGGGCGCGGCCCTATCAATCCGGACAGCATGAAGATCGTGGTGTCCGAGTTCGATTTCAGCCAGACCCAGGTAGTCTACGAGAAGAATGGCGTGAAGGTGACGGCGTTTCCCGTCATCCATGCGTTGAGCGGCGCCGTCGGCTATCGTCTCGACTTTGCCGGTCTGTCGTTCGTTTTTTCAGGCGACGCACGCCCATCCTGGCCGCTCGTCCGTGCCTGCGAAGGCGGTGTTGACCTGCTCATCCATGAGTGTTTCCCGCCCGCTGCGACGCTCGCGGCTGAGTCGGGTCTCTCCATCGAGAGGGCGACGATGGCGCTGAATGCTGCGCACACGTCGCCCAAGGCCGCCGGCAAGGTGTTTAGACTCGTGAAGCCGCGCATGGCCGGCCTCTGGCATACGCTTCTGTCGCCCCAGGTGATCCCCTTGGTCTTCTCGGAACTTGGCGCAGTGTATGATGGTCCTGTCGTCCAGACCCAGGACCTGACGGTGTTCAACATCACCAAGGAGGCCGTGGTCGCTCGCCAGGCAAAAGTACTGGACCAGTTGCCTCCGATCCCGGGTGTGCCGCGCGTGCCTTACACGCCCGTCCAGCCGCCGCCTCCCGCCTGGTGGGCAGAGGCGCTCATCCCGGTCGACTGAGTCCTGGCATTCGGCTCATGCGACGTCATAAGGAACCTGATCCATGGAAATGAAACAAGTCAGCGACAACTGCTATGCGGTTCTGAACGAGAAGAACCGCGTGTGTGACGCCAACTCCGGGCTCATCAACCGGGCCGGGGGGGTGGTGATCGACACGCAGTCGGACCTGCCTCATGCACGGCAGATGATCGAGATGTTCAGCAAGGTGTGGCCCGCCATGCCGAATCGCGTCATCAACACGCACGAAGACGCGGACCACGTCTGGGGCAACCAGCTCTTCGAGGGCGCGGAAATCATCGCCCACCGATCGGTGCCGGAGCGGATGAAGAAGGTCGCCGAGCCGAAGGAGAGTCAGAAGTTGCTCCACGGCGTCGGTCGTCTCCTCACGCGACTGGTTCTCAAGGTGTTCCACCCCGGCATTGTGGCCGCGGGGCAGCAGTTGCGGGAGGACTATAACTTTGACGGGATCGAACTAGTGCTGCCGACGACGTTATTCGACGCACGCTACGAGTTGAACCTCGACGGCACGGAGGTTCACTTGATCTACGTCGGGCCGTGCCATCAAGTCGGGGACACGATCATCCATGTGCCAAAGGAACGCGTGGTGTTCGCCGGCGACGTGCTTTTCCGGCAGTGTACGCCGATGGGCTGGACAGGATCCTACGAAAAGTGGTTCCAATGCCTGGACCTGATGATCCAACTTGACCCGGAGGTCATCGTCCCCGGCCACGGCCCGCTCTGCGGAATCGAGGGGGCAATGGAGATGAAAGCCTACCTCCAGTACG
>DATKKX010000083.1:0-4735 GCA_035542775.1 Phycisphaerae bacterium | reverse complement strand
CTGGCGAAGATGTCGATGGAGCCGTTGGAACCGGCGGGGACAATGGCGGCGTTGGCGGTGACGGTACCGGTGAGAGCGTTGAGAGTGGAGACGAGGGGCTGGGCCTGGCCGGTGGGCCAGACGGAGAGGTAGCCGAGGGGGCCTTTGGGCACGGCGGCGAAGTTGAGGGAGTAGGCCTGAGCAGTGGCGGGAATGTTGCAGGCGGACGCGGAAAGGATGGGGAAGGTGCGACTCTGGCCACCGGCTAGAGAAGGGCCGGCGAGCGGGGCGGTGGGTTTGCGGGTGTCGGCGACGCGGCAGGGGGTGATGGGATAGAAGGCGAGAGCGGAGGGGTCGGAAGCGGCGACGAAGTAGCCGTTGATATCTAGGACGACGTCGGAGGGGTTGCTGGCGAAGACGCTGATGGCGCCATTGGAGCCAGCGGGGATGATGGCGGCGTTGGCCTTGACGCGGCCGTCGAGGGAGTTGAGGGTAGAGGCGACGGGCTGAGTCTGGCCGGTGGGCCAGATGGTGAGGTAGCCGAGCGGACCGGCGGGGACGGCGGCGACATTGAGGGAATAGGCTTGAGCGGAAGCAGGGACGCCACAGGAGCTGTTGGGGATGACGAAGCTGCGGGAACTACCGCCGGAGATCTGCGGGCCTCCGAAGTCACCCGTGGGTTTGCGGGTGTCGGCGATGCGGCAAGGCGTGATCGGCACGAAGCGCAACGCGCTCGGCGGCGGATTGATGGTGGTTACATCGTTCGCATTCGCATCCGACGATCCCCCGCCGGAGACCGTCACAGAGTTCGTCAACGGTGAGGTGGCATTCACGGCAACATTTACCCAGACCGTGATTGCAGCGTAACTCGCGGCCGCACCTAAAGAATCGCTGCGCGTGCACGTGAGGGTGGGCAGGTCGCAGGTCCATCCGGTGCCGGAGATCGCGGTAGCGGTCAGGCCGGAGGGGAGTGTGTCGACTACGGTTACAGTGCCGCTGGTTGCGCCGGCTCCAGTATTGCTCACGACGATCGTATAGGCGCCGCCCGTCTGGCCCTGATAGAAGGTGCCGATATGGGCCAGAGCGGCAGCAAGCACAGGCACCGGAGCCGCATCCTGGTTCACCGTATACGGGAGGCCGGCGATCGTGATGGTTCCCTGCCTTGCCGCCCCGGTATTGGCTGCCACCGAATAATTCACCAGTCCCCCGCTGGATTGCACAACGGTGATCCAGTTGGAGTCGGAGGTTGCCGTATACGGGCAATCCGAGGGCGTGTTCACCGAGATGGATCCGAAACCGCTGGATGCGGAATAGGAGGCATGCGTCGGCACCAGCGAGTACGTGCACCCGTAGCCCGTCAAATGCAGGGTGACCTTGTGGCCGGCGACCAAGATGTTATCAGCTTCATCCGGGTGGCCCTGAAAATCCACCTTCAGCTCGACGGAATCAGAACCGGAACTAAGATAAGTTACGCTGTTGCCGCCGGTGCCCCCAGCGATAAGGGGTCCCACTACGTGAGCGCCCGTCGCGTTCCACACACAGCCTGCAGGAGCGGTCACATTGATAAAGTAGTATTGCGTCGAGGCGGAGGCCGAGCCGGTAATTGACGTCGGCGATACCTGAAAAGTGCAGGAGCTCGACGGATCGATGCGGCTGATTACCGCCTCGGTGCTGGACACATACGTTTGAACCTGCCCGGCGAGCGGATATCCTCCGTCCCATGCGTAGCCGGTCACATACAAATTTCCATTAGGATCGGCTGCAATGGCGTTCAACTGGTTCTGTGCCGTGGTGCTGCCCAGATAGGTTGAAAACCGGATCGCAGTGCCATCATTGGCGAGTACGGTCACGAAGCCGCTCGGATAATTGCCGATTGTCGACTGCACCGGATCGACCAAAGCCAGGCCCGGTGCGTAGTTCGTGGGGGCACTGGCGCCCGTGATCGCGATGCCGCCGCTCGTGCCGAGTGCGATGCCGGTACAGGGCGACAGCGTGCTGAGCAGAGTTGAGAAGACCACCGCACCAGACGACGAAAGCTTGCTCACGAAGCACCCACCGTTCGAAGCCAGTTCTCCCACCCCCTGCAGTTCACCAGAGAGCAAATAGTTTCTGCTATTGGTGGCAGCGCCTGCGATATACGCATTCCCTGCCGCGTCGGTGACAATCGCGTTGCCGGAGGAGGGGGCAAATTGGGTATTCGTCGGGGAGCCGAAATAGGTCGAAAACAAGAGATTCGATGCAGTGCCATCGAACTTAGCGATGAACGCCGAGCGCATATCGTTGCTGGTCATGCCCGGCCCGAGGAGCGAGTTCTGCTGCGGCAGGTCGGCTGATCCGGTGCGTCCCGTCACCCAGAGGTTTCCGGAAGCGTCTCGCGCCAGCGCGTTGATTTCATCGTAGCCGGAACCTCCGAAGCAGGTGGCGAACGTCAATGCCGGGGTGACGGTGTCGATCTTCGCGATAAAGCCGTCGCCATCCGACTGGCAGCTGCGGTAGCCAGTGGTCACCGGAAAATCGGTCGCGGCGGTCCAACCGGCAAGGTAGGCGTTTCCATTGGAATCGGCGGTCAGAGCAGTGACGTCGCTGGACCCGGACCCGTCGATGAACGTGGAAAAGAGCGGTGCGCTGCCTGTTGCGTTCAGCTTCAGGACAAAGCCTGTGTAGGCGTGCTGGACAAAGTTGGACTGCAGGGGGTTCACCAGGGGAAAGTTGGTGTAAGAGAAAATGGTATAGATATAGCCACCCACGTAGGCTTGGCCGATCGAATCTACTGCGATGGAATTACCTGCGCCGGTCTCCTGGATAATGGTGGTATAAACCGCCTGGGACGCCGATGGGTCCAGCTTCGCGATGAAAATGCTATTGGATGCGGAGCCGGTGACATAAATGTATCCGGATGAATCTGCCGCAATGGCGTAGCCAGTGGATCCAGCCCCGGCGAAGTAAGTCGAGAAGGTCAGGGCCGGATCGATGACGAGGTTGGCATCCTGGTCATAGGAGCCGACTTCGAAGCCCACTTCGTTCTTGCCCAGCAGCACATAGTGGCCATCCACAGGCATGGTGCGGCCGTCCCGTTCCTGGTACAGGACCGGCCGGCGCTGACGGATTTCGCTGCCACCGGTATCAAGAGCGAGGTCTCCGTTCGGGTCGAGCCGCACCGCGCGAGCTCCTTCGATCTTGAGATGGATGCACTTCGGGTCCGCATGAGGCGACACCAGCAGGTCATACTCGACGTGGCCCTGGTTACTGTAGTAGAGCAGGTCGATGCCGGGGTAGACGGAGTGCGCCTTGACGCGGTGGTAACTCGGGACGCCGGTACGCCAAGCCTTCGGGTCGCTGCCGGAAAGGTAGTTGGTCACTCCCGGTTGGCGGTCGAGGGGCTCGAGCCAGGCCTGCGGTTCAGCACCGGCAAAGCCGATGCTGACCGCGGCGGAGTCCTTTCCGGGAGGGGCTGGAACTTTTAGGTCGAGCTGCGCCGGGCGGATCGTAAGAGCGTATCCGCTGCCGCGTAGCGTGAATTCGGCGCGCTGGCCTTCGTTGGTCGGACCGGGCTCGAAACCGCTCGCGGGCAATGGGAGAGGTGATTTTAGAGATCCGCGATTGTCTCTCGAGGCGGCATCGGCGGCAAGTAGAGCAAGGGCCGAGAAGAGGAGAACCGCTACGGAGTGAGTGAAAGGTCTGAGTGTCGGCATAATGAATTACCCATCCTTACTGCGCAAAGTACCCCGCGATATCTAAGATCAGGTGCGTCGGGTTAGTTGCCCAGGCGCTGATGCTGCCGTTGGTGGTGGGCACGATCGCCAGGTTCGAGGTGATCGCGCCGTCGATCGCATTCAAAGTCGAAACCACGGGCTGGCTTTGCCCCTGGGGCCATAAGGTCAAATAGCCAAGCGCCGTGGAGGGCACGACCGTGGCGTTGAAGATGTGAGCTTGCGCGTCGACGGGGATGCCGCAAGCGCTAGCGGCGACGTTGAGGTCGCGTTGGCCGGAGAAGGGGGCAGAACCGGCGGGCTGGCGGGTATCGAGGACACGGCAGGGGGTGATGCTATAGAGCGACAATCCGCCAGTGGCTAGGGGAGCGAAATAGCCGTTGATGTCGATGACGAGGTCGGTGGGATTGCTGGCGAAGATGTCGATGGAGCCGTTGGAACCGGCGGGGACAATGGCGGCGTTGGCGGTGACGGTACCGGTGAGAGCGTTGAGAGTGGAGACGAGGGGCTGGGCCTGACCGGTGGGCCAGACGGAGAGGTAGCCGAGGGGGCCTTTGGGCACGGCGGCGAAGTTGAGGGAGTAGGCCTGAGCAGTGGCGGGAATGTTGCAGGCGGAAGCGGAGAGGATAGGGAAGGTGCGACTCTGGCCACCGGCTAGAGAGGGACCGGCGAGCGGAGCGGTGGGTTTGCGGGTGTCGGCGACACGGCAGGGGGTGACGGGATAGAACGCGAGAGCAGAGGGATCCGTGGCGGCGACGAAGTAGCCGTTAATATCGAGGACGACGTCGGAGGGGTTACTGGCGAAGACGCTGATGGCGCCATTGGAGCCTGCGGGGACGATGACGGCATTGGCCTTGACGCGGCCATCGAGGGAGTTGAGGGTAGAGGCGATGGGCTGAGTCTGACCGGTGGGCCAGATGGTGAGGTAGCCGAGCGGACCGGCTGGGACGGCGGCGACATTGAGAGAATAGGCTTGGGCGGAAGCAGGGACGCCGCAGGAGCTGTTGGGGATGAGGAAGCTGCGGGAACTGCCGCCGGAGATCTGC
>DATKKX010000082.1:0-23541 GCA_035542775.1 Phycisphaerae bacterium | reverse complement strand
CCTGGCCCAGCACGTGATGGCCTCGGTCGCGGAGGGTCTGCCTGCCCTGCGGAATGTCACCACCGGGGGTCTCAACGCATACACCTCGACCATCGTCGCCCGGGTTGTCGCCAACTTTCTGCGTCGACACGGCAGCGGCGGCCTTCCGGCACCGCGTTCACTGGATTCATCCATCCGAGGCACGGGCAGCGCCCTGTTCCTGCGAGACCTGCTCTCCGCCAGCAGCCTCACGCCCGGAGCGGCCGCGGCCCAAGCGGAAGACTTGGAGCGCGTCATGCTCGCGCTGGGCAGCCTGAAGCCGGACTATCGCGAGGTGATCACCCTGGCCTTCTTCGATCAGCTCGGCCTGGTTGAGGTTGCCGATCGCCTGGGTCTCTCCCGTCCGGCGGCCTCCATGCTGCTCGCCCGGGCGATGAAGGCGCTTCGTCAGACACTCACGCGCTCAAGCACTGCGGAGGATAGCGATGGCGACGGCACCAGATGAGGATGCCCGACTCCCGTCGCCGGAGAGCATCGACGCCGCCCTGGCTGCATATCGAAAAGGTTCGCCGGGCGACTTCGACCGGCTTCTCGCTGACGGCTCGGTCGACGGCCCCAACGTGTGCCGGATCTTTACGAGCTTCCTCAACCCTCCGCCCAGGACATCCGTTGCCGGACAGCGGTTCGGCGAATACTCCGTGCTCAGCGAGATCGGCCGCGGCGGCATGGGCGTGGTTTACCAGGCCGTGCAGGAATCCACGGGACGCCGTGTCGCCCTGAAGGTCATCGGCTGGCCGGACTCCGCGGATTCGGCCCGGGCGAAGCTGTTTCGTCGCGAGATCGACACACTGGCGCGGCTCAAGCACCCGCACATCGCCACGCTCTACGACGCCGGCGAGACCGAGCAGGGGCTGCAGTATTTCGCCATGGAGCTTGTCACCGGCGTGACGCTCAAGGAGTACCGCAAGCAGGGCCCCGGCCGCGGCGATGTGAAGTCCGCCGAAGGCCGCGCCCGACTGGAGCTGTTCTGCAAGATCTGCCGCGCGATCAGCTACGCCCACCAGCGCGGCGTGATTCATTGCGATCTGAAGCCCTCCAACATCTTCGTCGATGCCGAGGGCAATCCCAAGATTCTCGATTTCGGCCTGGCCCGGCTGCTGGACGCCGAGAGGACCTACCTGACCAGCATCATCGACTCCGGCAAGCTCTTCGGCACGCTGCATTACATGAGCCCCGAGCAGGCCCTGGGGCGGGTTGACGCCATCGACACACGATCGGATGTCTATGCCCTGGGGGTGATTCTCTTTGAAATGCTTACCGGCGAACATCCCTATGAAAGCCGGAGCGGTTCGGTCCCGGAGGCGATTCACAATATCTGCGAAACGACCCCGCGAAGACCGAGCGAATTCAACCCGGCCCTACGCGGCGATCTCGATACCATCGTGCTGAAGGCCCTGGAGAAAGACCCGGACCGCCGCTATGCCTCCGCGGCGCAATTGGCCGACGACATCCAGCGCTGCCTGGAGCATCGGGAGATTCTGGCACGTCCGTCAAGCACCTGGTACCGCTTGCGGAAGCTGGTGCGGCGGAACAGAGTGCCCGCCGCCCTGGTCGGCGTGGCCGTCGCCATCAGCATTGCCTGGGCGGTCACCTTCGTGCTCCAGGCCCGTGAGACGGCCCGACAGCGCGACGTAGCGCGATCTGAAGCCCGTCGGCTGGCCCGCATCAATGAGGCCCTTGCCGGAATGATGGCGGTGAACGATCCGCGAGCGCCGGCGTTGGACGTGCTCACGCGGGAAAAACTCGATGAGGCGGCCAGACACATCGACGAAGAGATGTCAGACGATCCCGTCACCCAGTCGAGGCTGCACGAGATGCTGGGCCGTATTCATCTGACCCGCGCGGAGTACGCCGATGCCCAGTGGCACTTGGAGACCGCGCGAGATCTGTGGGCCAGAACCGCCGGCCGGCACAGTCTGCCGTACGCCGCCAGCGTTCATTGCCTGGCGATTGTTGGATCGAGGGGGCGGGCGCCGAAGGAACCGACGATGGCGGCGTTTCGCGAAGCACTTGCGGTCCGCCGAGAATTGCTGGGGCCGGACCACCCTGATGTGGCCGAGACGCTGCATTGCCTGGCGCGATTCGAGCATTGGAGCTGCTGGGACAGCAAGGCGGCTGAGGCCGATTTTCGCGAGGCTCTGCGGATTCGCGAAAAAACTCTCGGCAACCATCGTGACACGGCTGAAACTCTTTACGCCCTTGGCGAAATGCTCGTGACTGTCGGCCGTCACGACGACGCTTCGCCCCTGCTCGAGCGAGCCTTGTCAATTCGCCGTCAACTCCTCGGCCCTGACCATATTCAAGTCGCCGATACTCTGGGCCAGATCGGAGCGCTGGAATTCCGGCGGGCAAGATACCATGCCGCCGAGCACTGCTACCGGGAGCAGGTTCAGATCCTGGCCAAGTTGTTCCCGCGGGGCGGCGTGCCTCTTGCTCATGCCATGACGGACCTGGCCTCAAACCTCTCCGACCAGGGCAGCTTCGTTGAAGCGGAAGAGCTCTTCAGGCAAGCGATCGACATGGAAACCCGGCACGCGATAGACGACACGCCCGATCTGGCGCGGAACGATTACGCCAATCATCTGAACGCGCTGGGCCGCTATCGCGAGGCGCGCCCCGTTGCTCAGTATGTCTATGACGATTGGTGTCGAGGGGCAGGTCTTCATCCCGGCCGCGCGTATATCGGTCAGAAGATGGGGATCATCTTCTTCAACCTAGGCGAGGTCGACGGCGCCGAGAAATACTTCATCCAGGCGGACAATGACTGGGAGCAACTTTTCGGCGTCCAGCACTTCATGCGGAGCATGGCCTGGATAGGCCGAGGCCTCGTCGCCGAGTCACGCGGAGACCTGGACACCGCCCGGCAGTTCTTCTCACAGGCGGCCGACCTGCGGCGAAGCAGGCTCACGCCGCAACATCCGTTGACGGCGGAGGCGGAGATCCACCTAGCCCGCGTCACGGCTCCCGAAAATACCGCCCAGGCGGTGAGCTTATGTACACAGGCCCTGGAGAACATCCGCGCCACGTTCGGGCCCGACCATCTTCTGGAAGCGTGGGGACTGAAGCAGCTTGCCGGTATCCATCAGAGACTCGGCGACGTTGCCGGGGCCGAAGCAGCGTACCGCCAATCGCTCGAGATGCTCCGTGCCATCGGCCTTCGGAATCATCCCTATGTTGCGGACGATGCTGTCGGCATCGCCGATGTACTGCTGGGGCGAGGCGATCGCGACGGCGCGAGGCCGCTGTTTGAGGAGGCGCTCCGGATCCGTCGGGCCTGTTACGATCCCACCGATGCCCGAATCACTGCGATTGAGGATCGTGTAAGCCGCGTGGGGTCGGCCGGCGATTGAACTCGAATCGCCCAGGAGTATTTTCCGGCACTGGTCAGCGGCTACTTGCTGCTCAATTCTGCCAACCGCCCCGTCGCCATCCTCCGCGCGGCCTCTGTTTGCTGGTCGTGGAAGCCTTCCGTGGAGGCCAGATACTGCGTCAGCGCCTGCTTCGCTTCCGAATCGCGCCCAAGTTCGTCGTAGAGCATCCCCAGATGAAACAACACCATGCGGCCGCCCGGCCCGTACTCCTGGTCCGCGATCCCGCGAACGGACTCGAGTTCGGTCAGGGCCTCGTCCTTCCGGCCGGCCGAATGCAGGACGGTGGCGAGCAGGTCGGTGAATCGCGCCCGGCGGTAGGGCACTTTGAGCCGTGCCCGTCGGAGCACGTCCGCGGCCTCGGTCAGATTTCCCTGACGCTCAAAGCACTGTGCCAACAGCTCATAGACCGCGGGGTTGTCGTCGAACCAGGAAAGAAGCAGGTAAAGGTCCTTCTCGGCATCGTCGAAACGGTTTTCCTCGACGGCGATCTGGGCCCGCATCAGGTATGGATAGGTCATCTTCGGGCTGAGCTCGATTGCTCTTGCCGCGGCCAGAGCGGCCTCTTTCCCGCGTCCCACGGCATGCAGCGCAACGGCGTATCTCGAGTAGTTGAAGGCCGAGAACGGATCGGAGCGGATGCTGCCCTCCCACAACGACATCTCCGATTTCCATACGGCGCTGTATCGCACGGTCTGCACGGTCAACAGGAGACAAACCCCGCCGGCGATCACCAGCAAGACCGCGCCGGCGCGGCCTTCGCGTCCCACGAGCGTGCGTTCCAGCCAGGCTGCCAGGGCGGGGACAACGATCATTAACAGCCCCAGCAAGGGAATGTAGAGATAACGGTCATGGACCAGTTGCTCAGGGATGAATGCGCTGGCGTTCATGGTGGGGAGCAAGGTCAGCACAAAGATCGCCAGCCCCAGTTGCCGCACGGGGTCTCCGCGGCACAGCCGGAGCAGCAGAAATCCAAGCGCCGCTGCTCCGATCAGGGGAATGACGAAATTGGCCGCTCCGATGTTCTCGATCGTCACCGGTCGAAGCTGGTAGGAGGGGCCGATCCAGTACGGGATGAAGGCCTGCCGGATGTAAAAGACCAGCATCGAGGGAAGAGTGGCCATGGCGGCGAACGGCCCAGTCTGCCAGGGATAGTGCTGGATCATCCGGCCGAGCACCAGCAGCCTCACGACCAGGTAGACGACGACAACGGCTGCGTATGGTGCGGCGCGGCGAACGGCGGAGAGGATCCGTGCTTGCCGCGAAAGTCGTTCCCGGTCCAGCACCAGCAAGGCGGTCAGCACAATGAAAGGGAAGACGATACAGAACTCTTTTGCCAGAATTCCGAAGGCAAAGAGCAAGCCGGCGATGGTCCGCCGCCTCCAACCTCCTTGTCGCCCGGCGGACAGCTCGCACCATAGTGCGCCGACCATACCCAGCGCGGCCAGCAAGTCCATCGATCCCGAAATCCAAGTGACCGATTCCACGTGGACGGGATGGACGGCGAAGACGATCATGATTGCGGCCGCGACCGGGCGCTGCACACGGAGTCGGCGAAGCAAGCCGTATCCCAGAAATCCCACTCCGACGTGGAGCAGCAGGCTGGTCGCGTGCCAGCCGAACGCGCTGCCGACTCCGAACAAGCGATAGTTGAGCATCCACCAAAGCACGAACGTGGGTCGCCAGTAACTGATCCAGGGCTGGTCGCGGTTGCCCTGAAAGGCCCACACGTCGGAAAAAACGGCCTTCCAGAAGTGCTTGCCGCCGCGGATGAGTTCATTCCCGACGATCTGGTCGAGATCGTCATAGACGAATGCGCCGCCAAGGCCGTTGGCGAATGCGGCCACCGATAATGCGGCGATCGCGGCCAGGATGGCTGCATCGGTCGATCGCCCGGATCCGCGTCGCTGCTGCAACCCGGAAGATGTCACCATCTCTCTGCTGCCGCGGTCATTCACCGAAGTGCCTCTCCCCGGGTCGGGAGTGTGGGTGCGGTTCCTGCATCACGCTGCTGAGGTTGCGTCGAGATCCTCATGCCTCGAGCCGAATGGCAAGCATGGTGATGTCGTCGCTCGGCGGCTGACTGCGAGTAAACTGCTTGATTGAGCGTCGTATCCGCGACATCAGTTCCGTCGGGCCGTGGACCAGGCTTGCCTGCAGGGCCGCCGCCAAACGGTCGTCGCCGTATTGCTTGCCCTGCTCGTTTTCAGCCTCCGGAACGCCGTCGGTGTAGAGGAACACTGTCGCGGGCAGTCCGCCGAAATCGAGGGTGCCCGCGGCGTACTGGAAGTCTTTTTCGATCCCCAGCGGCAGGCTCGGCTCGGGATTCAGCTTCTCGGCGCGGTCGGCGTGCAGCAGATACGGTCCGGGGTGCCCGGCGTTGACGTAGGTCAGCCGGCCCGAGGCCGGATCGAGCAGGCCGAAGATCGCGGTGATGAACCGGGCCTCGGACACGTTTCCGCAAACCAGCTCGTTGAGTGCCTCCACACCCCGGACCAGATCGGTCTCCGTCACCAGCGTCAGGTGGACGCCCGCCTGCAGATTGGCCATGAGCAGGGACGCCGGTATGCCCTTGCCCGATACGTCGGCGATGACCACCGTCACCAGGCCGTCGGGCCGCAGGAAATAGTCGTAATAGTCGCCGGAGATCTTCTGGCCGGGGTCATTCAGGGCGTCAATGGTCAGGCCGTCCTTCACCAGCGGTTCGGGCGGAAAAAGCTGCGACTGAATCTGGCGGGCCCATTGGAGCTGAATCTCCACCTGCTGCCGTCGCCGCATCTCCTCGACCAGTTGCACGTTCGCCAGGCCCATTGCGCCCAGCCGCCCCAGGGCGGCGAAGAAATCGATGTCCTCCTTGGTATAGCCGCCCGAGGAACTGATGCGGTCGCCGTAGATCACGCCTCGCACCTGCTGGAGGTACTCCATCGGCACGCACATGGCTGACCGGATGTTGTTCGAGATCATGCTCGCCGTCGGATCCACTTCCGCGTCGGCGGTGTCGGTGACCAGGATACGCTCGGCGTTGTGCAGCGAGCGATTGACCAGGCTTCGGCTGATGCGAAACTCAGCGGTGGGGTCGTCGCGGAGATTGCGCAGGCGAACCCATTGCGGCGGATGGGGATCACCCGCCCAGACCGCGATCCCCGCCCGCTCGAACCTCAGCAGTTCCACGCAGATGTCTACCACTTCCCCCAGGAGGTCGTCGCGGTCGAATCGGCCGGTGAGCCGCGCGTTCAGCTCGTACAGTTTCTCCAGGCGTCGCTGCGGGAGGTCGAGCCGCTGTTGCGATCCCCAGGCGCTGGTCGCGAATCGCGTGTCGGTCTGCCCGTCGCTCAAGACAATTGCCGGCTTCGAGTCGGCGAGGATCGTCAGTACGCATCCGCCGATGCCGATCTGGTCCCCCTCGGCGACCGGCGACGTGGTCACCGGGCGGCCGTTGAGCAAGGTCCCGTTCTTGCTCCGCAAATCCTCGATCCAGAAGGCCCCGTTGGCGTCGCGGAAAATCCGCGCATGCCGCCGGGAGGTACTGGCATCTTCCAACGGCACATCGCAAGAGGCGTCGCGGCCGATGACCGCCTCGTTTCGGCTGATCTCAATCCTCCGCGGCTTGCGACGGTCGAGATAATGAATCTGTAACGATGCCATAGGCGCCCTCAGATGCCGTTTTGGGGCACTGAGCGTATCTCCGGACTACTCCCAGCCGGGGTCCGGACAGTATAGCCGGAACGGCCTCAGGCTGTTGAGGAGGCCCGACCCGCCCCCCATCCGGTGCCCCCGGGGACACAGGGAACCTCGTAACAGCAGGAGTTGACTACAGTTATGGGACGCCAAACGACGATGTATGCACAGGAGCGATAACGTTGTGGTAGTGCGCGCCCAGCCTCGCGATGCGCAGTTCCGCGAATCCGGGGCCGGTTGCACAGGAGGGCCACACTCCTTTGCCCTGTAGTCGAAGGAGACATAGGTTTTGGTGATCGATCCACTTACCTGCGAGCGATGCCGCGGCAGACTGGAACCTGACGACGCTGTCTCCATCATAGAAGGTCTCTGCCCAACATGCCGTGGGACCGGAGGGAGCGACTTGGTCCAGTCGCTGACCGCCGCCGACGTGCACTATGGCTCGCCGACCCAACCAGCCGCTCAGACTTCAACCCTGGGCAGGGCTCCACTCGGGGCCAAGCCGCCAACCCGCGCGCCAGGCGTTATGCCGAATAGCGCTTGTCTGGTGGCCGGCACAACGGTGACGGCCAGGAGTGGAACCCCTACGGCCTCGGCTGCGAGCAACCCCATCCGAAGTCCCGGGCCGGATTCCGTGCCACCCCGCGCCTCTCGCGACGAGGACCGGTCGGTCAACCGATTCCGCGAGTCGTCGGGCGGTAACAGGCTCGGGCGAAATTTGGTCATCGACGCGCCGTCGACGTTCCGGCGAGTAGCGCCGGCGGTTCCGTTCGGCCCGTCGACCAATGTTCGCCGTCGCCGCCGCGATCTCGTCGTCGGCGTGACCATTGGCGCGATCGTGACAGTGATCCTCTGCGGCTACTTTCTGATTTACCGCCAGGCAGCGGCCCCGGTGGTCATCGCCCCCAGGCAGCCTGACCGGATCATGACGCTGACCGTCACGCCGCCCTGGGCCACTGTGATGCTCGATGGCCGGGTGCTCGGGCAACCGGACGCATCGGGTAAGCTGGAGATATCGGTTCCCGGCGGCGAGTCCGCGGTTTCGTGGCTGGAGGTATCCGCCGAGGGTTACCACGGCATTCGCAGGCCCCTCTCCAGCTACAGCGGCACGCAGGACGTCACCATCGAGTTGATCCGCATGCCTTACGAAGTGGCGGTGCGAACCATGCCGCCGAAGGCTGAGATCTGGATTGACAACGAATTGAAGGGCTACAGCCCGCTGCGGCTCACTTTGTTGCCGACCGAGAACCCGACAATCACCGCCAAGCGAGAGGGGTGCAAGCCCGTCTCGCGGCAGGTGACCGCGCCAGACAAAGGCGGCCTCGTGGAAGTTGATCTCTCCCTGGATGTCGCGAACGTCGTGGTGCAGGTCGAGTCCGAGCCACCCGGCGCGATGATCGCCATGGACGGCATCCTCCGCGGCCCGGCACCGCTGGCCGTGGAGATGGATCCTTCGTACCTGGGAAAGGATGTGCAGATCACCGCCACGCTGGAAGGCTATGAGCGGGCCTCGACGCAGGTCGCTCTTCCGGCCAAGGCCGGAGACGGGCCGATTCCGGCCAGGTTGCCCCTCGTTCGCCGAAAAGCCGAGGTCGAATTGTGGACCACGCCGCCCGGCGGATACCTGGTCATGGACGGCCGCGATCTGGGGCCTGCGCCGGTAGCGGTGAAATTCGAGCCCACCCAGATCGGCACGACGACCATCGTCACCGCCTCGCTGGCGGGCACTCATTACGGCCGGTATGAGCTGACCATCCCGCCGATTGGCGAGCCGCTCCGCGTGACCATTCCGATGGATTTCAACGTCCGGAAGGTCGTGGTTGTCGTTTCATGCCCCACCGGCGGGCAGGATGTCGGCTTGCGCGGCACCGACAGCGGCATCACCGGCAGTGGCGTTGCACCGAAGGCGAAGGCCGGCGTGCCGTCGCCTGCCGACGCGTCCGCGCAGGCCGAGACCGTTGTGCTGGCGGACCAGGCGGTGGAAGTCATTCACTCGCTGAACGCCGAGCAGCGGTTCGCGTTGCTGGTGGATACCGATGACGGCGTGGAAGTCTGGCCGGGGGCGGTGGAGACCGAAGTCGCGTCGGATGAGCAGAAGGTCCGCGCCTATGACATGATCCGGTCTGCCCGATCGCCGAGCGAGGGCCGCGTCGCGGAGGCAATCCGCGCATCTCTGGAGTTTCAGCCGGACACTATCTGGCTGTTCGCCGGCGGCAAGCTGGCGCAAGAGGACCTTGAGCAGCTCAACGACTGGAGCGAGGACCGTGACGTCGCCCTGCACATCGTTCGCGGCTCAACGGAGGCCGACGATGCCTGGCTTCGCGAGTGGGCCACCGACCATCGCGGAACCGTGAGCGTGCTGGGCCGTGACCATCTGCCGGATGTCGCGCTGGGCCAGGGCGAAGAATAGTCTTCCGCCTGGCCGAAGTTCTTACCGGCTCCGTCTCAGCTTCAATATTGTCTACTACGGCGCGGCGCCGGTTCCGATAATTGGCCGCGTGCGTTCGATCCGCAATTCGCCCCACCGTAGCTTGCCGAATTCCATCATCTCGCCACCCCACGTGGATATACTGAAGTAGGGGCCGTGGCTCATGTCGCCACGAGGGGAAGGTACGGCGACGTACCTCGCGAGGAGGGGGATATGGAAAGGACAGCAAGTTTCCGGTGGTTCGCGCTCTGCTCGGCGGTGGTCGCGCTGCAGGCGGCCACAGCATGGGGCCAGGCCCAGGCGCCGACCTGCCCGGTCGTGGAAGACATCTCCGTGAACGTCACGTCGCAGGAGGCCGTGCCTTTCACCGTGGGCGTCAAGAATCTCGGCAGCGGCTATGTCAGCATCTATCAGTACCCGCTTGGGGGGACACTCGTGCCCGGCAAGGAGTCGACTGATTTTGTGTTTATTCCCGATGACGGCTTCACCGGGACGGCCACATTCATGTACCGCGTGACACCGGAATCCGGCTGCCAGCGCGGGGCCCTGCTCGGAAAGGTGACGTTTGTGGGGCCGACCACGGGACAGCGGTTCGGCAGGTCGCGGGAGCCTTCGCTCTGCGGCACGGGCACGCCGATGGTGATCGCGGTGACGGGCCTGATCGGAGCGAGGTTTGTACGCCGGCGCCCGAAAGGATGAAGGATGAAAAATGAAAGGTGGTCCACTCCGGTTGAGAGTGAGCCACCTTTCATCAATCGACCTTCAAGTTTCCGCCGCCAAGGGTGCCGGCGGCTGGAATCCACCCCATCAAGTCATGCCAGCTTCTCCTCGGCACGGGCCAGCAACGTGGCGAAATCAAGCTTGCTGTGGCAGGCGTGCGCCGCCGCGGCCAGATCCGCCAGGTGCCAGTCTCGCTCCTCGGGCGATAGCGCGGCAAACAGCCGACGGGCCTCCTCGCGGCACCCGTCCATCTCGTAATACGACAGATAGCGGACGATGTCGTTCAGAGCCGCCTTGGTGCCGGCGGCTCGCCGGCAACTACCGTCGCAGGCGTTGCAGAACCGCTTGCCGGTCCGCTCCAGGACGCCGATGACGGCGGCCATCTGCTTCTTGTCCAGCGGCTTGAACTTCTTGGCGGCAGCCACGTTCTCCTTGAGTATTTCGATGCTCGGTATGTCGTTGCAGATGCTGGCGATGCGCTCGTCGGTCCAGACGGCGTGCAGGGTGGCGGTGTAGGTGTTCAGGCCCATTTTCTCAAAATCGGGCAGGAACTTGGGGGCCTCTTTGGCGCCGCGCATCTGCTTCATGCTGATGAGGCCGACGCCGGCCTTGTGGCAGGCATCGAGGGCCTTGTTGAAATCGGCGTTCTCTTTGACGGTCAGCGGATCGTAGGCGGTCATGAGGGCATCGACCCAGCCGCCTTCCGCCGCGTTCTTGAGCAGATCGGCGCGGACCGGAAAGCCGGTGTGGGTGCTGAAGCCAGTGAACTTGACCTTGCCGGACTTCTTCAGCTTCCCAGCCGCGGCTTTCCATTCCTTGTCCTTCGGCCAGTTCACTTGCGCGGTGTCGGGCTCACCGCCTCGGCTGCCGCCGCCGACGCCGTGAATGAAGAAGAGGTCGATGTAATCGGTCTTGAGCGCCTTGAGGCGATCGTCGACTTTGCCGGCCCATTCCTCGGGGGTCTTGCCGCCGTCCTTGGTGACGATGAAGAACTCCTTGCGGTTGCCCGCCTTGGCCATCCACTCGGCGAGGAGCGGCTCGACCTGCCCGTTCACGTAGCTGGCGGCGGTGTCGATGTAGCGGATGCCGGCGGCGTACATGGCGTTCAACATCCGCTTGGAGGGTTTGCGGGTGGTGCCGAGGTTGAGGATCGAGACCTTCACGCCGGTTTTGCCCAGCGGGCGGGTCGGCACGAGGTCTTCCTTCTTGAGCTCCTTCTCCTCGCCCTCCTCTTCTTCCTCCTTCTGCTCGGGCTGGATGGCCTTTGCCGTCGCGGCAAACGCGGCCGCGGTGAGGCTGGCTTTGACGAAGTCGCGTCGTGAAACAGTAAGGTCGTTCTCTCCGGTCATGGTTTTGCTCCTTAAAGAGAAAGGGCGAATTATGAAGGATGAAGAGCGAAAAAAGAAGGGCCGGCAGAGGGCGTGCAAAAAAACCCACGGCCGCGTTACGCCGTGGGCTTTGATTTGCGTCTTGTGGCGTTCTACGTCGGCCGGGGAAGGCCGACGCTACGAAATCGGGCAGATCGACCCGCGGAATCAGGCGGGCCAATGCGCCGATCACGCCAGCTTTTGCCGGGCCCGTGTGAGCAAGGTCTCGAAGTCGAGCTTGCTGCAACAGGCGTGCGAAGCCGCAGCCAGGTCGGCCGAGCTCCAATCACGGTGCCGCGGCGACAGCCTGGCAAACAGTTCCCGGGCCCGCCCGCGATCGCCGTCCATCTCGTAATAGGACAGATAGCGGACGATGTCGTTTAGTGCGGCCTCAGTGCCCGCGGCCCGCTTGCAGCGACCGTCGCAGGCGGCGCAGAACCGCCGGCCGGGCTGCTTGTACAGATCGAGCATCGCGGCCATCTGCTCTTTCTTGAGCGGCTTGAAGTTCTTGGCGGCGGCCACGTTCTCCCTGAGGATCTTCAGATTGGTCATGGCGGAGCAGATGCTGGAAATCCGCTCGTCGGTCCAGACGGAGTGAAGGACCGCGGCATTGGGGCTCAGTCCCAAGTCCTTGAACGTGGGCAGGTCTTTCTCGATGTTCTTCAGCCCTCGTCCGGTCTTCATCGCGATCAGACCGACGCCGGCCTTGTGGCAGGCGTCGAGGGCTTTGTTGAAGTCGGCGTGTTCGTGGACCGTCGGCAGGTCGTACATGAGCATAATCGCGTCGACCCATCCGCCGGCGGCGGCGTTGTTCAGGAGTTGCGTGCGGATGGGAACCTCGCCGTGCAAGGCGAAGCCGGCGAACTTGATCTTGCCGGACTTCTTCATTTTGTCGGCGGCGGCGGCCCATTCCTTGGACTTGGGCACTTCCAGGATTTCCTCCGGAGTCATCTTGAACTTGATCTCCGGTTCGCCGAGGCCGTGAATGAAGAACAGGTCGATGTAGTCGCTCTGGAAGTTCTCCAGGCGCTTGTCGAGCATCTTCACCCATTCGTCCGGGGTGTTGGGCATGTCCTTGCTGACGACGAAGAACTCCTTGCGCTTGCCTTCCTTGGCCAGCCATTTGCCCAGGCCGTTCTCGTGCTTTCCGTTCTCGTAGGCGGCGGCGGTGTCGGCCATGCGAACACCGGCCCTGTATACGGCATTTCTGAAGCGGCGAGTTTCCTTGCCGGTCGCTCCGACCTCGAGCATGGAGACCTGAATGCCGGTGCGACCCAGGCGGCGAGTGGGCACCAGTTCGATCTTCTCATCCTGGCCCTCTTCATCGCCTTTCTTGTCCTTTTTGTCGTCCGGGGGTTCAGCCCATGCCGGCAGCGCCAGCCCCCCCACTGCGGCCGCAGTGACTCCCGCCTTGACGAATTCGCGCCTGGAAATGCCGTCGCTCTCTAGATCCTGGGCCATGCCTCTGCTCCTGTGTTACATGTAGGGCGGGCTCGGCCCGCCGTTCGTTCGCGGGGTGAAACCCGCCCTACGTGATGTCTGTGGTCTTATCCTTCCGACTTCAGTAGCCTGAGCGACCGGTTGCGATCGCGCTCTCCATAGTATTGAGAACGGCTTTCCCCTTCGGCTGTCACGTACACCGCCCGGCGATCACCGACCACCGGACATTCCCGCTCGCATAAGCCGCAGCCGATGCACAGCCGGGTATCCACGCTGGGGACCTTGTATTCCAGCTTGATCGTCGCCGTGGACCCGGTTTCCGGGGCCCGGGCGAACCGGCCCTCGATCCGCAGGGTCCGGGCGTCGTTGCCGAGGATCCGCTGGGTCTCGGTCATGCCGTCGGGATGCCGGATCAGGACATAACAGAGCGTGGTTTCGTCGCCTCTAAAGCGGTCGGGCGGGAAGGTCGTCGGCTGGGCAAGCGTTTGGCCCGCCAGGGGCGGGTCGCCCAGGGTAACTGTGCTGTCTGTAGAGGCGGTGACGGTTTTCTTGCCGTCTCGGATGGTTCGCATCTGCCGCTCGGTGTAGATCGCCTTGGGGCTGGTGGGACAGACCTCCTCGCAGACGACGCAGGGGATGTTCTTGCTGTAGGGCAGGCACCTGCCCGTATCGAAGTGGGCGGTGCCGAGCTTGATCGGTCCGCGGTCGGCGAATTCGCCCAGGCCGAGCTTTTCCTCGACTGAGATTCGTTGGATTGCGCCGGTCGGGCAGACCTGACCGCAGGCGGTGCAGTGGAGCTGGCAATGGCCGATACGGAAGTTCATCACCGGCGTCCAGAGGCCCTCGACGCCTGCCTCGGACCAGGCGGGCTGGAGGACGTTTGTCGGGCAGACGCGGATGCACTGACCGCACTTAATGCAGCGACTGAGAAATTCGAGCTCCTCGGTGGAGCCGGGCGGGCGGATGCACTTGGCGGAGAAATTCCGGGTGCTGCCGGCGGAAGAGCGTGCAAACGGGTAGAGGGCAAGGCCGGCCAAAGCTGCGACGACGACGCTGCGGCGGCGAACATCCGGCGATGTAACCTCGTGGTCCTTCGGAGGCAGGAAGGCGAAGGTCAGGGCACCGGTCGGACAGTCCTCGATGCAGTTGAAACAGACGAAACACTCGCTCCTGCGCAGCTCTTTGTCGGGCTCGCAGGCCCCTTCGCAGCTTGTGGGGCATTGGTTGCAGTAGTCGCAAAGGTCGCAGTTGCGTTCGATCCGCCACCAGGCGAAGCGGCTGAGGAAGCCCATGAGGGCGCCCAGCGGGCACAGCACGCGGCAGAAAAACCGCGGGATGACGAGGTTCATGGCAACGAAAAAGAACAGCAGTGCGCCGATGAACCAGCCACCCTGGTGGAGGCGGTAGTCGCCGAAAATGCTCTGAACGGGCATGTTCAAAGCCGGCAGAACCGAGCCGGTAAAGGAGCGATACACGAGGCAGATGGGATCGAGCAGGCCGATTTGGAGGCTGCCGAAGATCGTCAGGACCAGCATGGCCAGCAGGACATAGTACTTGAACGCGAACATTGGGCGGTAACGGTTGGCGTCGGCCTTTCGCTTGCCCTTGAGGCCGCCGAAGGCCCAACCGACGAAGTGGTGCAACGCCCCATAGGGACAGATCCAGCCGCAGAAGAAGCGGCCGATGAAGAGGGTCGGGATGAGAATCAGCAACGACCAGAGCAGGCCCTTATAGATGGTGTGCGTGGTCAGCGCGGTGGCGATCGAGACGAGCGGGTCGACTTCGAGAATCTTGCTGACCCAGTGCCGCAGCGTGGGATACTGGTCCAGCTTGGCGAAGGTCGTCAGGGCGACGAATGAGAGAAACAGAGCGAACATCGTTGTCTGAACGATGATGCGGACAGTTGTTATGCGCAGCCAGTTGCCGTGGGATTCGTGGAACTCTGTGACTGGGCTGCGTTGCTTGGGCGTTTCTGACAAGGATTAGGCTTCCTGTTCGGCTTCTAGAGCACAGCTTTCGCAATCAGTCCGGCGCGTTCGTATGCCTGCCAATCGCGCTCGCCCAGGCGTTTGACTCCTGTGGCAGTCTGCTCGGCGATCTTGCGTTGCGCCATTTCCAGGTACGCCAGTTTCGCCGGATCGCGGCCGAGCAGGTGCTGATAGCACCATGCATCGCAGGCCACTGGGTCGACGGACGCGACGATCGTCGGACGGCCGATCTCGCCGCCGGGTTTTACATCTGTCGTGCGCCCGCCGGTCGGTCCGTTTCGCATCATGACACGGGTGCCGTCAGCGATGACCAGCGTCGGGCTCATCATCAGGCCGAGGTCGCTGATGATGTTGTGGATAGCCTGGTGGAACTGGTTGCGGCGGCCGCCGAGGAGCCCGTACCAGTTTTTCAGGTTCATCGATGCACCGCAGAGGTTGTGGTCCTTGATCGGGGCCAGACCGATGACCTTGGTGGCATCGGCGAGCGGGCGGTGGAAGAGCTGCCATCGTCCCAGCGCTTCGCCGCGGGTGGGATCGGGAGCCCGGTCACGGATGGCCAGCGTGGCGAAGGTGTTTTCCGCCGGCAGCATCACCTTGGCCCCCTCGGCGTCGGCGATCTCCTTGATGCCGGACTTGGAGAAGCACGCGTCGGGCGACTCGATGGGGTTGTCGGCGATGATGACCCGGCCGGCACCCGCCTCGTTGCACAGGCGGATGGTCCAGCGGAGGACTTCCGGGTTGGTGGTCGCGCCGAGATGGGGGGCGCGATCGAAGCCGACGTTCGGCTTGATGAGGACGACGTCGCCCTTGGTGATGAATCGCTTGATGCCCTGGGAGGGGTCGAGGCCGCCGATGGCGGCGCGGACGAGCTTCTCCATGGACTCCGGGCCGCCGGTGGCGATGCTGAGCCGCGGGCTGGAGGCGGGAAAGTCGATGTCGGCGAAATAATTCTTCAGTTTCAGGGCGGCGTCGTTGGCCGTTCGTAGCCCGCGATTACCCTTGGGATCGTACAGGGCATATCCGCCGGCAGCGGCCAGACCGGCGGCGATGACGGCGCCGGCGCCGCGTTGGAGTAGCTCTCGACGTGTCAAGCGAGTGTCAGTCATGGGGCAATCGCATCATAGAACTCGCGTGCGGCCTTCTTGGCGGTTTCCAGGTCATCGGCCGCGGAGACGCCGCCGAGGTAACGGCCTTTGACGAAGACAGCGTCGATGACGTCGGAGGCCTCCCCGGCGACGATGCAGCGGGAGGTGTCCGGGTCGGTCCAGATGATCTTGCCGAATTCGCCAAAGAACTCCTTGTATTTCTCGAAGACCGCCGCGGCGGCGGCGTCGTTTTCCGCTCGATGGATGAACAGCTTGATGCGGCCGCCTTCATGTTCGTAGTCAGCGGTGTAGACGTTGGCCAGAAAATCGAGATCGAAGACGTCACTCGCGGCAAACTCGATCGAGCCCTCAACTCGCCCTTTCGCGGGCAGAACCTTCGGAGCCCACTCGTCGCCGGCGGCGTCCTGGATCAGCTGGGCGATCTTCCCGGCGATCGTCAGGGCCGCGGCGCCGTCGGACTCGTCCGGGCCGGTGGGCAGGACCTGCACGTAGTGGGAGCCCTTCACGAAGAACACCGCTCCGCCGCCCTGATAGCCCTGCCGGCCAACCGGTACGGCCGTTGCGTCCGGCGGGGCCTCGGTGCGATAAATGCCCTGGGCATTGTCGGGCTGGCCCAAGTCATACCAATAAACGTCGATGGTTCGTTGCGGATCGGATGCGTGGGCATACGTACCAAAGGTCATGGCCACGACGTGATACTGGAGGTAGAGATCCGCCCGGCCGTCGATCTTCATGTACAGGTTGTCGGGCGTGTAGTGGGAGGCCTGCGCGGGGGCCTTCCAATCCGCGGCGCCGGCGTCGGGGAACGGATTGGGGCCGGCGGTCTCGGCGTCAGCGGCGCTGCCCTTCCCGGCGATGGCCGTTACGCCCGCCGCTTCGCCGGGTTCCATGGAGCCTTGCGCGATGGCTGAGGGTCGCGGTCCGGTCAGAAACTGTCCCACGAACGCGGCGACCAGCGCGGCCAGCGCAACGAAAATGAGCACCCCCAGAGCTTTCTCCAAGGGTCCCACATAGGCTCGTCTATATCGCCGCGCGAAAAGCGTTGGCATGCGCCTCCATTCTCTCGATTATACGACTTGGGGTCAAATGCGCCGCTCGTACTCTGCTGTTGATCGGGCATCACCACGAAGGGCACGAAGGAACAGGAGGTTATGTCGCTCGCGGGCTGCGCAGGGCTTGAACTGAGCGCGCATTGCCGGCGTGGACTACCTGGGGGTCAGATGCACAGAGGCCCCGGGTCTTGCCCCGCGTCTGTGCATTTCGGCTCTCTTCGTGGTGGATCATCGCGGCTGGGTCGACCGGCGTTGCGATCTCGCCACAATCCCGACGCGCGTCTTGTTTATGGTGAGATCGGCGGCTGCGCGGCCCGCCGTCGTCGAATCCACCGCCTGCCGGGTTGGAGCGATCATCCTCATGGGACGGCTATTCGTCGCTTTTCTCCTTGGCCTTGTCTTTCTCCAGGCGGGCTTTGGTTTCCTCAACCAATTTCAGGGCCCTGGAGTACGGCTCGACAAACTCGACATGGGCGTCCTGGAAAAGCACAAAGCAGCCTTCGTCGCCGTGGGGCTTGCCGATTTCGTAGACCAACACGTTTCGTGGGACGATTGACGTTGTCTGGCCCGGGATATACTCGTAGCAGGCGTGCAGGTCGCCGATTTTGGCGGAGGAGCTGGGGCACAGGAAGTCCTTTTCGGATACTTTGCCCGCCTTGAGGAGGGTTTCGAAATCGGGGGGGAGCTTTCCGTCATGGTCATTCGCGTAAGCAAACATTGCCGTCCCGATTCTCCGCAGGTTGTAGCTACACACGGTTCGTTTGGCGGTTTCGCGCGCCCGCGCGAGTGCGGGCAGAGCCACGGCGATCCCCAAGGCTATCTTCGATGTGCTGGTCAGCGCGCTTCCCAGACCGAGCCCGCTGTTGTCACGTCGGATGCGCACCGGTCCCTCGACCACAGTCCAACTGACGGTTTCGGCCATGTGGGAGGTAAAGTCAGCGGGCGGGGGCAATTCGCCCAGCTCGATCGGGAGATCCGAGGCGTGCTTGGCCGCGGCGGCCATGGCATACAGCATGGCGAGCTGCGGATAGGCAATCTCGAAACCCTTGGCTTCGTTTTCCCATTGGATCCAGGAGATCCGCTCGCCTTGGTGCTCTTTCAGGAACTTCCGCAAGGCCGGTCGCTCCGCGATCGTCTTGCGTTCATCGATCGGTTTGCCAAGATGGGCGATAAACGTGGTCGCCGCCGCGCGGTTCGAACAAACTATGAGGCGGTCATCGGTCAGCGCCAGACAGATTTCGCCAAGCGTGAGCGGGCCGCCCTTGCCCAGGGAGACCAGATAAGCGGTTGCACCTTCGATCTCCTGTTTCTGGATTTGGGTTTCGGGGGGCAGCTTCTTGATGACGGATTCGATGAAGGACTCAACGGCGGCCCGATCACGGACATCGATTGCGCCTAGTATGTAGCTCGCACGCGGGCTGCCGGCGCTGAGCCAGATGAGGTGGTCGCCAAGGTGCGAGAGCAGGTCTTTCTCGATGTCCAGCCCGATCACGGAGCGGATTTTGGCCGCCAGCTCGATCGGCAGCGGCTTGTCCTCAGAGGATCTCTTGCCAATCTCCTGCGCATACCACTCGACCGTCTGTAGCGTTTGTGAGTATGCGGTCGCGGCGTCGAAGGTGAGGATTTGACAGCTCACGGCATCCGCCGGCACATCGGAAAGACGCTTGAGATCCAGCGGCTTGTGGCCCGCGAAGTCGCAGATAATGGGGTGTTTCGCATCGGTCTTGGCATAGGCGCTCTTGCGGAGCTGTTGGCCGTCGAACTCGCAGGCAATGGCGAATTCACCGCTGCCAAGTGTTGCCGCATCGCCCACTAACACAGTCTGAACGAGCAGGGCGACGGCCGCCGCCGTCATCGCCGGGGCCGTGGAACCGGCGGCGTTTTCATCCTCCGCCTCTTTTTTGGCATAACTGCTGATTGAAGTGAGGACGGCTGCGCGCAGGCCGGCCACATCCACTATGTAGTAGTACCAGGGCGAGACTTTGCCGATCGCCTTGAGGGCTCGTTTGTGGCACGGGTTGTCGGCGAACGACATGTCGCCACCACGGTCTTCCAGTACCTTCTTGGCGGTATTCTTGCCGATGACCAGGAGCCAGCGGTCCTTTTTCATCGCCAGGTAGACCGGCATGTTCTTGTGCAACCTTCGGAAGGTCGTGTCACCGAGTTTCAGCACTTTGGCATCTGCGCCGAGCTTGGCTTTGATGAGAGCAATGACTTTCCGGGATAATTGCCTGGCCTTCTTGTCGATGTCCCACTCGATGGCCAGTCCGAGCGTGGCAGGGTGGGACTTGTCGGGCTCCACGCGGAGTACGTACACCAGGCCCGGCTGGTGCCAGAGGATGGGGCCGAGTTGCTCGATCAGATCGAACTCCGCATCGCCGACGTCAGCAGCCAGTTTCTTCTTGGCGATGGCCCAACCGGAACTGAGCGGCGTTTGAACGAAGGACTGGACCGATGGCTGGGCCCAGAATTCACCGAGGTGCGACTGATCAAAGCCTTCCCGAGCTTCGTCGGCACCTGACCAGGCAATAACGAGCAGCGAGTCTCTCGGAGCTCGTTCGGCGATCTGGATGGCATTCTGAGCGATGGACGTGGAGGCTACACACAGTAACGCGAGGGTTGGCAGGCAGCGAGGCTTCATGGTGCTGCTCCAGGCGTGATGGTGGTGTGCCCGGACCACGAAACGTGTCCGGGCTGCGGCCGAGCCTACGGGACTTGGCCTCGAACGCGCATTTTATCGCGGGCATCCGTGGGGGTGTTAGTAGTGGGGTTGGCAGCAGGCTCCGCACAAAGCGCAGTCGGCCGCACGGGCTGCACTCGGAAGGGCGGCGCTGCCCCTGCGGATGAGCCTGGCCGCTTCAAAGGCTGAAGGATGGAGGATGAAGCCGCGCGTCATCCCCCATCCTTCAGCGATCTTCATTGGTCTTTTGCCGGTTCCATGTTTCGGTAGGTTGCGGCGATGAAGCCTGCCGGGTAGGGGGCGACGGGGGCGCTGATTTTGTCGAGTTGCTTCAGCGTCTCGGCCGGGATATCGACCTCGTCGGCGGCCAGGTTTTCTTTCAACTGGGCCACCGACTTGGGGCCGATGATCACGCTGCTCACGGTTGGGCGGCCCAGCAGCCAGGCGATGGACAGCGCCGTGGGGGTCGTCTCCAGTTTCTTGGCCGCGGCTTTGACGGTCTCGGCGATTTCCACATTGCGCTGATTGACGAAGCGATTCCGCCACTCGTTGGTTTCGTCGAGCTTGTCTCCAAAGCGGCTGTTCCTGGGCCCCTTGAGGTCGCGGTTGTACTTGCCTGCCAGGACGCCGCCGCCCAACGGGCTCCAGGGCAGCAGCCCGATGCCATAGCGATGGCAGACCGGAACAACGCCGGATTCCACGTCGCGGCAGATCAGGCTGTACTGCATCTGGGCGGTGATGTAGGGCTCCCAGTTGAAGCGGATGCAGAGCTGGCGGGCTTCGACAATCTGCCAGGCGACGTAATTGGAGAGGCCGATGTAGCGGACCTTGCCGGCGCGGACGAAATCGTCCAGCGTGCTGAGCGTTTCCTCGATCGGTGTGACCGCATCCCAGCAGTGCGTCTGGTAAAGGTCGATATAGTCGGTTTTCAGGCGTTTGAGGCTGTCGTTGAGTGCCTCAGTGAGGTGCCGCCGCGAAGAGCCGAGGGCGTTGGCGTGCTCAGGCGGGTCGCCGAAGCGGGCGGTCACCGGGAAGTGGCCCTTGGTGGCGAGGATGACCTGGTCACGCCGGCCCTTGATGGCCTTGGCGCAGATCTCTTCGCTGGTGCCCTTGGAGTACACGTCGGCGGTGTCGATGAAGTTACCGCCAGCATCGAAGTAGGCCTTGAAGACCTTCAGGCCTTCCTCCTCGCCGACCCCCCATTCGCGCATCCCGAAATTCATGGTCCCGAGACACAGATCAGAAACACGCAGACCACTGTTGCCGAGTTTTCTCAATTTCATGATTTGGCCCTCGTTTTCAGCCCTGGATGGGCAGGGTGTTATAGCCTTGAATGACGGGCTTGTGTAGCTGCAATAAGGTCCGCCACAGGACGTATCGACCTAATCCGCTTGTCTTTCCAATAAGCCGGAGTCGTCCTAGCTGGCGGGGGCCCGAGCCGCCGCAGCCTGCATCATGACGCCGGCGCAACTCAGCAGCAGTATGGCGCCGAGCAAGCAGATTGCGGTGATGGCTGGCCAGCGGGGCTTGGCGCCGATGACCAAGGCAACGATCGCACAGGTGAGCCCGACGAGAGGAAAGGCGCAGAAGCCGAAGATGCCGGCGATTTGCACATCCAGCCGGCCCTGCATGCGTTCCTGGGACATTTTCTGGATTTCATCCTGCTTCATCTGCTTGAGGTCAACGCCCTGGAAAATGGAGTAGAGCGACAATACTGAGTAGGCTGCTGAGACGATGCAGAGAATGACGCAGGCAAGGGCGATCCACCCCAACACGCTGCGTCTCGGAGGCGGAGTCAGCATGGCGGGGGTCGGCGTGGGCGGGGTTGCCTCGCCAGGCACCGCGCCGGCGGCGACCACGTCGGGTCGGGCGGAGAGATTCGATTTCTCGGGCGTCATGACCACTTTGCGGCAATAGGGACAGGTGACCGGCAGGTTGGCCATGTCATCGTCGACTTCAATCGGCTGTCCGCAGGCGGAGCACAGAAACTGGATTGCCATTCGTGTTCCTCGGCGATTCGTGGTTCATGACAGAGCCGCAAGGACCGCGTGGTTCGCGATCGCGCTCGGGTTTGGCGGACAATGTAATGCAGGCCAGCCTCCGGCTGCAACTGAGGCGGATCAGGAACGAAAGATGAATGGACTGATTCGTGCGGGGTGTTGTCGTCGCGGCCCAATTCACAGGCCGAGCAGGTCGGCCACGAACGCGGTGATGTCCTGACTCAGCGAGCCGCCATAATCGGCACATCTCGGGTTTTCACCGGCGATTGGCTGTCCACCCAGCTTCGCCCTGACAAAGCCGTCCACGTCCAGGCCGTTGACCACGCCGTCGCCGTTGATGTCGCCCGGCAGGGCGCAGGGCGCGGCGCCGGTCGCCTGATTGATGTAGCCCGATGCCGGGTACCAGGGCGTCTCATTCACCCCATAGTAGTTGCGGGCCTTGACTCGAAGTCTGTAGGCCGTGCCGGGCACCAGACCGGTGGCCACGGCGGTCTGGGACAGCGACAGCTGGGTCCAGGTGTTAACCTGGCTTCCGCCGACAGGAGTCCCGTCAAGCGTCGTGACCTCAAAGTAAAGGCCGGAGAGATTCTGGTTCAGCCGGGTGAAGGTTCCCAGCGCATGCACCTGTATAGAGGTATCGGTGATGGTGCCGAACGACAGACCCGTCGGTGTTTCGATGAACGTGGCGACGGAGACCGGGTCGGTGTAGGACGTTTCGTTGTGGCTGCTGGATTGATCGCGGGCTTTCACCTTGTAGGAATAGCTGCGATTGACCTGCAGGGGGGTGTCGGTATAGGTGGGACTTGCGGCCCAGGTCCTTGAATGGCTGCCGGCGCCGGTGGCGTTGAAGTAGTACTCAACGCCGGAGGGATCCGTTGCCAGTGCCTCCATGGTGATCGCGGTTGTGCCGATCGCGGTCGGGATCTGAACCCAGTGCAGGCCGGTCGGCGCACAGACATCGCCCGGTTCGCATTCGTCGGGCTTGCCGTTGCCGTTGCAGTCCTGGCTCTGGCCGCAGCCCGGTATCTCGGAGCAGCCTGGAGACGAACAACTGACGTCGCACTGGTCGGGGATGCCGTTGTTATTGCAGTCGAAGCTGTTGAACGAGAAGGTCATCGTGGCGCCGGAGGCACTGATGTCGGTGATGAACAACCCGGACGCGCTGCCATCCCACCAATCAGTGTTGGGGTAGGACAGGGGAGTGCATTGAGTGAAGGTCGGCGCGGAATAGAGATCGTTGGGATCACCGTAGTTGACATAGTGTTCGAGGTGCCAGGCGCCATCGGCCTGGACGAGCGTGACCAGGTAGTGCAATTCCGGCGTCATCTGCTGGTTGTTGTTGCTGCCCAGGGTGTCGATGTGCCAGATGGCCAGGCCGGAGTCCGGTATCTGGCCGTCGCGCCCGACCTGTTGGCGGTTCTCGATCAGGTAGTACTCGTTGGGCTTGGTCGGGTTTTCGTACTTGTAGATGACATTGCTGCCGCCTGTGGGGACGACGAGACCGACCTGGGGCGACGTGAGGACGGTGGTTGTGGTCCAGCCGGCGATGTACTTCATGTAGGCGCAGGGCTCACAAGGATTGTTGGGGCCGGTGCCATAGCACATGATGCAGAACTTGCCCACGCCCGAGGAGTCGTAACCGTAGTCGTAAAGATCAGGCCAGCCCATGAGCATG
>DATKKX010000081.1:0-4575 GCA_035542775.1 Phycisphaerae bacterium | reverse complement strand
CGCTTACATCCCAGGCCGGGCCGTAGGCGTGCACGGCCGCTGTGATCGGGCCGTTCCAATAGATGTCCAACCCCCACCCCACGATGGACTCCGACTCCTGGATGTCGGCGAAAAGCAGCCAGTCGCCCGCTGCGCCGGGCTCACCGACATGCCACGGCGCCCAGCTCATAACGATATTCGCCGACGCCGTGCCGGCCAGCGCCAGCCCGGCCACCATCGCGATGCACAATACTCTCATCATTTGCTTCATGACTCGCCCTCCGTGCATCGACCCCGATGCTTTGTGAGATGCCTGCCTTGACCATCTGATAGCATACCGCGCGGCAGGGGTGATCTTCAAGGTTTGTGCAGCCGCTCGCGCCTGAATCAATCGCGGCCGGCCTGACTTGCGTGACCCGGTCGCTCTTTCTGGCCCGCTGCTGCTGCTTAGAAAGCCCCACGCCCGGGTAGCGTCGACCTCTAGGGAAACCTGTTCAGAAAACCGCCCACCATCCGCACAGTATCCCAGCCCTGGAAGGGCGCCAGTCAATAGCCGAGCGGCGTGAGCCCTCGGACAACGACGCCCGCCCGCGGTTAAGCCCTGCAAGGGCGACAGAAACCGCTCGACTCCACACCGCCCGCCGGCCTCCGGATGCCGTCTGCTGGCCGCCGCTGGCCGCCCGCGTGCTGGCTGCTGAATGCTGAGCGCTCAAAGCTGATCGACCTCCCCTCCCCGCTTCCTCCCCAGGGCCTCTGTTGCTATAGTCCCCCGTCATGCGAAACGAGGAGATCGCCGCCATCTTCGACGAGATCGCTGACCTGCTCGAAATCAAGGGCGAGCAGGTCTTCCGCATCAACTCCTATCGCCGCGCCGCCCGGACCGTGTCCGACCTCACCCGTGACATCGCCGAAGTCGCCGCCGCCGGCGAGCTTGAAACCCTCCAGGGCATCGGCAAGAGCACCGCTGAGAAGATCAACGAGTACCTCGCTTCCGGCCGCATGAAGACCCACGCCGAGCTCCTCGAATCGGTCCCCAAGGGCCTGCCCGGCCTGCTCAAGATCGCGGGCATGGGCCCCAAGCGAGTCGCCCTGGTGTGGAAGGAGTTGGGCGTCACCAACCTCGATGAGCTCAAGGAAACCATCTCCTCCGGCCGCTTCGCCGCCTTGAAGGGCATGGGCACCAAGAGCGTCGAGCAGATCGCCGCCGCCATCCAGTTCGTCGAGAAGAGCACCGGCCGCACACCGCTGGGACTGGCCTGGCCGCTGGCCGAGGAGATGGCCGCCGAGCTGCGTAAGGTCAAGGCCGTCCGGCGCGTGTCCATTTGCGGCAGTCTCCGCCGCGGCTGCGAGACCATCGGCGACCTGGATCTGCTCTGCGAGTCAGCCGACGGCCCTGCGGTCATCAAGGCTTTCACCGCTCTGCCCCAGGTCAAGCGCGTCCTGGCGGCGGGCGATACCAAGAGTTCCGTCATCGTCTTGCGGCGCGACAGCGTCGAGATGCAGGCCGACTGCCGCGTGGTACCCGCCGAGTCGTTCGGCTCCGCCCTGCAGTACTTCACCGGCAGCAAGGCTCACAACGTCCGTCTCCGCGAGATCGCCTCCAGGAAGAACTGGAAGCTCAACGAATGGGGCCTCTTCGCCGGCCCCCGCCGGCTGGCCGGTAAGGACGAGCCGGCCATCTACAAGAAGCTCGGGCTCCCCCCGATCCCGCCGGAGCAGCGCGAGGATCGCGGCGAGTTCGAGGCCGGGGCCATTGAGCCGTTGATCGACCTCCCCGATCTCCGCGGCGACCTGCACGTCCACACCTCCGCCAGCGACGGCGTGGTTGACGCCGAGGAGATCGCCCGGGCCGCAGAGGACTTGGGCTACCACTACATCTCCATCAACGACCATTCCAAATCCAGCGCCATCGCCAACGGCCTTTCCGTCGATCGCATGTGGCGGCAGATCGAGAAGCTCCGCACCCTGAACAAGAAGCTCAAGTCCATCGCCGTCCTGGTGAGCTGCGAGTGCGACATCCTCTCCGACGGCTCGCTCGACTACCCCGACCAGGTCCTCGCCGCCTGCGATCTGGTCGTCGCCAGCGTCCACTCGGGCATGCGGCAGTCCCGCGACAAGATCACCGCTCGCGTCCTTCGGGCGATGGAGAACCCCTACGTCACCATCCTCGGCCACCCCACCGGGCGGCTCATCGGTCAGCGCGAGGCCATGGACCTCGACATGGAGGCGGTCATCGCCAAGGCCGCCGAAACCGGCACTGCCCTGGAGCTCAACGCCTCCTGGCAGCGCCTGGACCTGCACGACCGCCACGCCCGCATGGCGCGCGACGCCGGCGTCATGATCTGCATCAGCACCGACGCCCACTCGGTCAGTCAGTTGGGTCAGATGAAGTTCGGGGTCATCACCGCGCGGCGGGCCTGGCTGCGCCCGCAGGATATACTCAACACCCGTCCCCTCCCCGCGGTCCGCAAGTGGATTGCGCGGAAACGGAAGCAGGCATAGGTCTCGCTCAAGGCACGGAGTCTTCCGCTTGCGACTCTGCCCGACTGGCCTGCGCGCCGGCCGGCTCCGGGAGGTAGCTCCGGGCCATGATCCGCACGCAGCGGTTGGGATCGGTCCTGCTGAGCTGTTCCAGGACCGGCTTGAACTTCTCACCATGCTGCTGGGCGAACAGACGCACGGCGAGCATCTTCACGACCGGGCTCTCCTTGTCACGAACCGCCTGGGCCGCCGCGTTGGTCGTGCGGTTTTCCAGCTTCGACCAGCCCGCGCCCACCAGCGCTCTCGCCCGGACGCGCCAGTCATTGTCGGCCAGCAGGCCGGCCAGGGCCGTGGTCATGGCCTCTCGCGGCAGGGCGGAATCCTTGGTATCGGGGGCTGCACGCTCGGCCTCGGCCAGCAAGGCGGCAATCGTCTCGGCCGCCTGGATGCGTTCAGCGACGTTCGCCGAGCCGGCCTTGTCCAGCACGGCAGCCATCGCCGCCGGACTGGTATCCACGCCTTCTCGTACCGCCTTGATCGGCCCGCACTTGATGGTCCCGGGCCCCTCGGAGAGCTCCTGGCTCTCATAGACCGGATCGAACAGAGCGGTCAACTCGATTTCCATCGGCCGGCTTATCGCGTGAACGAGGTGCTCCTGCAACGGGCCGACGTCGATGGCGACGGTCTTCTCCACGGCGTCGCCCGGCACCAGCACCGGCCGCGAGTTCATCATGATTTGCAGGTAATTCCGGTATTCGGCGCCCCCGCCGCCGGTCACCTTGGCGCTCAGGGCCAGCAGCGAGCGGGCCATGTACCCCTCGCCGAACGTGATCGGGAACGTCCCGACGTTCTCCAGGCGGAAGACGACGTTGATCGGTCCCGTCGGCGGGAGCGGCTCGGAGGCGAAGCGCATGGAGAACTTGAGGAAGTCGCCGGGACGCTGATAGTAGTCGAAGACGTCCCGATGGAACTTCTCCAGGGCCGTGAGCACCTTGGAGTTCAGTGGGGGCTCGGCGACGGTCTGGTCGTACTTGGCCAGCAGATCCCGGATCATCTCGTAGCCGATGCCGGAATACTGAATCGTGGCGGCCTTCTGGAGGATGGAAATGGCCTTGCCCTTGTCGCCGCGCTCAATGTAGATCCGGGCCAGTTCCAACGCGGCCAGCTGATCGGTCGCGATCAGCGGCTCCAGGGCCCTCACCGCCTCGTCCGTCTGCCCGTTCATCCGCAGGGCATAGCCATAGGCCAGGCGGGCCAGCGAGCTGAAATCGGTCTCTTCCATCGCCAGCTTGGCCAGGCTCAGGGCGCGATCCTTGTCCGGCCGGTGATAGCAGTAGAACCACGCGATCTCCGCGGCCTCGTTGTACTTCTTGTTCTTGACGACGCTGTCGATTCGCTCTTCATAGGCCCTGGCGACGAAATCCATGTCCTCGGCGGCGCCGTCATGATCGCCGAGCTTCTCCAGCATGGCGGAGCGCAGCAGCCGGGCGATATGCAGGGAACCGTCCACCTTCAGCGCCGAACTGGCGGCGTCTCGGGCTTCTTCGTAGTCGTCCGATCGCGAATAAGACAAGGCCAGCTTGTACCAGAACTCGGCCGGTACGGGCTTGCCCTCGGCCCGATGGTGCAGCTCGATGGCCCGGTTGTACCATTCCTGGGCCTGCCGATGGAGCGAGAGGCGATCGAGAAACTCGCCCAGATCCCACACCAGATTGGCCTGGCTCGGGTTGATCGCAATGAGTTGCAGGGCCATCTCGACGCGCTGCAACGCCGGTTCGGTCTCGCCGAAGATCTGGTAAGCCAGTCGGCGGGCCGGAACATTCATGGAATTTAACCGCAAGGCCTGTTCTACTTCCCGGGAGGCGTCCGGCGTCTCGCGTCTCTCATAGAAGAACTCCGCCATCCGCCGATGCAACTCACTTTCGTAGGCCCGCGGCAGATTGGCTCCGGCAAGCTCCGATTTGACGTAGTTGCAGCGCTCTTCGGCGGTCTGCCTGCGGTCGAGCTCCACCTCCAGCAGCCGAATTCGAGCGGCCTCATCGTCCGGTGTCAGCTTGACGTATGTCGCCAATGCCTCGCGCGCCGCATCCATGCGCCCCATCCGGAACAACAGAT
>DATKKX010000080.1:0-14241 GCA_035542775.1 Phycisphaerae bacterium | reverse complement strand
ATCCGCGATGGGCCGAGGCGTGAAAACCTGCCCCAACCGGTGGCGTTTGACGATCTCGGCACTCGGGCTGACGTGGGCCATGGCGCCGGGAGTCTACCCGATCAGGGAGTCGGCGAAAAAGAGTAGCAAACAGCGATTGGGAACGGCGAATGGCAAAAGGGCCGCGCCATGCCCGCAGATTGATGGTACCGGTTCCAATAGTCGGCCGGATTTGTAATTCCGGACGCTTTGCCACATCGTTAAAATGCTGGGCGTTGGGAGATGTAGAACCGCGTGCCTGGGCCGGCACGCGGCGAGTCGAGTCAGGCTCGGGGACATTGTGCGGAGAGTCACCCATGCAACTGCTTGACTGGCAATATCTGATCTTCCTTCTTCCCATCGCCTTCGGCGCACTGTACCTCCTGCTGCTCGCGGCAGGGCTGTCCGGCGGCACGGAGGCAGGCGATGCCGATGCGTCGGTCGACCACGATCTGGCCATGGACCACGGGGATGTGGGTGTCGACCATGGCGACCTTGCCCACGGAGACATAGGCCACGCGCATGTCGAGCACGCCGGCATGGACCAGGAACTGCACCCCGGAGCCTTTGAGACCTTCATCAGCTTTCTGGGCATCGGCAAGGTTCCCGTGTCCATCCTGATGATGAGCTACTGCTTTGTCTGGGGAGTGGTCGGGATGGCAAGCCTCACCATGCTCGGCGAGCCGTCGGTCGGGAGGGCGATCGCGATCGCGGTGGTGGCATCGATCGTGGTGACCCGCTATCTCGCCATCGGGATAGCAAAGCTCGTGCCCTCGGTCGAGTCGTACAGTACACCGCTATCCACCTTGGTGGGCCTGGGCGGCGAAGTGCTGTATGCGATTACGGATGCATCAGGAACGGTCCGGGTACGCGATCCGCAAGACAACATCCGCGACGTGCCCTGCCGGGTCGCACCGGGTGACAAGAGCATTCCGGCAGGCACCAAGGTCGTCCTGTTCCATTATGACCGGGTAAAGAAAGTGTTCTTCGTGTCACTTTGATTCGGTTGTCGACATGGCAACATGCGGCCACCGGGAATCGGCGGATTCACCATGAACAAGCTCATCCCTGGGAAGGAGTATGCCATGAACCGCAGCGGTCCTTCTGTCGCGTCCTTCATCTTCGTCGGAATTCTGATCGGGATCGGCTTGATCCTGGGGCCGTTTTTCATCCCGAGTCTGCCCGATCTCTCGCGGGTCATCCTGATGGCTTTCGGCGCCATCCTGCTGGTGGTATTCAGCATCGTGATCATTATCACCAGACTGTATCGGAAGACGGCGGCGGATGAGGCCTTTGTGCGCACGGGCGTGGGCGGGCGAAGGTGCATCATCGATGGCGGGGCGATCGTGATTCCGGTGGTCCACGAGATCATCCCGGTCTCGCTCAAGACCTTCAAGCTGGACGTAGACCGCACCGGACCGGAAGCGTTGATCACTGAGGACTTCTTGCGGGCGGACGTCAAGGCGGTGTTTTATGTTCGGGTGAAGAAGGAGCCGGAGGACATCGTGCAGGCGGCAACGTCATTGGGCACGACCTCCAGCGATCCCACCGCTGTGCAGCAATTGATCTTCGAGAAGCTCGTCTCCGCCCTGCGCACCGTGGCGGCAACACAGAAGCTGTACGATCTCAACGCCAAGCGGGCGGAGTTCGCGGAAGCCGTGCAGAAGATCGTCGAGCAGGACCTCAAGTCCAACGGCTTGACGCTGGAGTCGGTCACCATTTCCAGCCTCGATCAGGCTCCGCTCGATGCGATGCGGCCTCAGGACAACGTCTTTGACGCCCAGGGTGCCAAGACAATTGCGGAGCAGGTCCAGGCCCAACGCGTATCGAAGAACATCATCGAGCGTGACGCCGATCAGAAGGTCAAGGAGCAAAACGTCAAGACCGCCCAATATATCGCTCAGCAGGAAGTCATCGAAGCCCGGGCCAAGGCCGAGGCCGAGGCGGCCAAGAACATCGCCGTCTCTGAGACCCAGCAAAAGGCCGCGACGGTGGCCGCCGAGCAGAGCAAGCTGGCCGGAATTGCCCAGGTCAAGTCGCAGCAGGAGATCAAGCTGGCGGGCGTCGAGCAGGCCCGGGCAGTGGAGGTTGCTGACCAGGAACGCGAGAAGGCCGCCCAGGTCGCAGCAGTCGCCAAGCAGAAGGCGGTCGAGCTGGCCCGGCGCGATCAGCAGATCGCCATTGCCGAGGCGGAGAAGAAGCGGGCCGCCGCGGAAGCCCAGCAGCTCGTAGCCGAGCAGGAACGCAAGGCCGCCGAGCAGGCCGTCGTCACCGTCCAGGTCAAAGCGACAGCCGAGCGGGAGAAGGACAAAGCCGTCATCGGCAAGCAGGCGGAGGTGGAACAGCAGCGGATCGAGCAGCAGATGCACGCGGACGTCGCGGCTTACGCCGAAGTCAAGAAGGCGGAAGCGGAGCAGACCGCCGCTCAAAAGCAGGCCAATGCGCGAATCACGCTCGCCGAAGCGACCAAGCAGGCCAAGACGCTCGAAGCCGAAGCCGAGCGGGCCGTCCAGATGGTGCCGGTCACGGTCTCGCAGGAGCAGGTCAAGGTGTCGGATTCCCAGGTCACGGTCAAAATCCGCGATCTGGAAGGTCAGGCCCGATTCGAGAAGATCGCCCGCGAACTCCAAGTGGATCTCGCCAGGATCGCGGCGGACAAGGAGGCGAGGATCGCGGCGGCGAGGGCGTTCGGCGAGGCGATGGCCAGTGCCCATGTGACGCTATGGGGTGACCCCAGCACATTCCAGAAGATGGCCAGCGCGTTCTACGAGGGGCAGGCCGCCGGCAGGTACGTTGAGGGGCTGCAGCAGGCGATGCCCGCCGAGGTAAAGCAGGCGGCCGCAGCCGGCGTATCCGGGGTCGGGCAGATGCTGGGGGCGGTGGTCAACAGGATCGTGGGCGGCAATCCCGCCTCGGACGGAGAGACAGGCGTCGTTACGCAGGCCAAGACGGACACCAAACCGCAGGCAAGGGGCTCGGACAAGGGCGAGAAGAGGGGCAATGCATGATGCCGAGCGATTGCCCGGCGGCGGCCTCACGCGGGGATGCCGCACGGCGGGCCAATGCTACTGTCAATCGGGTGCCGATCCAGGCGAGCCGGGATCGGCATCCGCATTTTTACGTTCGACCGGAATTCATCAGACAAGGTGGCCGGTGAGGGCACCGGCACCACGATTCCTGCCCGCGCGAAGAACTCACTTCTTCTCGCCGAAGACCTCGGCTTCGAATGAACTGATCTCTGACTGAGGGCTCTTCCAGGCATCCGGGGGCAAACCGGCCTTGTGACAGGTTTGGGTCAGAAACTCCTCGCGGGTCCACCCGCGTTCGTAAGCCACCTGCGGCAGCAGGACGCCGCGTTGGAACCCCTGGGAGATGAGCAGGCCGTGGCGACCTATGATGATCTCGCTGATGTCCTTCACGCGTTGCATCGGTGTCAGGTAGCTGATCTCGATGTGGAGCTGGTCCAGCTCCTTCATCGTCACCGGGTTGGTGACGAAACGGGGATCCTGGCACGCCAAAACCGCGTTGTGAATGACAGCCTTGTAAAGCGGGCCGTCCGCAACCATGTTGCCGATGCAGCCGCGAAGGTCGCCCTGGTTCTCCAGGGTCACGAAGCAGGCGCCGTTGGCCTTGATCGCCGCGGGCAGCTTATCGGCGTCTAAATCCGGTGGCTTCTTGCCGCTGAGCTGCTCCTTGACGGTGGCCCGGGCGATCCGCAGCAGCTCGGCACGCTCCTGTTCGTTGAGCTTGCCCGGCCGCCGGGTGAAGACGAATGACTGGTAGGTAACGCTGTTCCGCCAGTCACCGGTGATGTTGCCGGATGTATCGAAAGCGGCGCGCACGCCCTCGGCGCCACCCTGCATGGACAGGATGCGCAGCAACAGGGAGATGGGCCCACGGCCGCAAATCGTGTCGCGGGTCTTCGTCAGGTGCGCGGTGAAGCCGTCAAAGTCGCACTTCTGGATTGCCGCCGAGGCGGCGTCGGCCAGCTCTCGCAGCCGCGTGGGCACGTCGTCCCTAAACGGCTCGTAGCCGTAGTTGGGGCCGAAATGGGTGCAATCGCTGCTGGCGACGATCAGCGTGTCGTCGTCCACCCAACGGACGATGGCTTCGGACGCCTGGGCATAATCACGGTCCGACATCCGCCCGACCAGCATCGGTACGAGCTTGAAGTCCTTGACGGTTTCCTGCAGGAAGGGCAACTGCAACTCCAGCGAGTGCTCGCTGCCGCCGACGCCGGGCTGGGAGACGAAGACTCTCTTCTTCAGCAAATCGTCACAGACCTCCCGGTCAATCGGCACCTGCCCCAGCGGCGTCGCGTAGGCGGTCAGATCGCGCGGGACGTCCACGCCGGTGTATGATCCGGCCTCGCTGTGGCTGAAGGCCATGACCATGACACGTTTGTAGGTCTGCCCGCGCAGGCAGCGGTATCCGGCTGCTGCAACGGGGGCGCTGTAACGGTAACCGGCGTGAGGGGCGATCACCGCGACGGGCTTGCCCTCCACTTTGGCGGGAGGAGCCTTGTCCATCAGCGAGTCGACTTCCTTGGCCAACTCCGCCCGGTCGCCGGGATACCAGGTTCCGGCGCAGACGGGTGGACGAACCGACCCGGCACGATCCTGAGCAAACATATCAGTGGCTCCAACAAAGGCTGTTACCGCGGCAATGGCGGACCATAGGACCAAACAGCGGAAAGCTGGCATTTCATTGCCTCCGAGGGCCCGAGGCCCGGAGTTTACCACAACACAATGGGGAGGAGAATATGGCCGGAGGCAGGCTGGGAGTCGGGGGCGGATGTGCAAATCCGAGGGGTGTGCCCCCACGCGCCGATCCGGAGGGCCATGCGGCTGAATCGGGCGCATCAACGGGGGTGCGGGCGAGGGGACCCCGAGGATCAGCGCCAGGCGATCGCGTCTGCTGACCGCGCCTCAGGGCCCGCGAATCACTTGCGGTCGGGGAAGCCATGCTGTCGAGACCAGCGTCTCTCGTTCCTCAGAGTTCCGATTCCTCCGTGCCGCGCGAAGACTGCTCAGCGCCCCTCGTCAGCCTCGGGACTCCGGGGCGCTATGCTGTGGCGGCGACATGGGGCCGCGCTACTTCAACAGGGCCAAAACCGACTGCGGCATCTGGTTGGCGATGCCGAGGATGTTGGTCCCGGCGTTGACCAGTATCTGCGCTCTGGTCAGGTTGCTGGTTTCCATGGCGAAATCCAGATCGCGTATGCTGGACTCGGAAGCGGTCAAGTTCTCGAGGGTGATCTGCAACTGAGACATATTGGTGTCGAGCGTATTCTTCTCGAACGCGCCCAGGCGACCGCGGAGGACAGACACCTGGCGGATGGCTTCTTCGACGATCTTGGCGGCCTGGGATGCCCCACCGGCCACCAGGGAATACGCCCCGCCGCTGGTGATTTGCGAGAGGTATCCGAGCGTGCCGTTGCCCAATCGCGACGCGGCGGTGGATTCGACACCGACATTGATCTGTTGATTGCTGTCGACACCGGCCCCGAGCTGGAAGGCCGCGCCGCCGCCGGTAATGGCGAAGGTCGATGTGCCTGACTTGTTGAATGCCGCCTGAATGCGAAGTTCGAGGCTGAGAGCGCTGGTGTTGAGGAAGAGGTCGAGTCCCTTGCCGAGCGTGTTGGCTCCGTTGACGGTGGCGGAGATGTTGCGGCCCTCGTCGCGCTTGACCTGCTGGCCGTCGTCGTCGACGGTGGTGAACACACCGGCGCTGCCGACTTCCTCCACCTGGACGAAGGCATCCGTGCCGTAGTCCATGGAGGTCAGAGTGATCCCGCTCTGATAGTGCGTGGCGTTGATCAGGGAGGCACTGACCCCGGTGGCGTCACTGACGAGGTTGATGGCCTGCATGATGGCACTGGCATGGGTGCCCGACAGCAGGGTCAGCGTGGTCACGCCATTGGGGCCGGCCAGCTCGATGGTCAAATCGGAGGAGATGCAGCTGGTCTGAAAGCTCAGCTGGGCATGCTGGGCAGACTGCGTGACGGTCACCTTGACGGGCATATAAGCGGCGGTGCCGAAGGAGACGCCGTTGACGCGGAGGTCGGTGACCTCGGCGGCGTTGACACCGCTGGTGATATAGCCCAGGGAGCCGTTGAGCAGCTTCCGCCCGGCGAACGAGGTTGTGTTGGCGATGCGCGTAATCGACTCGATGGCGGAGTCGATTTGCAGCTGATTCGCCTTGATCTCGTCGTCGGAGATGGCGCCGACATTGGCGGCCTCGACGACCTTGCTCTGAATGTCGCCGAGCAAGGAGGCCACCTCATTGAGCGCGCCCTCCGTCGTGGCAATGACGTTGGCGGCGCGCTGCGAATTGGCGATCGCCTGCTTGACGCCCCCGATCTCGGAGCGCAGATTCTCCGACACAATGAGCCCCGCCGGATCATCGGCCCCGCGGTTGATCCGCAGCCCGCTGGAGAGCCGTTCCAGCGACGTGGACAACTGTTCCTGGGAGCGGTTCAGTTGGCGGTTGGCGATGATGGCGGCCGTGTTAGTATTAATGCGAGCCATGACACAAACCTCCGTGTTTGTCGTGCGGCGCCCAGCCGCGCCGCGGTGAAGTCCGAGCCGCCCTCCCGGCGAAGAGGACGGCGGCGACTTCCGAACTAAATGCCGCTATGCCTGACCTGGGCTGCGGCCTGAGGGATTATCTCCGTTCTTCGCACCGTTCTGTGGCGGCGTTTGAGGCGGCAAGTCCTCGGGTTTCATTTTGGTGGCCGCCCGGTTTTCACGCTTGATGGCCTCGTACACTTCCTTGCGATGGACCGGAACATGGGATGGCGCCGTGATTCCCAGGCGGACCTTGTCGCCGCGGATATCCACGACGGTGATCTCAATGTCGTCGCCGATCATGATGGTTTCATCACGCTGACGCGATAGCACAAGCATTATTGGCTCCTCCCCGGCCGCATCGGTGGAAGCGCCGGTCGCCACCTGCTGAGGCCGCGACAGCGATCCAGGCGTGCTGCCTTCGTCGGGCCCCGGGGGCAACGACCCTTGGGCAGCGCTCTCGCACGCCGAACGGCCGTTCTCGGAGAGTGGGAGTCACACTGAATCATAGGCTTCACACCGTCCATCGACTGACAAGCCGATCGCGTCACGCTGTCTTGCTGATCACCGCCTGCCGCAGCGGGAGCCGCATGAGCGGATGGCGGGTTGCGTAGCGTTTGTCCGACAATACGAGTTGCTTTCCCACGCGGGTCGCCACGTTGATGACCAGCGGACCCTGCAAGTTGGCGGTCAGGGTGTCATCCGCCTTGTTGACGATCACGAACACCTGCGAGCCGTTGGTATCCGCCAGGCCGATCTGAGCCAGGTCGTCGGCCTTGATGCCCACGCGGTAATCCTGAATGAACATCCGCGGATCGCACACCACGAAGGCGAGCTCGGGCCGATGTACGGCCTGCATCCAGTAAAAGGGGCTGTGTTCTCCGGTCTGGATCAGGGCGTACTCCCGATCGTTGGGAAAGCCCAGGAGCCCCTTGGGAAAGTTCAAGAAGCGCTGGTCGTCTACCTCGATTCCTCCGAACCGTGAAGTCTCAATAATCATGGCACAAACCTCCGTGTCGCCCACGTCCAGCCAACTCGGTCGACCCTTGATTCGCCGGGCACCGGCGCCGCGTCCGGCAGGTCATCCGGTTCTTCCGCCTGGTCCGCTCCCCTGGGGGCGCGGTCCTGGTCGGCCGCTCCCTCATGGCTGCGGTTCCGACCGCCGCATTCTCTTAGCGGCGGCCAGGATGAATTCGACGCTGCCCGCAATAGTTCCGTCTATTGCAGGAAATCCAACAGCGACAGACTCAGTGTTTTCGATCCGGTCATGAGGCTCGCCTGCAGTGCGGTCTGAGCCTCCTGAAACCGGGTCACCGCTTCGGTGAAGTCGGTGTCCTTCAGTTTCGACAGCAGGATCTGCGTGGCATCCACGGCCTGCTGCGTCTGATCCAGCCGGGCGTTGAGCGAGCGCGATTTAGCGCCGACATCGCCACGGGTGGCGGCAATCTGCTGCTGAATATCGTTGATCTGGCTGCCGGCCTCGGTAATCTCCGATGAGTCATCGGCCTGCAGCGCATCGCGCAGTCGGTACAGCGCGCTGAACAATCCTGTCTGGTACGCGGCCCCCACGTTGTCGCCGTCCAGCACGGTGGCCGACCCACTCCCCTCGATGCCGAGCTCAGCGGCGACCGGCGACATGTTCACCGACTCGACCGTGATGGTGCCGGCGCCGGCCGGGCCGGTCAGGCGCAGACCGGCTCCCCCTGACGAGGTCGTCACGCTGATGCCGGCCCCGGCCGCGGCCGAGGCGGATTGAATCGCGTTGATGACGTCGCCGACGGTTTGAGCGTTGCTGAGATCGACTTCGAAGGAGACGCCGTTGGCGTTGGTGATCTTTATGTCGGTTCCCTCGACCGGATGAATGCCGCGCAGTCCGTTGAGCCGCGAGAGCGGGACGGAGTCGTCCAAAGCGCGGATGCCCAGCGTCTCGGCGTCTGTCCCGCCGTTTTCCCCGACGATCAAGGCTGTGCCGGCCACCAGGTTTTGTATCTCGATGCCGTCGGCGGCGGAGTTGATCGAGGCCCTGATGCCGACGCCGGAGGCGTTCAGACGGTTGAGCACGTCCTGGACGGTTGTCGCTCCGGTAAATGTCACAGTGCCGGAACGCTCTCCGTTGGTTATCACGACCCCGCTGGGCAGGGTGATGCCGCCGGCGCCCAGGTCCGCCAAAGCGGTGGTCAGGGTCATGCGACGATGCAGATTATCGCCATCGATATTGGCGCCGGCCGCGGCACTCTTCTTGATGCCCAGGTCGGCCGCGGCAGTTCCCTGGCCGAGATCCTGTATTTGGACAGGGCCGCTGCCGCCGTTGGTCACCCGAAGCGTCGCGCCGTCGGCGGGGTTGATGCCCAACGTAAGGGTGCTGCCCGCGGCGGACGCGGCGTCATTGAATTTCGCGATCACCCCGTCGATTGTGTCGGCGCCGGTGAGATCAACCTCGAAGGAGACCGCTCCTTCGGTCACGGACATGCGGCCCAAACGGACGCCCGCGCCGTTGGCGCCGTTCAACTCGCTCAAACGAGTCCCGCCGGCAAGCTGAACGTTAAAATGGGCGTAGCCACCGGTGACGTTCTCGCGCAGCCCAAAAACGTCCGCGGCGATCACATTGAACGCCTGGGCACAGCCCGGATCCACCAGGGTCTGCCGCTGGCCGGTGTCGCCGACGGCGGTGATCCGGCCAAAGGCGGAGTTGAGGGGGGCCTGGGTCACGCCCTGCCCGCCGAAGAGATAGATACCCTGGTATTTGGTATTCCCGACGTTCATCAACTGATCGATGATGCCGTCGATGACGACGGATTGAGAGGCTCGCTCCTCGGCGCTCTGGAAGCTGCCGGCCTGCTCGCTGGCGATGCGGGCGGCGTCAATCAACAGATCGCTGATCTGGGTCAAGGCGTTGTCCGAAGCGGACAGATAGTCATCGGCGTGCTGCAAATCAGCGAGGATCTGGTTTTGAGTGTCCCCCGATTTGGTCAGACGGACTATCTTCTCGGCGGCGACGGGATCGTCGCCGACGGACAGAAGCTGCTGGCCGGTGGAGATCCGCTGCTCCTGCTGAAAGACCCGCAGAGAGTTGCGCTGGAGCTGCGTCAGCGCGGTGAACGTCCGCAGACTGTTCGACACGCGTGACAGATTGCCGACTGAAATGCTCATTTGCTCATTCCGCGGCCGCTCGCAGCGGCGATTGCAGCGCCTTTCCTTTTGACCGCTCCCGTGCGGTCGCAGCTCTGATCACGGCGGGAGGTGCCCGCCCTACTCACCTGTGTCATTGCACCAATGTCAACAACGTCTGCAGCATGTCATCCACAACGGTCATGTAGCGAGCGGCGCCCTCGAACGCCCGTTGGTACGAAATCAAGGACACCGTTTCCTCATCCAGATTTACGCCGGAGATGCTCTCTCTCTGGGCGGTAAGCGAATCGAAGATCGTGGAGCTGGCATCGGCGGCGCTGTTGGCGCCGGAGACGCTCACGGCGAGAGTCGACACCGTGGCGGTGTAATATTCGTTCAGTGATGCGCCGCCCAGGCTGGACACGGCTTGATCCTGCAATGAAGCCAGGGCGGTGGCATTGGCTCCGTCGCCGGGCTGATCGCCGACTGCGGCGGCCAGCAGGTTCGTGTTGCCCGAGATCAGGGGATTCACGGCGATATCGAGGCTGTTCTTGCCGGTGAAGAAGGTGTTCAGCCCCATGGCGGCCAGGAAGCCGGAAGTATCGTCGGCGAAAGTGAACGTGCAGCCGCCGGTCGCGCTGAGTTGCAGCCGCCCGTCGGCCAGCACGGTCGCGGTGACGTTCGCGACGTTGGCATTGATGTCGGCTGCGACGGAATTCAGCGTCGAATCGGCGCCGATGCCGTCAAGATCGATGTTGACCTGGGTGCGGACCACCGCGCCGCTGGCATCCTTCACATCAATGAAGAACGATCCCGTCTTGGGCGGGAAGCTGATTCCGTTGTCCGTGGCCGATAAGGCCACGCTCGGGTCGATGACCGCCGAGATCCCGGTGAGATTCGAGAAGCCGGTCAGACCCTTGCCGCCGGCGTGGATCTTGTTGATTTCGCTGATCAGGGCCGCGGCCAGGGAGTCAAGTCGTGACATTTGCGCGCCCACGTCAGTGTCCCGGGTCTTGATGAGGCCGGCCACCTGCCCGCTGGATGTCGGGACCGGCCCGCGGTTGTGAGCGAACCGCACGACCGCCGTAGCCAGGCCATCGCTGTTGAGCTCCGTCGAGGTGGTCAGGCCGAACGATTGCCCGAACTGAATCAGGGCTTCGTTGCCTATGTACACGTTGACGGCGCCGGAGGGCTGCTCGCGAACGTTGATCGCGAAGATCTCCGACAGCTGGCTGAGCAGTTGATCGCGCTGATCGCGGAGGGCCGACGCGGGGCCGCCGCCCCCGGCTTCCGCCGTCGTGATCTGGGTGTTCAGATCGGCGATCTTGGTGGCCAGATCGTCAGCGCGCTGGGTGGCCTGCTGTATCTCGGTGTTAGCATCGTCGCGTACCGCCAACAGATCGCTGCGGATATCGCGGATGTGCTGAGCCAGGCCGGTGGCGGTGCTGATGACGATCCCGCGAGTGGCGGAGTTCTGCGGGTTGTTTTGCAAGTCGTTCAGGGACTTGAAAAAGTCGCCGAGAAGCGAGCCGAGGTTGACATCCCCCAGCGGATCGACAATGCCTTCGATGCGGTCGAGGTTGGACTGCTGCGCGGAAGCCGACTGCTTGTCGGATGCGGCCGTGCGAAGCCGCGCGTTGATGGCCTCACTGACCGCGCGGCGGACGCCGCCCAGGTTCACGCCATTGCCGACTTGGCCGAATCCGAGATTGACGCCGGGAATGGCGTTGAGATCGGCGGAAGTGCGGGTGTAGCCGGCTGTACCAACGTTGGCAATGTTGTTGCCGACGATCTGCAAAGCAGCCTGGTATGCGGCCAGTGCGCTGCGCCCGATCCCTAATGCCGATGTCAATCCCATCGTCGTCATCCTTCGACCGAGGTCGAAGGTCCTTCATGACCACTCCCCGACCAATGTCGGGGGCTCTGCATCAACCCACTGCCTCCAGGACTCTGGCTCCGGCGGCCGGTCCGACTTCGCCGTCGGACGAATATGTCGGGGCGTCGTGCTCCGACTGAACCATGGCCGCGAAGAGCACCTTGAAGTACGCCATCATCTCCCGGCAGACCAATTCAACCACTCGATTGGCCTCCGCGAGCTTGAGCATCTCATTACGCAACCGATCGGCCAGCTCGGCCAGCCGGCCGCCGGCCTGCGACTCCAGCTTGTCAGCCAGCATTCGCAACGTTACCGCTTTGACATCCGTCCTCCTGGGAAAGTCCATCAGGCGGCAAATCTGGGCGACAAGCTCGTGTCGGCGCCGGTCGAGCGTGGAGACGGCCGCGGTCACATCGCCCTCCTGGCGGGAGGCCCTCAGCATGGCGTCGAGGTCGCATCGCCTCATGGCCTCGAGCTTCTCATGCACAATGCCTCGCAACACGACCTGCTGGTCAATCAGTCGCTCGATCAACCCGGTCAATTCGCCGGTCAGCCTGGCCAATTCGCCCCGACTCATTGATCCGCACCCCCCTTCCGGGCATCTGTCGAGGTTGCTTCTCCGGACGCCGCGGCAGCCTGGACTGTCGCGCCGCCGGCGCCTGCCAGCCTGAGATACTTCTCGATCTCCTTGGTCAATTCGTCGGTGATGGCATTGTTCTGGGCCCGGCCGAGCTTCTTGGCGATTTCCTGGTTGAGCTGGCCCTGGAAGACCTCCTCGCCGCGACCGCCGTGCATGTACTTGCCCTTCAGGCTCGACTTCTGCGCCTCGCGAAGCAGCGTTCCATAGAAGATGCTGCCGACGAACTCCCCGACACGGGTGCGAACGTCCTTGTGCGAGCCGATCGAAGAAGATCGCGCCAAGCCGGCCGGAGCGGACGCCCCCGGCGAGGAGATCGCAGCCGCGGCCTTCATTGCTGCGGCGGAGCGGCTCGGATCGAGGGCCGAAGCCGTCGGCGATGTCATGATTGAGGCCAGCGCGTCCATGCGGCTATTCCACGATCACCAGCTTGGCGTTGATCTTGCCCAGCCGGTGCAGATTTTCCACGATCTCAATAATCTCGTTCGACGGCACGTTGAGCTGGTTGAGGGCGTCCACCAGCTCGCGCAGCTTGGCGTTGCCGGCGTTTCGTTTGGGGGCCTCGATCGGCAGGGCGAACTGTTCCTTGACCAGGGGCCTCTCAACGGTCGGTTCGGGCGGCGGCTGCGTGGTCATGATCGACATGCCCTTGTGCGAGATCACCGCCGGGCCGATCTCCACACCTTCACCGATGGCGATCGTGCCGGTCTGCCGATTGATGACGATCCGGGCCTCCCCCACCGGCATGAGCAGTTCCGTATTTTCAATCCGGGCGATGAAGTCGGCCGGATTGGACCGCTCCTCCTCGGGGATGGCCACCACGACGTTCTTCGGGCCACAGGCCACCGCGAGCTCCCGCGACCGGCCGACTTCCGAAGCGTTTTCGTTGATCACCTGGGCGATGACCGAGGCCAAGGCGTGGCTGGCGTGCACGTCCTCAACCACCAGCGTCACTTCCCAGTTTTCGCTGATGTAATTGTGGATGACGTCGGCCTCCATCGTCGCCCCCTGGGCGACCACGCCGCTGGTCTTGACTTTCGGGTCTGGCAGGCGGACCTGCCCATTGGCAAAGGCGAAGATTCGATCCAGGCCGGGGCCCTGCAGAGGCGTGGCCACCAGATATCCGCCGGCCAGGCTCTTGGCGGCGCCGGTGGAATTCACCCGCACGTCGATGCGATCGCCCTCGCGGACGCCGTTTTCCGGAATCGTGGCCTCCAGCATGACGATGGCGACGTTCTTGGTGTCGGCCAGGGCGTTGGCCGGCACGGAGATCTCGAACTTCTGGAGCATGGCCTGCAACTGCAGAATGGAAGCGGCGTACTTGCCGCCGTCGCCGGTGCCGGGCAGACCGATGACCAAGCCATAGCCGACGAGTTGATTCTGTCGGCGGCCCTGCAGGTGGGTGACGTCGGCGACGCGAGTGGCCCACACGGGGGCCGCCACGCAGAGGGTAAGGGCCCAGGCGCACGCGAAGGTCAGGAAGCCGCGGCGAGACTTCGCCGCCGATGCCTTGCCTCCGGCACCCGGGATCCGCTGAAATTGTCTTGTCGCCAATCCACGCATATACACGTTCTCAGAACGGCTTTACCACGTCGCTCAGTTCCTTGAACCAGCCTCTCTTGACCGCATCCTTGACCGCGCCCTCGTTCATGGTCTTGACATCCAGACCGAAGACCTTGTCGCTGAGGATGCTGCCGTCGGCGCCCACGTCCTGCTTGTTGCACTCACCGCTCATTCGCAGGTATTGCATTTCGTCGTCGATTTCCATCCGCGACCAGGCCACGATGATCAGGTTACCGTTCGGCTTGATGTCGATGACCTTGGCCATCACGCGAGTCTCGAAAACGTCCCTGCGGTTGGCCTCGCCCTGATTGTCCAGCTTGTTCTTGTTGTTGAAGGTGGCCTGCGGCGTACCTCCTTCAAAATCCTGCTGGACCCACTTCTTGTCGTGGATGCGAAACCAGGCGGACAGCTTGGCATCCACGTCCCATTTGTCGTCCTGCTTCAGCTTGGAAGTGCTCTCATGCCGCAAG
>DATKKX010000079.1:0-14658 GCA_035542775.1 Phycisphaerae bacterium | reverse complement strand
GAAGGCATCCCGCCAGGAGGACGTGCAGGTCTTCCACGCGGGTACCAAGCTTCACGGGGACGAGGTCGTCACGTCGGGCGGACGGGTATTGGGCGTGACCGCGCTCGGGGCGACGATGGAGGACGCCCGGTCGAGGGCGTATGCGGCGGTGGAGCGGATCGGTTTTGAGGGAGCGTATTTTCGGCGTGATATTGCGGCGGGCGTGGGCGAAAAGTGATCGGGGGGTCTCGACGCCGGCGGGCCAGACAGCGAGCCAAGTGCACGGAGGCAACATATGATCGCGGCCACGGACAGGACGGCCATGGAATCGGGGACGGGCATGGAATTCGCCGGCAAACGGGTCATCGTCATGGGCCTGGGGCGGTTCGGAGGGGGAATCGGCGTGACGCGCTGGCTCTGCCGGCAAGGGGCGAAGGTCGAGGTGACCGATCTGGCCCAGGCGAGTGATCTCTCGGACAGCCTCGCGGCCTTGAAAGATCTGAACATCACCACGCGGCTCGGCGGGCACGATGAGTCGACTCTCGACCGCTGCGATTTGCTGGTGGTCAATCCCGGCGTAGACAAGAAGAAGTCGCCGTTCTTCAAGGCGGCGATGGCCCGCGGCATCCCCTGGACCAGCGAGATGAACCTGTTCATGGAGCGCTGCCCGGGCAGGATCATCGGCGTGACCGGGACGGTGGGCAAGAGCACGACGACGGCGATGATCGGCGCGATCCTGGAGACGGCGGAAAAGGCCGAGGGCTGGTGGCACGGCAAGAGCTGGCTGGGAGGCAACATCGGCAAGTCTCTATTGGATGACCTGCCTGGGATGAGCGCCAAGGACCTGGTCGTGCTGGAGCTGTCGAGCTTTCAGTTGGAGGACGCGGCGCAGGTCCGCAAGAGCCCGCACATCGCGCTGGTGACCAACGTGCGGGACAACCATCTCGACCGTCATGGGACGCTGGAGGAGTATGCCCGGGCGAAGGGGAACATTTACAAGTATCAGAAGGACGATGACTGGCTGATCCTGCCGTTCGAGAACGGCGTGGAGGTTCTTCCGGGCGGGTGGGAAAAGCATTTGCGGGTCTGGCGGTTCGGGGTGGACGAGGATACGCGCCGGGTGCGCTGGGCGTGGCCGGGCGAATCAGGCCGCACGATGGAGGAGGTGGAGATCCCCTTGTCCGTGCCGGGCGTGCACAACGTCTGGAATGCGGCGGGGGCCATGGCGGTATCGCGGATTCTGGGGGTGGCGGATTCAACGGCGCTGGGGGCGCTGGCAATTTTCAACGGTCTGCCCCACAGGTTGGAGTTCGTCCGTGAGTTCGGCGGCGTCAAGTATTACAACGACTCCAAGGCGACGACGCCCGAGGCGGCGATGACGTCGCTGCGGGCGTTTGATTGCGGCGTGGTGATTCTGCTCGGGGGTTCCGATAAGGGAAGCTCTTTCGACGGGCTGGGGCGATTGCTGGCCGATCGGGCCAAGGCGGTGATTTGCATGGGGGCGACGCAGGAGAGGATTGCCGAGGCCGCGGAGCGTGCTCGCGGCGCCGCGACCGTGCCCTGCGTGGAGAAGGTTGCCAATTTTGCCGAAGCAGTCAATCTGGCGCGCGATCTGGCCGAGGCGGGTGACGTTGTGGTGCTGAGCCCGGCCTGCGCCAGCTTCGACTGGTTCAAGAATTACGAGCATCGGGGGGAGATTTTCAAGCGGACGGTGATGGGCTGGTAACGGAAGTCGGATCGGGCGATAATGGTTCTCTGCACGCCTGGACCGCGACGCCGGTGAAGCGTTTCCGGTCGGTCCGCCTTTTGGGGGATACCCGCGCGGAGAGAGCAACGGCGGAAGATGAGAGCCGCTCGGACAGCGGCTATTGACCAGCGCCGTTCCGCGAAGGATAACTGAAACGCCGACGCGAAGTCGGCGGGAGTTTCGCATGATGAGTCAGGTCGGAAAACCGTGGCAGCAACGATACCCGGGCAAGGTGGTCACGGCCGTGGAAGCGGTCAAAGGGATCAGGCCGGGTCAGCGGGTCTTCATCGGCTCGGGAGCCGGCGAGCCGCAGACGCTGGTGGAAGCCCTGACGGCGCGCGAGGATCTCGCCGACACCGAGATCGTCCACATCCTGACGCTGGGTCTGGCGACTTACGCCGAGCCGCGATTCGGCAACCGGTTCAGGCACAACGCCTACTTCATCGGGCCGAACGTTCGAGAGGCCGTCTCGCAGGGCCGGGCGGATTACACGCCGATTTTTCTGTCGGAGATTCCGGCACTTTTCAGGAGCGGTCGCGTGGTGATCGACGCGGCGCTGATTGCCGTCAGCCCGCCGGACGAGCACGGCTATTGCAGCTACGGCGTCTCCATCGACATCGTGAAGGCGGGCACGGAATCAGCTCAGAAGGTGATCGCCGAGGTCAACGAGCAGATGCCCCGGGCGCACGGCGACTGCTTCATTCACGTTCGCGACATCGACATGCTGGTGCCCAGCGATCGGCCCATCCTGGAGGCTCCGCAGGGGGCTCCGGACGAGTTGGCCGAGCGGATCGCCCGGCACATTGCCAACCTGGTCGAGGATGGGGCCACGCTCCAGCTCGGCATCGGCACGATCCCTGACGCCGTGCTGCATTATCTGGGCAACTTCAAGGACCTCGGCATTCACACGGAGATGTTCAGCGACGGCATCATCCCGCTGATCGAGAAAGGCGTGATCACCAATGCCAGGAAGACGCTGCATCGCGGGAAGATCGTTTCCAGCTTCGTGATGGGCTCGCGGAAACTGTACGACTTCGTGAATAACAACCCGCTGGTCGAGTTTCACCCCACGGAGTACACCAACGATCCGTTCGTCATCGCCCAGAACGACAAGATGATCTCGATCAACTCCGCCATCGAGGTGGACCTGACCGGGCAGGTCTGCGCCGATTCGCTGGGGATGATGTTCTACAGCGGCATCGGGGGACAAGTGGACTTCGTCCGCGGCGCGGCCCGGTCCAAGGGCGGCAAGCCGATCATCGCTCTGCCGGCCACGGCGGCGAACGGGAACATCTCGCGAATCGTGCCTTATCTCAAGCAGGGCGCCGGCGTGGTCACCAGTCGGGGCGACGTGCACTATGTGGTCACCGAGTTCGGCTCCGCCTTCCTGCACGGCAAGAGCATTCGCGAGCGGGCATTGGCGTTGATCCAGATCGCCGATCCGAGATTCCGGCCCTGGCTTCTGGCGGAGGCCAAGGCCCGGCACATGGTCTATCCCGACCAGATCGAGATGCCGGTCCTGGCTCCGATTTATCCCGACGAGATGGAGCGTTGGATCGATCTCAAGGACGGGGCCCGGGCCTTCATGCGTCCGCTCAAGCTGACCGACGAGGCCCTGCTGCGCGACATGTTCTACAAGCTGTCGAGCGAGTCGGTGCACCATCGCTTCTTCCGCATGATCAAGGCGCTGCCGCGAGAGAAGCTGCGGGAGTTTCTGCGCGTCGATTACGACGCCGACATGGCCGTCGTGGTGATGACCGGCTCAGGCGAAGACGCCCAGATGATCGGCATCGCCCACTATCGGAAGGACTCGCATTCCAACTTCGCCGACGCCGCCTTCCTGGTCCGGGACGACTGGCAGGGCAAGGGCGTGGGCACGGCGCTGATGCATGCCATCGTGGACGCCGCCCGGGTCAACGGCATCTCCGGCTTCACGGCCGACGTCCTCCAGCAGAACAGCGGCATGCTGCGGATCTTCCACAAGTGCGGATACGTGATCGACACCGAGCTGGAGGGCGGCACGTACCGTCTGAAGATACCGTTCGACAAGAAGCGCGTGCCGCGCCGCCCCGCGGAGAAGCCGCCCGAGAAGCCTGCCGAGAAGCAGGTCGAGGCGGCCCCCGCGCCGGGCAGTCCGGGCGGGCCGGCGTAGAGGCTGAAGAAGCCGTCAGCCAGGGTTCACCGGGCGCCAAAATCTTCCTGACACCTTTTACGTTCTTCTAGGTCGATGGGTGCTGCATTTCCTCGAGGAAGGCGCTGGGGTTGTTGGCCCACTTCTCCGCTTCCAGCGGCGCGATCACGCCGCGGCGGACCAGGATGGCCAGTGACCGCTCCATCGTCGTCATCCGCTCGCTGGGCACATCCTTGGTGCGAGTCTGCAGGAGCGTGTAGATCTGCTCGGTCTTGGCCTGCCGGATGAGATTGGCCAGGCCGTAGACGTTGTTGAGGATCTCCATCACCACAACGCGGCCCTGGCCGTCCGCTCGGGGCACGAGCTTCTGCGAAATGATGTGGCTCAGCCCCAGGGACAACTGGGCGGCCACCTCGTCCTGCTGCGACGGCGGAAACAGGTCCAGCACTCGGGTGACCGTTCCCCGGGCGTCGCGGGTGTGGAGCGTCGAGAAAACCAGGTGCCCGGTCTCCGCCGCCGTGAGCGTCCAGGTGGTCGACTCCTTGTCCCGCATCTCGCCGACAAAGATGACGTCGGGGTCTTCGCGAAGGCAGTCGCGCAGGCCCCGTTCGAAGCTGGGAACATCGCGGCCCAGCTCGCGCTGCGAGATCACGGCGGCCTTGCTGGCCAGCCGGTACTCGATGGGATCCTCGAGGGTGATGATCCGGCAGGGGCGGGTCTGGGCGATGTGGTTGATGAAGGACGCGATGGTCGTGGATTTGCCCGCGCCGGTGATGCCGGTGACGAGAATGAGTCCCTGCTGTTTGGAGACGATGTCCCGCCAGGCTCCGTTCGGGAAGCCGATGCTCTCCACCGGCGGCACGTCCGCGTACAGGGCGCGGATAGCCACCGCCAGACCGTCGTTCTCGTGGTAGCAATTGAGGCGATACTGCATCTTCGCCGTTGATACCGAGCCGTCGACGGAGCGGTTCTGCTTCAGCCATTCGACCTCGGTGTCGGTGAGCAGGCTTTCGGCCAGGAGCTCCGCGGTGGCGGCGTCGAGAGGCGGGCCCTTCATTTTCTGCAGGAGCCCGTCCACGCGATAAACCGGGGGGCAATTGATTTTGAGGTGCAGGTCGGAAACCCGCATCTTGCCCTGTTGCTCGAAGTAGTCGAGCAGATCCTGCATGGACAGCTTGTGGTCGCCGACGGCGTATACCTTTTCGTCCAGGTGGTGTTTTGAAGACATGGACTCGTCGTCCTCGGGTGGAGGGGGTGAGGCATCAATGTCTGGTCGCCGGACGGTCAATACGCCATCCTTGCCTCATGATAGGTCATGGCGGGCCCGGAAAGAAGTCGGTGAGGTGCGGGAGCGGGGTCTGTCAGGCCCTGCCGCGGTCGATGGTTCCATGCCGGGTGCCTTTCATGGGGCGGGACAGTCGCAAGAGCGAAGCATGCTTCGTCAGGGATCGCCTGAGCCGGGCGAGCGATTCGGTTTCCGGTGAGAACGGCAGGGCCGATCTTCGTCTGGATGGAAAGGCCCCCGACCCACGGGGGCCGCTGTTTCCGAGTGACGGCGCGGCCGTGCGGGGCGAGAATCGCGAAGGCGGTCCGTCCGGCAATTGGCGCGATTCCGCTCCCTGGAGGTCGAGTCGTGGGTATAATAAATCGGTAGCTCAGGTAGAAAACCGAGCTCGCCCGGCAGCGCTCACGGCGGCGCCGAGGCGAGTGTGGGGGTAAGAAATACGGTTCCCCGGCCTTGAATCCGGGCAGAGACCAGGTGACACTAGGTTGGGTATGGTGCCACAGCCAGGTTCCTGGCGATATGGAAGGTGTATCGCGTTTCGGGTAAGCTGGACTGAGGTTGTATCTCCGCTCGCGGTTGGGGAAGGAGGAGGCGCTGCACCGCAGGCCCTGGCGGTAGGATCGCAGCCTCGTTCGCGAGACCGGGAGACAGAGAGTTGTTGACGGCGGAATCACAAGACAAGTGGCAGCGGCTCAAGCTCATCGGCGCGGTGGTGGTTTTCATCATCGCCGTGGGGATCATTCTGCGCTTTGCCGTAGGGGGCAAGTCGGCGGAGAGCCTGTCGGCCGAGCGCGTCTGCAAGTGCGTGGATTGCGGCCACGAGTTCGAGCACGTCCTCCAGATGGGTGAGAAGGAACCGCTGACCTGCCCGAAGTGCGGCAAGGCGAGGGTCTGGAGGGCTGAGGCCTGCTATTGGGCCAAGGATGGCGCTGGCGGCTGGAAGGCCAAGACCACTCCGACCTTTGTTGTTCTCAAGAGCAGCATCGACCCGAGCAGCAGGGAAAAAACGTATTGTCCGGACTGCGGCCACCTGGTCACAGGCCACAACCGTAAACCATCGAAGGAACAGATGGAGGCAGCCGCTAAAGCAGGCCAGTAAGGACCGAAGCCATGACGTCGAAGATCCAAGCGAAGCGTTTTCGCCCGGAGCGGAGCGGATTCACGTTGATCGAGTTGCTGGTTGTGATTTCGATCATCGCGCTGCTGATCTCGGTGCTTTTGCCGAGCTTGTCGAGTGCTCGTCGCATGGGCCAACGCGGGGCCTGCCTGGCGACTCTGCGTGACATTGGCAAGGGCATGCAGGAGTACGCCATGGACAATGATGACTGGATCGTCGGTTCGCCGGACGGTTCAGGGGCGTACTTGTCAACCGAAGCCAAGGGGTGGGGGCCGGCGTTCCAGACGTGGGACTGGATGGGGCCGCTGGCTGAAATGATGGGTCTGGGGCTCATCAAGCCGTCCAAGGGCGCTCCCAACGAGGCCATTGAAAAACGCTTCAATGACCTGCGCAGCTCGGGCGCGTTCCTGTGTGCGGGGAACAAGTTCCTGTCGCCCAGGTATTCCGCCATGCAATGCGATCTGGATGCGGGTGCCGGCTGGCTGGTGAGTTATAACACGCAGCGCCTGCAGTTGCTGACGGAAGCGAGCTGGCTTGGCTCGGGTCCGATGGGCCTGGCTTACCTGCCGCCTTCCGGATGGAAGCCGTTGGCGGGCAAGATAGGTCCTCCTGCCGAGAAGATTTTCTGCGGAGACGGTGCCCGCTACAGCACGTGCAGCATCGAGCCGGACTACGACATATGCGTTGACGCCAGCGCGGGCGGTTCTGACTGCGACGCGGGCGCTATGACCGGCTGGTCCCGCTCGTGGGATCGATGCGCCGCGCCCGGCAACGGCGGCGCCCCCGGTGATCACGTCGCCGGCACTGACGCTCGCATATATGCCTACAGGCACTCCACCGGCATACCGCCGAAGGGGGCGCCAGGCAATGCGTTCAAGGCCAGCTTCGTCTTCTACGACGGTCATGTGGACACCCTGGGAGACCTCGATTCGTCGAGTCCATACCTGTGGCTCCCGTCCGGCACGCGGATCTTCCCGTCGACCAGCGAACTGTGGCCGGACACCATGGGCCACTTTGGCCTGGGGAACCAGGTGGACATCGGGCAGACTTATAAGTAACGATAGACTTGCGGCCTCTTGGACGGCTCCCGTGATCAGCCGGGTCATTGCGAGCCGCCGCGCCGTATCATCCCCCCACCGTGTAGTCGTTGACGATCAACCACGCGCCGTCGATTCGCCGCATGGTCAGGTAGAATCGCCCGGTCTGAATGCCGGCTCTGCCGGCGCCGGTTTCCAGGCGATAGCGCCCGGAAACATCGGCCTTGTCCTCGCCGGTCTGGGAGATTTGCAGGCCCTCGAAGGCGAGACGCCCCATTTTCTCAGGCGTCGGGTAGCTCTGCTTGTACCGGTCGAGCACCGCCTCCCACCCGTGCGTCTCACCCTTGGGTGAGCGGAAGACCGTCTGGTCCGACTTCCAATACGCCTGCATGAAGCCCTCGATATCGCCATGGTTCCAGGCTTCGGTCTGCCGGGCAAGCACGGCGCGGATGTCAGCGTGATCGACAGCCGGCCGGCCGCAGCCGCCGGGCAGGAGCATCGCGGCCAACGCCGCCGACGCCAGCACGGGGAGCCGGTAAAAAGCGCGGCCCTCGGGGAATGCGACGCAGCCGGGCCGCGTCTTCATCTTTGCCGCTGCCGGCCGTGTGGCGTAAGAGTCTGCACCGCGGTGCCTCATGTCAGATTACCCTTTCCTCAGTTGTCCAGCTTGATAGCCAACAGGCGCTTGGCGATCTTCACATCGGCGGCGGATGTCACCTTCAACCGCACCGCCCGTCCCTCGGGGTACTTCGGAGACTGTCGGACCATCTCCACCACGGGCGCCGGGAGGTCGGATTCGAGGGCGGCCCGTACGGCCTTCTCTCCGAAGGCGAAACTGGCCACGAAGTGTTTCTCATGGGGTATCAGGTAGAGCAGGTTGTTCTTCTTGCCCCGCAGGACGTAGACCCAGCCGCTTCTCTTGCCGTAATGCTTCCACTCCGGCTTTGCCGCCGGGCCCAGCGAGGAGATATGACCGGCCAGGTCGTCCCAGTGGCGTTTGGCCTTTCCGAAGGCGCGGGTGAGATCGCCGGCCGCGGGAGGCTGCTTCTTATCGGGAAACACGGGCTCTTCCATCGGTGAATCCTCCGGCTTTGCGGGCCACATCTTGGGGCAGGCCGGAAAGAATCGCAAGATGCGCCGCCCGCCTCAGCAACTCGGTAGGAGATCATCGCCCTGACGACGGTGATTTGTCAGTTGGTTCGACCGCTCCGACAGCATCCAGGTGCCTGGCGACGAGGCGGATGGTGTCGTACGGAATACGGCCGTCCAGGGCGTCGAAGATGGGCCGCAGCGGGGTGGTGCCCAGGCGTCGGGCGGCGCCGGCCACCAGCTTGTACGTCTCGGGGGCGACCCAGCGATCGATCCTCTGCGGGCACTCGGCGGCGATGTATTCGACGAGGTACTGCATGGTCGTGCTGCGAGCACGGTCGATGGCCTTCATGACATCCTCGATGGAGGCGCCGTGGGCAAAAAGGACCAATGCGGTTCGCTTCGCCGCGGTCACGCGCCGAGGGATTCGTCGGAGTGCTTCATCGCTGCCTGCCTGATCGGCCTCAAGACCATGTGCTTTGCAGTAGGACCGGATGTGCTCCGTGAAGGTCTTGCCGTAGTCGGCGAGTTTCGTCTGACCGATACCGCGGATCGAGGCGAACCGCGTGAGTGTTGTCGGGCGGATGCGGGCCAGCTCGCGAAGGGTCACGTCGCCGAAGATGAAGTACACGGGCACGCGGTCTTTTTCCGCGAGATCGCGGCGCAGTCCTCGCAGGCTTTCGAATAGGCCCGAATCGACGCCTTCCCAGGATTCCGCCTCGGCCTTGGTGCGTTTCGGTCCCGCGGTCGCAGGCTTCATGAGCCTCACTTGCCGCTTACCTCGCAGTACCTGCCATGAGGCGTCATTCAGTTTGAGGGTCGGCAGATCGCCGTCGCTGCGATCAAGCAGCCCCTGGTCGATCAGTTGATAAACCAGGTTTGTGAGGCTCTTGCGATCGATCTCCTTCAACAATCCGTAGGTGCTGAGCCGCTCATGGCCCCACCGCTGGATCATCTCGGTCTTGCCGCCGCGCAGCACGTCGATGACGTGGCCGGCGCCGAAGCGTTCTTCGACACGGGCGACGCAGGAGAGAATTTTCTGGGCGATGATGGTGGCGTCGGCGACGGTTTCCGCCTCGTCAAGGCAGATGTCACAGGCGCCGCAGTTGTCGCGCGGGTAGCTCTGCCCGAAATGCTCGCTGATGGCCCGATGGCGGCAGACGCCGGTTCCGGCGTAGGCCTGCATCTGGCGGAGCAAGCGGCGGCCGGCCTTGCTGACCTCCGCCGGTTCCGCGGCGTTCTCGGCGCCTTTGTCGATCAGCGATTCCCATTTGATGGCATCCGCGGCGGAGTAGAACAGGACGCACTCGGCTTCCAGACCGTCGCGGCCGGCCCGCCCGGTCTCCTGCTGATAGTGTTCGAGGCTCTTGGGCATGGCGGCATGGATCACGGAACGCACGTCGCCGCGGTCGATGCCCATTCCGAACGCGACGGTGGCGACGATGACGTCGAGCTTTTCTTCAGCGAAGGCATCCTGCGTACGGCGGCGGTCATCGCTCTCCATGCCGGCGTGGTAATGCGCGGCGCGAATCTTGTTCTGCACCAGCCATTCGGCCATCGCTTCGGTATCTCGGCGGCTGATGCAGTAGACGATGACCGCCTGGCGGGCGTGGCGCCGAACCGTTTCCAGGGTCTGGGCATAGACATCCACCCGTGGGATGACGCGATAAACCAGGTTGGGGCGGTCGAAGGTGCCGATGAGGATTGACGGGTCTGCGAGACGCAACTGCTCGACGATGTCCTGGCGCACGCGCTGCGTAGCGGTGGCGGTGTAGGCGTGCAGGCTGGCCCTGGGAAACCGCCTCTTGAGGATGGCAAGGTGGCGGTACTCGGGGCGGAAATCATGGCCCCAGTGGCTGATGCAATGGGCCTCGTCGATGGCGAAGGCGCGGATGTCGAGCCGTTCAAGCATGCCCAGAAAGCGCGGCATGACCAGCCTTTCCGGCGCCACGAACAGGAGTCGCACCGTGCCCGCGGCGAGTTGGGCCTCGGACGCCCGCAACTCCTCCGAGGTCATGTTGCTGTGCATGGTCGCGGCGGGATAGCCGCATCGCTGCAAGGCGTCGCGCTGGTCTTTCATCAGGGCGATGAGCGGCGAGACGACGATGTCGGTGCGGCCGGCAAGCAGCGGCGGGACCTGGTAGCAGAGCGATTTGCCGCCGCCCGTGGGCATGACCACCAGCGAGTCGCGGCCTTCCAGGCCGGCGAGGATGGCCTGCTCCTGCAAGGGGCGCAGGGTGTTGAAGCCCCAGTACCGGCGAACGGCTTGCATGATGCCCTGCAAAGTGGAGGATTGTGCTGCTCCGACCCCGGACATGACGGGAATTGTACATTTGGCAGGCCGGATCGTCCACGCCGGAGGGGCCCGGGCAGACAAGGGGGACGGCCGGCGTCCTGTCTCCCATGTGACGGTATCGAGTGTGCAATCCCGTGCGGATGACCATGCAGGTATCAAACCGGGGCGCGCCGCAGGGGCCGTGTTATGGCAAGGCCTGGCAGGCGGCGATTGACTTCGGAATCGACGTCAGTCAGATCGAGTACCTGCTCACGCTGACACCGACCGAGCGGCTCCAGCGGCATGAGCAGGCCCTGGGGCTGGTTCGGGCAATGCGCGAAGCAGGCAGGCGATATTATGGGTTCGACCCTCGACATCCTGGGACGGCTGAGTGATCAGCAGGTAGAGTTCGTCATCGTCGATGGCCTGGCCGGAACCGCGCATGGTTCCGGCATGGTCACGGAAGACCTCGACGTTTGTGCGCCGATGACGCGAGAGAATATCGTCCGGCTACTCGCCGCAATCGCCGATTTGAATCCGCGCTGGTGGATGAACCCCAATCGCCCTCCCGTGCCTCTGGATCCTTCCAAGCTGGAGGGTTACGAGAACCTCTACATTCTCTGCGATTGGGGTCAGGTCGATTTGCTCTCCGAAATAACCGGGATCGGCGACTTCGAGCAAGTTTCACGTCGCAGCGTCACGCTGGACATTGCCGGCCGGCCATGCCGTGTCCTAGCGCCGGACGGTCTCATCGATGCAAAACGAGCGATGGGCAGACCGAGGGATATTCAAGCGGCGACGGAACTGGAAGCGATTCGCGACCACCTTCGGCAGGCGTAGCGTCAACCTGTGGCGGATCCGCGGCACGCAAGACTTCTTCACGAACAAAGGATGCCCAGCGGCGCTGACGGCCGCCTCATCTTCCCGGGCAGCAGCTGTGCGGCACCATCGCCTTGGGCTCATCCCTGACGATTACCGGAGGTGACTTGCCGTAAACAGCCGCGCAAGGTCGGTCGCCCTCATTCAGGCTGGCAGACCCATCCATTTCTTGCCCCTGACCCAGCCGCAAGACTCTCTTTTCCAGCGAATTACGAACAGCCCGCGGTCCGCGGAGCGCCGGCCGGTGAATCTCGCTCTGAGTGTTGGCAGGCGAGGGAGCCTGACACCGGCCCAGAAAGGCCGGACAAAAGAGAGAAACGACCGAGATCAGAGAACAAAAGGAGAGATTCCCATGAAAGCCAAGGTGAAAGACGTCGCGACGCTGGCGGTGCTGGTTCTGGCGGGTTTGGCGGCGGTGGTTGGTTCCACGGGCTGCGATGAAATGTGGGTGGACGGGATCGGGTACGTGAATCCCTGGTACACCAGCGCCTACTACGGCGTTCCGGCCGCCACTTACTACGACCCGACGGCCGAGATTCAGAGCGCCGCCGAATATCGCGGCGCGGTCATGGAAGAGGTCGCCGACAACTTCGACGGGTTCATCATGGAGTAGGCCGGAACGCGGGCGTAGGAGATAAGCCCCACTCGGATGGTCGAGCCAAAGCCGATCGGTGAAATATGAAGCCAAACGCGGTGTGATGGGTGAGCCCGGCTCAACCATCACGCCTTTTTTATGAAGCCGGACTTGGCCGACGATCCGCGCTCTTTTTGGAGCAATTGGGCGATCGATCTGCCGCCCTCCACTCCACGGGCGCCCCAGCGCAGGGCACGGTCAATCCCGCCCCACGTCAAATCATCAAGGCCCTCGACCGGTCCCGAGGCCATGCTGGGCCAGCGGCCGTGCTGCCGACGATAGGATTCCGCCCACGCCAGGATCTGAGGCACCGAGATGCGCCGGTGACGTCCGGTTCGTCCATCCGGCCGTCCGCGATATCGTGCCAGCACACCGGTAAGTTTGTCACCGCCCGGCAGGCCGCGTCCACCAACTCTCAGGGCGGCGGAGACGCCCGCCCAAGTCTCGCCTCGCGCATCCCTTACTCGGCCTGACAGATAGGTGGGCCACTCGCCGGTCCTCTTGTGATGCCGGTCGGCCCAGACGAGGATCTGGCGGATGGTCAGTGGCGGTTTCTTTCGCCGGCGCGAGGGGCCGACGACGGAATCCAGAAGGCGGGCCAGCGTCGTTCCGCCGTGAAGCCCCCGCGCTCCCACGCGCAGATCCTGGTCGATGGAGGCCCACGATTCACCTTGCCCACCGACGACCGGGCCGGAGTGGACATTGGGCCAACGACCGGTTCGCGAATGGTGCTGGTTGGCCCAGGTGATAATCTGCTTAAGCGTGAGGTCCGGCTTGCCGGGCCCCAGCGGCTTGCCGACGCGCCGATGAAGAAAACGCGGCAGACTGTCGCCGCCCCGAAATCCGCGACTGCCGGCAGACAAGGCGTAGTTGACAATGGCCCAGGTCATGCCCGGGACTCCCGCCACCGGCCCCGACAGGTTGGTCGGCCAGGTGCCGAATCGCTTGTAGTGGGCCTTGGCCCATTTGATGATCAATGCATCGCTGAGCCGGGAATAACGCGCCTGCTTCTTCTTTCGCATCGCAGATACCCTCTATGGCACTTCACGCGCCCAAGTGTGATTGCGCACTGATCCGCTCCATGCCGTTCATATATCCGCGCAGCGCCTTCGGCACGGTCACGGAGCCGTCGGCGTTCTGGTACAGTTCCAGGATCGGGATCAATATCCTCGGGCTGGCGATCACCGTGTTGTTCAGCGTATGGCAGAATTGCACTTTCTTGTCGGCGTCGCGATAGCGGAGGTTCAATCGTCTGGCCTGGAACTCCCCGAACCGCGAGGCGCTATGCGTCTCGCTGTAGGCGTTCCGGGAGGGCATCCAGGTCTCGATGTCGTACATCTCCACCTTGCCCTGGCCCATGTCGCCGGTACAGACCTGCATGACGCGGTAGGGCAGCTCCAGGGCCTGCAAGACGGCCTCGGCGTTGGCGATGATCTCGTGATGCCGTTTTTCGCTCTCGGCCTCGTCGGCTTTGCACAGCACCACCTGCTCGACCTTGTCAAAGAAATGGATGCGATAGATGCCGTAGGTGTCCTTGCCGGCGGCGCCGGCCTCCCGACGAAAACAAGTCGACACGGCTGCGAATCTCTTGGGCAACTCGGCCTCTTCGAGGATCTCGTCGCCGTACATCGCCGTCAGCGATACCTCCGCGGTTCCCACCAGCGACATCGCGTCGCGCTCGCAGCGATAGGCCTGTTCCTCGCCGCCGGGGTAATAGCCGGTGCCGTACATCATCTCGTCCCGCACCAGCACCGGCACCGTTACGGGCTCGTAGCCGCGCGACGTGATGATATCAATGGCCAGCCGCAGCACCGCCTGGTGCATGAGCATGCCCGCACCGCGCAGGAGGTAATTGCGCGAGCCGGCCAGCTTCACGCCGCGGTCGATGTCGATGATGCCGAGGTCCTTGCCGAGCTGGACATGGTCCTTGGGCTCGAACTCGAATTTCCGCACCGTTCCGGCTCGCCGCACCTCGACGTTGCCGTGCTCATCCTTGCCGATCGGCGTCTTGTCTGACGGAATCTGCGGGACCGTCAGCATGAGGGCCTGGAATTCGACGACGATGTTCTTGGCCTCTTCTTCCAGCGTCTTGATCTTCTCGCGGATATTGGCTGACTCGGTCTGAATCCGCTCCCCCTCGGCGCGCAGCTCCGCATCGGTGCGGCCCTTGGCCAACGCTTCCTGATACCACTTGCTCTTGGGATTCTTGTACAGGCCGACCTGGCTGCTGAGTTCCTTGCTTTTGCTGCGCAGGGCGTCCGTCTCCTGCTGAATCGCCCTTCGCCGGGCATCCACCGCCAACAGCCGGTCCACGTCGCAGGCGATGTTCTTCACCTTGCAGGCGTGCCGGACCTTCTCCGGATTCTCGCGAATGATCTTGATGTCGATCATGGATGACCCTTTTCGCCAAGGCCCTCGGATCGCACCTCCCTCGGCGAACCCTAGCCCGGCGATGAGGGCTCTTCAAGTTCACCATTGGAGGGCG
>DATKKX010000078.1:0-23279 GCA_035542775.1 Phycisphaerae bacterium | reverse complement strand
CCCCTGCGTTTGAGTCACCCCAGCGCGGGGCGATGATACTGTGCCCACTCCGCGCCCTCTGCCGCCTTCGGCGGAGTGACGGTCGAACTTGCGCGTCGTTGCGATGGTTTGCAGTAAAAAAATCCTGTGGACCTGCAAATGCCATCTAACAGCCAAAACCGCTTCCGGCCTTGGCTGGAAAGTGCTGGGTCCTGAACGCCGAACGCCGACTGCTGACAGCTGACAGCCTCCTCTGTACCGGCTTTTACCGGCGTTTACCAGTCGCGGCCCCTAAGAACGGTGCATTCCGGCCTTGGGCGAAGAAGTGGAGGCCTGACGACTAGCGCAGCGTGCAGCCCGATTTATCCGCCGAGCGCCTGTCGCTCTTGACACGACAGTTGACCAAGCGGTAGACCCGTCCCCCAAAGGGGGCAAGGAGCCAGGCGGTGGAGGCAGGTCCGGAGGTCTGGTCGCAAGTCTACGATCCGATGCAGAATAGTGCCCTCTCGACGGCGCTGGCCGCCGTGCCGATCGTGGTGCTGTTGGGCTCACTGGCGTTTCTGCGGATCAAGGCCCATTGGGCGGCGCTGCTTGGTCTGGCGGCGGCATTGATCGTCGCCACTGTGGCCTTCGGCATGCCCGTGGACACGGCATTGGCCGCGGGGGCCTATGGCGGCGCTTTCGGCCTGCTGCCCGTCGGGTGGATCATCCTCAACGTGATTTTTCTTTATGCGATGACCATGGAGCGGGGGCTCTTTCCCGTTCTCCAGGAGAGCCTCACAGCCCTGACCGCCGACGCCCGGCTGCAGCTTCTCTTGATTGCCTTCTGCTTCGGCGCGTTCTTCGAAGGTGCAGCCGGCTTCGGCACTCCCGTGGCCGTCACCGCCGCGATCCTGATCGGCCTGGGCTTTGATCCGCTGGCGGCCTCAGGACTTACGCTGATCGCCAACACCGCCCCCGTCGCCTTTGGCGCATTGGGCACGCCGATCACCACGCTCAGCGCGGTAAGCGGACTGGACCTGCACAAGCTCAGCGCGATGGTCGGGCGGCAACTGCCCTTCTTCGCCGTCATTGTGCCTTTCTGGCTCGTCGCGGCCTATGCGGGTCTGAGGGGGATGCTGGAGGTCTGGCCGGCGCTGCTGACGGCGGGACTCTTCTTCGCCGTCCCTCAGTTCCTGATGTCGAACCTGCACGGGCCGTGGCTGGTCGACGTCGTCGCTTCAGTCTCGTCGATGTCGGCCCTGGTCGTGCTCTTACTCATCTGGCGGCCCCGACGACACTGGGCTCGCGCGGGCCATAACGGCATCGCCCCCCAGCCGGCGCGTCGAAAGCTCGGCCGCGCCGTCGTCGCGCGGGCGTGGCTTCCCTGGCTCATTCTCAGCGTGATCGTTTTTGTGTGGGGCCTGTCCGACGTGAAGGCATTTCTCGATGGCATCTCCACCATCAAGATCCCATTCCCCCATCTGCACCAACTCGTCCAGCGGACGCCGCCCGTGGTGCGGACGTCCGAGCCGGAGGCGGCGATATACAGTCTGAACTGGCTCTCGGCGACAGGGACGGGCATCCTTCTCGCGGCAGTGATTTCTGGCGTGGTCATGGGTTTCGGGCCGCGCAAGATGATCCATCTCTATTGGATGACCCTGAAACGAGTTCGCTTCTCGCTGGTGACCGTCGTGGCCATGCTTGCACTCGGCTACGTCACTCGCTACTCCGGGCTGGACGCGACCCTGGGCCTGGCCTTCGCCCACACCGGCGTCTTGTATCCGTTCTTCGGCACGTTGCTCGGCTGGCTGGGCGTGGCCCTTACCGGCTCCGACACATCCTCCAACGTGCTGTTCGGCAGCCTGCAGCGGATCTCGGCGGAGCAGCTTGGCATCAGCAGCATTCTCATGGCCGCGGCCAACAGTTCCGGGGGAGTGATGGGCAAGATGATCGACGCCCAGAGCATCGTTGTCGCCAGCACGGCGACCAAGTGGTACGGCCACGAGGGCGAGATCATCCGTTACGTCTTTCTGCACAGCCTGATTCTGGCTGCGCTGGTGGGAGGCCTGGTCTGCCTGCAGGCCTACGTGTTTCCGCTCACAGAGATGGTGGTGCGGTAGCTGTGATGATTGGGCTGGACGGTCGTCCGCCTCGTGGCTGCAACACGAAACGACCATGAGCCGGACGCAGAAACAGGGCTGGCCCTGTCGTCTCCGCCGGCTCGGCCGCCTGAGAGACACAGCCCGCACCCGCCGGCGCGCCGAACAGGCCGAACGCTGCTATCTTCCACCAAGCGATCGACAACTTGGGCATCATTCGATAATCCTGTGCACGTACCGCCCGAGACTACGGCGGCGCCGACGAGAATTGTTACGCACAATGCTTGGTCAGCACAAGCCTCGCGTGAGAGAAAGCGATGAGTCCGCGGCGGGCAGCTTGTCGACGGAATGCTCGCGGAGCTTGGCGGTAATGGCCTCGACCCGCGGCACGCGGACCTTCCACGCCAGCCGCATGGCCTGCATCGTCCGGATCACCAGATAGGAAAGATCTGCTTGCCACCATTTCAGACCATGCCGCGCGGATGTGGGAAAGGCATGATGATTATTGTGCCAGCCTTCGCCGAATCCCAGGATGCCGAACACCACGTTGTTTCGGCTTTGGTCGCGGGACTGCAGCGGCCGTTCGCCCCAGATATGACAAACTGAGTTAATGCTGAAGGTCATGTGCTGCACGAAGAAGATCCGCGCCAGGCCGCCCCATAGAAAGCCCATCAAGACGCCCAGCCACGTCATGGTCAGCAGCCCGCCGAGAACAGCGGGGATCAGCAGCCCCAAAATAGCCCACAACGGAAATAACGTGCTCACCACGCGCAGCAGGCGATCCGGGAGGAGATCCTTGATGTAGCCGCTCAGCCCCGGCGACTCCGGCCCGAAGACCCAGCCCAGGTGGGCGTGCCAGAAACCGCGCAGCATCGGCAGGAAGCCCCTTCCATGTACGTGGGGTGAGTGCGGATCGTCGGCCGTGTCGCTGAGCTGGTGGTGCCGCCGATGTGTGGCCACCCACTTGAGGAGCGGTCCTTCGACGGTCATGGAGCCCAGGATGCCGAGCATCAGCTTGACCGTCCGGATGGTCTCGAAGGACCGGTGGGTGAACAGCCGGTGAAAGCCGACGGTCATTCCCAGGCCGCTCAACAAGTACATCGCCATGAAGATGGCCAGTTGGGCCCAACTGAAGCCGTGCCCCCAGAGGAGGATGATGCCGGCGATCAGGCCAAGAAACGGAACGACGACGACCACGAGCATTGTGATCCGCATGTGTACGGGGACGAACTCGCTGCCGAAGGCCGAATCCCGCGCGGTTTTCCCGCCGATCGATGTGTCCAAGTCCGATTCTCCGACCTGCGAACAATGGTCCGACGGCTGCGTCCGATGGCAGCAGAGGGGGGCCATTCTCAATGTTGGTGTTGGACGATAGAGCGGGGAGGAAGCGGGACGCTTGCCGGCGAGTCACGTACCTGACAGCTCGGTCGTCAACTGGCAGGATTCTAGTGGCTGCCAAAACGTGGGGCAGAGACAAAACTCCTTGTGGAATTCAGCTTCAGGAGAAACTCGGACGTCCAGGACGAGTCACTGCCATCCCATTTCCGCCACACCCGCGAGGATCGAGGCCGAGATTGCTGATTGACGCTCTGTCCTGGTCTCGGGAAGAACTCTGCCTCGACATTCGAAACGGCGGTTCGACGGCCAGGGGACGAGCTGCTATTATTGCGGTGTTACGAACTTGCCTTCGCCGTTGCCACGGGCGCCTCGGCGAGAGGCGATCCACACCAACAGGTTAAGGAGACTGCTCTGTGCGCACGTACCACCTTTTTTTCGCAATCATGACCGCTTCAATGATCCTATGCCCGCTGGCCGCAAACGCCGGCGACGACAAATCGGCCCCGGTCAAGGTCACCACCGTCGCGGGCATCACCGAATACCGCTTGGACAACGGACTCCGCGTTCTGCTGTTCCCCGACGAGTCCAAGGCGACCGTCTACGTGAACATCACCTATCTGGTGGGCTCGCGCCACGAGGGCTACGGCGAGTCGGGCATGGCCCACCTGCTGGAGCACATGGTCTTCAAAGGCACGCCGGACCATCCGCAGATCTGGAAGGCCCTTCAGGATCACGGGGCCAACTTCAACGGCAGCACGTCATACGACCGCACCAACTACTTCGAGACCATGCCGGCGACGGAGGAGAACCTCGAATTCGGCCTGTCGCTGGAGGCGGATCGCATGGTCAATTGCGCTATCGCCCAGAAGGATCTCGACTCGGAGTTTTCCGTCGTCCGCAACGAGTTCGAGATGGGCGAGAACAGTCCGATGAACGTGTTGTCGGAGCGGATGATGTCCACCGCCTACCTGTGGCACAACTACGGCAAGTCCACCATCGGCTCGCGGGAGGACATCGAACGCGTGCCGGTTGACCGGCTGCGGGCCTTCTACCAGAAGTATTACCAGCCCGACAACGCTTACCTGATCGTCAGCGGCAAGTTCGACGAGGCCAAGACGCTCGCCAAGATCAACGAAATCTACGGCAAGATCCCTCGACCGCAGCGCAAGCTGGAGCCGACCTATACCGTCGAGCCGACCCAGGACGGCGAGCGCGAGGTCGTGCTTCGCCGCGTCGGCGACACGCAGGCGATCGGCTGTCTGTACCACGTCTGCGCCGCCTCGCACGAGGACATGGCCCCGTTGCAGGTGCTGGCCGACACGCTCTCCGCCGACCAAACCGGGCGGCTCTACAAGGCCCTGATCGAGAAGAAACTGGCCACGTCGCTTAACGTGGATGCGATGGGACTCTGCGAGCCGGGCGTGATGGAGATCATGGCCGAGGCCCGGCTGGATCAGCCGCTGGAGCCGATCCGGGCCAGGATGTTCGAGGTGCTGGACAGCCTGGGTCAGCAGACCTTCACCGACGAGGACGTCAACCGGGCCAAGAGCAACTTCGCCCGCAATTTCGATCTGATGCTGGCGGACAGTGCCCGGCTCGGGGGGCGGCTGAGCGGCTCGTGCGCCCAGGGCGACTGGCGGCTGATGTTCCTGCAACGCGATCGCATGGCCAAGGTGACGCCCAAGGACGTGCAGCGGGTGGCGGCGCATTACCTGATCCCGAGCAACCGCACCGTGGGCATGTTTGTACCGACGAAAGAGCCGGTTCGCGCCTCCGTCCCGCCGACGCCTGACGTGGTGGCCCTGCTCAAGGATTACAAGGACACGCAGGAAGTGACCAAGGGCGAGGCGTTCGAGGCGACCTACGCCAATGTCGAGGCCCGCACGCAGCGATCGAAGCTGCCAGGCGGCATGAAGCTGGCGCTGTTACCAAAGCAGAACCGCGGCAATCGCGTGAACGGCATTCTGACGTTCCACTATGGCTCGGAGGAATCGCTGACCGGCAAGCAGGCCGCGGCGTCGCTGATGTCACCGATGATGATGCGCGGCACCAAGCAGCACACCGCCCGCCAGATCGACGACCGGCTGGCGGAATTGAAGGCCCGAGTAGGCATGGGCGAAGGCAGAGGAATGCGCAGCCGTTACGTGCGCGTAGCCCAGGGACCGGGCATGCTGACCATTTCTATGGAGTCGGCCCGCGAAAATCTGCCGGCGGTGCTCGACTTGGTAGCCGAGATCCTGCGGCAGCCGGCATTCCCGCCGGACGAATTCGAGAAGCTGCAGAGAGAAGCGATTGCCAACCAGGAAGAGGAGATGTCGGATCCGCAGCCCCTGGCCTCCAACGCCTTGCAGCGGCGACTGAACCAGTACCCTCCCACCGACATCCGCTACGTTCCCACGCCGCAAGAGCAGATCGAGCGGCTGAAGGCCGTGAAGGTCGACGACGTGCAGAAGCTCTATGGCGGGCTTGTCGGGGCCAGCTTCGCGGAGGCTGCCTTCGTTGGCGACTTCGATCCCGCCGAAGAGACCAGGCAACTGGAGAAGCTCTTCAACGACTGGGCGAGCCCCAAGCCGTTCCAGCGGATCGAGAACAAGTTCAAGGCCACCGAGCCGGACACGATCGTCGTTTCCACGCCGGACAAGACCAATTCGATGATCACGCTCGGTGAGAAAATCGAGCTTCGTGACGACGACCCGGACTATCCCGCCCTGCTGATGGCCAATACCATCCTCGGCGGCCAGTCCGACTCGCGCTTGTTCAACCGCATCCGGCAGACGGAAGGCCTGGCCTACGGCTGCGGCTCGATGGCCAATGTCAGCGAGCAGGACCGCGTCGGCACGTTTCTGGCCTTCAGCATCTGCGCACCGCAGAACGCCGAGCGGGCGGTCACGTGCGCGGTAGAGGAGATTAAGCGCCTGATCGCCGAGGGCGTACCGCAGAAAGAGCTGGATGACGCCCGTAAGGCCTACCGGCAACGAATCGTGGAGACCCTGTCGAACGATGGAGCGGTTGCCGGAATGCTGACCCGTGATCTGTACCTTGATCGCACGTTTAAGTTCCTGGAGGACCGACTGGCCAAGGTTGAGGCCTTGACCGCCAAGGACGTGCAGGCCGCTATGGCCAAGTACGTGCAGCCCGGCAAGCTGGTCATCGTCCGTGCCGGCGACTTCAGCAAGGCGGCGCCGCCGGCGACGACGCAGAAGTCCGGCGAGTGATGTCTGGAGACCCTATGCCGAAAGGCTTGTGGGAATCCCTCAGTGGAATACCCCCGGCGGGCCTGATCGCGCTTGGCCTTCTGGCCTGTCTGCAGTTGGTGCTGCAGGTACTCGCCCTCGTTGATCTTGTGCGACGAGAGCGAGAACCGCAGCCGGCAAAGTGGGTCTGGTGCATCATTGTCATTCTGGGAGGCCTCATCGGAGCGATCGTCTATTGGGCGGTAGGACGGAGAACCGCGCCGACCGCTCACATCCCCTTGCGTTCAGAAGAAGCGGGCGCTCGCTCGAATCGCGCGATGGACCTTCTCTACGGACAGAAGAAGCAGAGTTGAGCGAAACTCCGGCCATCGAGATTCAATCGCTGACCAAGCTCTTTGGCAGCAATGCCGCCTTGGACGGCGTGGATCTCTCCGTCCCGCAGGGGTCGGTCTTCGGATTCCTCGGGCCCAACGGAGCCGGCAAGACCACTACCTTGCGGATTCTCACCGGTCTGGCGCGGCCGACATCCGGGCGGGCGTCCATCTTGGGCCAGGATGTCGTCCATGCGACCAACGAAGTCCGGTCGCTGATCGGATTTCTGCCCGATGCCCCCGGCTTCTACGGCTGGATGTCCGGGAGAGAGTTTCTTCGCTTTGCCGGGAGCCTGTTCGGCTTGCAGGGGGCCGCGCTGGAGGAGCGTGTGACGGTACTCCTGGATATGGCGGGCCTGGCCGACGTGCGTACGCGGATCGGGGGCTATTCGCGCGGCATGAAGCAGCGGTTGGGAATCGCGCAGGCCCTGATCAACGCCCCGCGACTGCTCCTCCTCGATGAGCCGACCAGCGCCCTCGACCCCATTGGGCGAAAAGAAGTGCTCGACATGATTCTGTCGCTGTCCGGGCGGACGACAGTCTTCTTCTCCACCCACATTCTCGCGGATGTCGAGCGGGTTTGCGATTCGGTGGCCATTCTCAATCGCGGCAAAGTCGTCATGCAGGACAGCGTGAAAGGAATCAAATCGCGACGCGGCTCGCGACACGTTGTCGTTGAGGTGGAAGGCGATCCCGGCAGATTGGAAGCGATGCTGCGCGGCGAACAGTGCGTGGACAGACTGGAGCGAACCGGCGATGGGCTGCATGTCTTCGCATCGGACCTGGCGGCGGCGCAGTCCGTCATTCCCAAAGCAATTGTCGCTGCGGGCACGCCTCTTCGGCGATTTGAGGTCCTTGAGAGCAGCCTTGAGGATGCATTTGTCGATCTGATCGGAGCGGACACTCGACCATGAGCGGTTTTCATGCCTTTCTGCACAAGGAGTTCCTGGAGATCACCAGGACCTGGCGAATCTGGGTCGTGCCCGGCATGATCCTCTTCTTCGCGGTGGCCAGCCCCATCCTCGCGTTGGCCACGCCGGCGTTGGTCGCGTCAATTGCAGGCTCGCAGCCCGGCATCATGATCAAGGTGCCGGAAGCCACGGCGGTCGATGCGTATCAGCAGTACCTGAAGAACCTGAACCAGCTCATCCTGATTGCGATCATCATCTCCAGTGCTGGCTGCATTTCCGGTGAGGTGAGAGGCGGGACTACCACTCTCGTCCTGACCAAGCCGCTGTCGCGAACCGGCTTCGTCCTCGCGAAGATCGTCTCGCAGCAAGTGTTGCTGACGGCATCCACCATCGTGGGAGCCGGCCTGTGCGTACTGGTAACCGCGCTTCTCTTCGGTCGATCGCCGGTGCCTTACTTTCTCGGTGCCGTCTTCCTCTGGCTGCTTTACGCGCTCTGGATGATCGTGGTCATGACGCTGCTGTCGGTGCTGTTCGTGTCGCAGGGAGGGGCGTCCGGTGTCGGTTTCGGCGTGTATCTGCTGATCGCGCTCCTCTCCGCCTGGTCTCCTGTGGCGAAGTTCAGCCCCGCGGGGCTCATCTCCGGGGCCTCGAGGATCCTTTCCGGGATTCGGCCTGACATCCTGCCCGCCGCAGCGGTGACGATCCTTCTCGCCCTGGTCTTTGCGGCACTCGCCGTGCAAAGGTTCCGTTGCAAGGAGCTGTGAGAACCTGGAGCACAAAAGACCTGCTGAGGTTCAGTTCGCAAGAGCATAATGACACACTTGGCGCCGCGGCGTACGATCCGCCGCATGTCATCGACAACAGACTACTCCGCCCCGTGTGCCACTGCGCTGCGAGCAGTGAGAAACCAAGTGGATGCCAGGCACCGACACTCCACTATACGCACCTGTCATCTCCTATCGTGTGCACGAGCAGCTTTATTTCTCTTGTTGCTGTTGATCGCCGCAGGCTGCGAAGCGAAACGGCTTTCGCCGAACCCGGAAGTCGTTTCAGTTCCGACGGCTGCACCGGCCGCGCCAGGCGGCCGTGTTCTCCAGCACCCGACTCGCCCACTGCGGGCCATCGTCGAGATCGAGCATGTTCAGCAGGCCATCGACTTTGAGCGAGCGTTGTCGCTTCGTTACGAGCGTCCGCCCGCCGACGGCAAGTCATGGTTTGCCGTGACGCCCGGTCGATCGAGCGTCCTGGTCGTCGCCGGTCACGCCGCCGCCACCACCCGCGAGGGCAAGCTCAAACCCGCCGACAGCGGCACGGGCTCCCTGGCCGATGCGCTGCACCGCATGGCGGACGTCACCGTGGTCGCCTCCACGGCCATGAGCCCGAGCGACTCGAACTACTACGACGACAACGAATTTAAACGCGAGCTGGCCCGGCTGCTTGATACCCGGCAGTACACGCTGGTGCTCGATCTTCACGCTTCACACGCATACCGGCCGTACGACATCGATCTCGGCACCATGGACAGTACCTCACTGCTCGGCCGGCCGCAGATCGCGGCGGATTTGCTCGCTTGTTTCGCGGCCGAGGGTCTGACGGCGTTTTCGGAAAACTACTTTGCCGCCGCCCGGGCGGCGACGGTCACCAAGTTCGTCTCTGCACGTGGCGTGCCCGGTGTGCAATTGGAGATCAGCGACACCTGCCTGATTCTGGCCAAGGACGGGCAGGTGATCCAAGGCCGCGAGCTTCAGATGCACCGCTTCGCGCAGGTTCTTCAGGGTTTGATACGGTTCATCCGCGCCTGGGACGAGCAGCCGAAGGCGACGGGTCAGCCAGGAAGCCCTTGACCGCGTTCTTCGGTTGGACAGTTTGTGCAGCGGTTCTGTAAGCGCATTCATGGTGACATGACGATGACACTTTGACCGGCGGGGAGCCGTAGCCGCGAATAGCAAAACGCATGCCACTTCGCGCAAATGTTCGCGCATTCATAGGATACCGCCAATTTGACTTTCGTATGGGCTGGTGTATGTTTTATGGAGAGCTGAAAGTGCCGAATGTCCGGCTGTTTCACGCGGCCGGGCAACGGGGAAACCAAGATCGCGGCGGCCGGGACTGATTCGTCGGGTCGGTCGTCGCAGGGGCGAATCCGCCAGATCGGCGGACGCGGAGTCAGCGCTCGCGAGCCCGTCAGCTAACCTCGTAGGCGTACGCTGGAGCACAGCTATGTCATCCCCACCCTAGACCGCTTCATTCACCGTTGAGATGACTGCTACCGGGCCACGCGTCGTGTGTGCGGCTGCGCTGCGCGCACGCTCAGTGCCGGCAGGGGCCACCTCATTCGCCCAAACAAACTGGAACGCCCGGCTGCGATGGCGTGCGTGGCGGCACAACCGCCGTGCAGTCAGCGCCGCCCGGCCAGCCATAGGAGACAATGTCCATGTTCGCGATCGCACTGGTTTTGATACTCGGGATTCTGTACTTGGGCCTTCTCGCTTCGGGTCTCCGCTACATCCCGAACAACCGCATCGGCATCGTCGAGAAACGCTGGAGCCGCAAAGGGTCCGTCCGCGGCGGCTTCATCGCGTTGAGCGGCGAGGCCGGCTTTCAGCCGGATGTGCTGCGGGGCGGGCTCCATCTGCGCATGCCGCTGCAATATCGCATCCACAAGATGCCGCTGGTGACGATTCCCCAGGGCAAGATCGGCTACGTGTTCGCTCGCGACGGTCTGCCCCTGGGGCCGACGCAGACGCTCGGCTGCAACGCCAAGGCCCACGACTTCGAGAACGTGACGGCCTTCCTGCGCAACGGCGGCCAGCGCGGTCCGCAGCGCAAGCTCCTTCGTGAAGGTACCTACGCGATCAACCTGGCCCAGTTCGTGGTCATTACCGCGGAGCAGGTTTTCTTCCTCCCGCTGGGTCGCGGTGATCAGGCTGTTCTGCAGAACATGGCCCGCGAGATCGCCGAACGCAGAGGCTTCGAGCCGGTCGTCATCAAGGGAGCCGGCGACACCATTGGCGTGACCGCGGTGGAGAATGGCGATAGCGACGAAGCCGGCACCGAGATGGAGGCCGGCGACCTGGTCGGCATCGTTACCGTGCACGACGGGCCGGCCCTGGACGGCGGCGAGATCATCGCCCCGGTCGTTGGCAACGATCCGTCGGATACGGAAACCTTCCATAACAACTTCCAGGACCCGGAGAAATTCCTGGCCGCCGGCGGGCGTCGCGGGCGGCAGCTTCAGGTGCTGGTCGAAGGGACCTACTTCCTCAACCGGCTCTTCGCGACCGTGGAGATGACTCCAAAGACGGTGGTGGAAGTCGGCAACGTCGGCGTAGTCGTCTCCTACACCGGCGAGACGGGCGTGGATTTGTCGGGCGTCGACTACAAGCACGGCGAGCTGGTCCGCAAAGGCCAGCGCGGCGTGTGGAGCGAAGCCCTGCTGCCCGGCAAGTACGCGTTCAATATCTACGCGGGAAAGGTCATCATGGTTCCGACGACGAACTTCATCCTCAAGTGGATCCGCAACGAGAGCGGCGTCCACAAGTATGACGAGAACCTCAGCGAGGTGTCGCTCATCACCAAGGACGCGTTCGAACCGTCGCTGCCGCTGTCGGTGGTCGTCCACATCGACTACCGCAAGGCGCCCCTGGTGATTCAGCGGTTCGGCGACGTGCGAAAGCTGGTCGAGCAGACGCTGGACCCGATGGTCTCCGCTTACTTCAAGAACATCGGGCAGACACGGACGCTGATCCAGCTCCTCCAGGATCGCGCCCTGATCCAGAAGCTGGCCGGCGAGGAAATGCAGGAGAAGTTCGTCCATTACAACCTGGAGCTCGAGGAGGTGCTCATCGGCACGCCGACCGCATCGGCCGGCGACAAGCGGATCGAGGACATCCTCACCCAGCTCCGCACGCGGCAGATCGCTCTGGAGCAGGTCGAAACCTACGGCCGGCAGGAACAGGCGGCGGTCAAGGAGCGCGAGCTGCGCGAAGCCGAGGCCCGGGCCCAGCAGCAGAAGAAGCTCACCGAGAGTGAGCTTTCTATCAAGATGCAGGAGAACCAGGGCAAGGCCGAGTACCAGCGGGCGCTGCAGCAAGCCGCCCAGATGCGGGCGGTTGCCGAAGCCGAGGGGGCACGAACGCGCACGCTGGCCGAGGCGGAGGCGGCGCGGATTCGCGCCACCGGTGAGGCGGAGGCCGACAAGGCCGCCCGAATCGGTGTCGCCCAGGCAGTGGCGATCGAGGAGCAGGTCCGTGCCTACGGCGGACCGCAGTACCAGCTCACCCGGCAGGTCATGGATCGGTTCGCGGAAGCGGTGCAGGAGTCCGGCGTGGACCTGGTGCCGAAGATCGTTATCCACGGCCAGGATGGCGATGGCCAGGCCAACGTGATGCAGGGCCTGCTGACGATGTTGCTGTCGGACCGGTTTGGGCAGGCGATGACTGACGGCCCGACCGCGCCAAGACGGCCCGAGGCCGAGCAATTGCGCAACCAGGTTCGCGAGAGTCTGGCTGTCAGTGGAGCGGCGGATTGACATGCGAAAAGAGTGCGACAATTGTGGAGCAGAGAACCCGGCGGTGGCGCGGTTCTGTCGGCAATGCGGCAAGCCGTGGACGCTGGCGTGGTTGCGATCGGCGACGTGCGTCACGCCGTTGATGCGGCAATGGCGAGCCCTGCGTCATCGCATGACGCGGAAGGAAGTGCGATCGCTGCTGGGTGAGCCGGCGCGGGTCGAGACGGCCCGTGTCAGCTCTCCGGCACTCGAGCAATGGACCTACGAGTACGAGCCGACTGGCGGTGGCGAGCGCCTACGCGGCACGGTGCAGTTTCCGATCTCAGAAGGCACCGTGTCCGCGTGGGCGGAACCGGATTGGCGTGCCGCCGAACAGCGCACTGCAGCCTCCAAGTGAAGTGAGTGAAGGTGAGTACAGCAGATGGAATCGCTTCGACCCCGAGCTTGCCGTTGGTGAAGGCACACTTGTCGGTGGCGGCCTCCAACTGGTGGAGCAAGGTGCTAATCAGGGCGTGAGGAGTCTGGCGACGAACACCTGGATATCGCGGCCATCCCGCTTTGTGTCCGAATTCATGTCGGCCAGGCCGATGTCGCATGACGGCCAGGCGGCGGCGTAATCCGCCGGAGCAATCAGCGCCAGCACGAACGGGTCGATGTCCGAGGCATTGACCTGCCCGTCGCAGTTCATGTCCCCCATGAGCACGGGCGGCGGAACCGGCATCGGCAAACCGGCATCGACCCAGGCGGTGTACCAGGCGCTGGCCACGGTTTCGGAAGCCTGCTGGAAGAGGGCCTGCGTGAATACGCCGGTGCCGGCCCACAGCCGGTTGTAATACGTGGTGCGGTATCTCGGATCCAGCGCCACCGCCGCATCGTCGGCGGCCATGATGTTGTCGACATACCAGTAGTTGACGTCGATCTCGTCGAAGACCGCGTCAATGATCGACGCGTAACGCACGCAATGGCTGGGCGTCGGGACGATGGGAAGACCGCCGGGCAGGTGACGTGAGATCATCTGGATTTCGTAGCGTGAATGGATGCCGTCGTTGCCGGTGAGCTGCCCGTCGTAGTTTTGAGTGAGGTGCAGGGGATTGTGCAGGTCCTCGGCATAGTGGGCCAGCGCCCCCGCTGTTTGCAGCAGATTCAGCCAGTCTTGCTGGCTTTGGGCATTGGCCATCAGCACGGACAGATTCACCGTATAGGTCTCCACGTTCCACGGGGCGATGCCGTTGGCTTCCAACGTGCTTTGACCATAGAGCGCGACGGCGTCGTCCCAGTCATGCGGGAATGTCCCTGCGAAAAACTCCGGATATACGTCGATGTCGATCCAATGGCTGCTCGGTGGTTCATTCCCGGCGGCGGTCTGGATCGTCGCGCTGTTGGCCTGAAAGAAGCCTCGCAGCGGCTGGGGCAGATGAGTAATCGCCCCGGCGGTAATGTGCTGATGCCCCGACGCACCCCAACGGTCCTGTGCGGACAGCAAGGAAGGCGGGAGCGCGGCCAGCCCCGCGCAAAGCACTGCCATCAGACGAATCGTCACGTTGTAGATCTCCCATCCCCTGCGGTCTCTCTCGCCGGTGCTATTCTACCACGAGCCGGCATCGCCCGGAGAATTGAAACCGGCTTTCTTTGCGGTTGTTCAGACAAAGAGCCTTGTGAAAGCATCATTCCGTGGCGGTGTTGTCTGCAATGCCAATGGGGACGGAGCGGGCACGTGCCGAGGGCTTGCAGCCCAATCGGGGAAGATCACAACGGCCGGCGGCGAAAGGTCTCCGCCAGGATCATCTCGAGTTCGCCACGATGAGCGGCCGGATCCTCAGCGCAATCCAGAATCCTCTCCACGGGCAGCACCTCAATCCGCTCCTGCAGAATCCGCAAGACGGTCACATTGATTTCGACCGCCTTGCGCACCGGTATTCGCTCGGGATTGATGTCGATTCCAAACCACTCGGCGTAGCCCATTTGCCAAAGGGCAAACAGCAGGGCCTCCGCTTGCTGCCAGTCGACTACTCCGATATTCAGATCCTGGTCGTAGTTGCCGAGTGGCTGCGAGTTCCAGTGCGTATGTGCCAGCCGCCCCTCGACTCCGACCACGCTGAACACGGCGGCGCAATCCTCCCCCCCCATGCGGACGTGCCCGATCTCGGGATTCAAGCCGACGAGGGCGTGTCCCGCGTCAAGGAGTTTGCGGTTGACGACGTTGGTCAGCCGGGCCTCGATCCGCTGTGCCGCGAGGATGCCCTCGGCAGTCGTGCGATAGATGTTGTTTGGGGCCGGCTCATAAGGCTTCGGCTCGATGGCGACCCGCACGCCGGGAACCTCGTCCATGGCCTCCGCCAACGCTCCTTCGAATCGATCCCACATCCACGGGAATACCGTGCCCAAAGAGTAGGTGTAGCCGTCGATGCCCGGCCAGGAGATCGCCACCGAAGCTCCGGCGTCTCGAACAAGCTTCAGGCCGCCAATGGCTATCTCGACGGCTTTGCGGCGGACCGCGGGGTACGGGCTGGACAGGCTGCCGAACTCGAAATCCTTGTCGAAGAAATGGGAGAATGGAATTGCGGCCAGACGGATGCCGGCCTGTTCCTCCAGCTTCTTGTACAGATGCAGATTCTCTTCGTTCACTTCCGCGGGATAGTGGGCCTCAATCCCGCTGACGCCGAGTGGGGCCAGCTCCGCCGCCATCTCCAGGCGCTCGGCGATGCCGGCGGGCGGTACATAGTGATCGTGAAAGCGTCCGCCGCCGGGCGTGAAGTACCAGATGCCCACGGAAATGCGCGGCTTGAGCCGGAAGTGCTTCAAATGGTTGAGCAACTCGGCTCGGGTTCGCCTGACTTTCTGATAACGAAGATCGCACAGCACGTACGTCATAGTCCTGCCCTCCCACCCTCAAAACCCTCCAACGCGATCTCGCGATGCATATCGAACGACTCACGCAAGGCAATAGAAAGCCGATCGTGCAGCCGCTGCAACCGAGCATAGCGCTCCGCGTTTCGCGGATTGGGGAGCACTCGCGTCTGCTCCAGCGGTACTATCCATCGCTCGGCGAGCCGGCTGATAGTCAGTTGCGGCAGGCGCTGTTTCTGCCAGCACCATGCCGCTTGCATCGCCGCACCGAACGCCGCGGCCTCGGTCTGGGCGAGGCAGACGACCGGTCGGTTGAATACGTCAGCCGCGATCCGCCGCCAGGCGGCACTGTTGGCGCCGCCGCCGGTCAGGCGGATCTCTTCGTCCGCGACTCCCAACTCTCGCAAGCGTCTCAGGCCGTAGTTCAGGCCCAATGTCGCGCCCTCCATCGCTGCCCGCGCAAAGTGGGCCGGGGTGTGGGTTCGGCGGTTGGCTCCGAACCATACGCCCGTGCCGTTGGGCACGTTGGGTGTGCGTTCACCTTCAAAGTAGGGCAGCAACATGAGACCAGCGCTGCCGACTGGCACACGGGCGGCGGCGCTGTCGAGCTGCTCATTGTTCAAACCGAATAGAGCCTTGGTGAGCTCGGTGGCCACGGTAACGTTCATGGTACAAATCAGTGGCAACCACGCACCGGTGCTGTCACAAAACGCCGCGATTTCGCCCAACGGGTCCACGATCGGTGAGGATGAATAGGCAAAGATCGTGCCCGACGTGCCCAGGCTGACCGTGACGACGCCGTCGGTCACGTTGCCGGTTCCGATGGCGGACATCATGTTGTCCCCACCGCCGGACGCGACCAGAACGTCGCCGGGCAGACCCCATTTGTCGGCTAGTTCCTTTCTCAGCATTCCGCAAGGCTGATCGTTGGCCATCAATGACGGAAGCTTTTCGACGAGCGCGCCGTCGATTGCGGCAATGACTTCGGTGCACCACGTTCGGCGGCGGACATCGAGCAGCGCCGTGCCCGATGCGTCCCCGGGCTCCATCCGGCACAGGCCCGTCAACCGGTAGTTCAGATAGTCGTGCGGCAGCAATACGGTTCGCAGCCTGGCGTAGTTCGCCGGCTCACGCTCTTTCAGCCAGGCGAGCTTGGATGCTGTGAACCCGGGCGGCAGGCCGTTACCGGTGAGCTCTATGTAGCGGGCCAGGCCGCCGACACGGGCGATGATCTCTTCGCATTGCTTTGCGGTTGACGTGTCGCACCAGAGCTTGGCCGGCCGGATCACTCGGCCGTCGGCGTCCAGCGCAACCAGTCCATGCTGTTGGCCGGATACGCCAATGGCACGGATATGCTTCGGATCCGCTGAATGATCAGCGAGGGCCGCCTGGAGTGCCTCTTCCAAGGCCGTGAACCAGTCCTCGGCACGCTGTTCCAGGTGCCCGGGCGGCAGGCCTTCGATCAGTCGGTGCGGAACGCTCGCCGCGGCCACCACCTCGCCGGTTTCGCCGTCGACCAGCACGACTTTGGTGGACTGTGTGCCGCTATCTACGCCAATGACAAGATCGCGAGCTGTCATAGTCGAACGTGACCTCGAGACGTCACGATGCTGTAACGGCAATCTCATCGACGATACCGATGATGACCGAGCGGATCGGGGCCTGCGGATCGCCGACCACCTGCCGGGCGGAATTGCCTTCATCGATGACCAGGACGGTCTGTCCAAGATCGGCGTCGACGGCATCGAGAGCGATGAGGTATGCGCCGGTCTCCTTGCCGCCGGGGTCGATGCGATCCAGGAACAGCATCCGCCAGTTGTTGTAGGCCGGATGCTTGATGGTGGCGACCACTTCGCCCTTGACGCGGCACAGGATCATGCTCTTCTCCATCCCTCACGGTCGACATGATCGACGATGCCGACGATGGTGTGATCGACGGGCACAAACCAGGGGTCCAGGGCCAACGCCGCCTCACGCCCGCCTTCATACAGGATCAGCTCGCCGGGGCCGGCCATCTTGGTCGCATCCGCGGCGACAAGTGGCTTGCCGGTAACCTTTCCCACGCGATCGAGCGGCTGAACCAGCAGAAAAGGCACGCCTGCCAGACCGGTGTACACGGCGCAGGGAGTAACGGTCCCGATGACGCGCCCTAGAAGCATCGCGATGACTCCGCTTGGACGACGATGACGGCCGGCGCGGTCACTTGTAGAACTCCGTGGCCTTGTTCACCTGCTCGCGCAGCTCAACGTGCTGGATCGGGATAATGCTCTGGCACACGGTGCCGTCCACGCGCGTGGCGACGGCCACTCCGGCCTCGACGGCAGCCTGCACCTCATGGAGCAGACCGGCCATATGCGTGATGCCCTTTCCACCGAGCCCGTCACCGAGACGGATCTCGATGATGGTGACATCGGCGGTCTTGACCGCCTTGTCCGCGGCGGCGACGTTGATCGGAATCGATGTCGTCTCGATAACACCGAGCGCGTCGCCGGTATTGGCCTGACGCTTGCCGCTGACGGCGTCAAAGACCTGTTGATGGACGTCCGGCAACAGAATCTCGCTGCGAACCGATGCCCCGCCGACGAGTAGCCCTTCCGTCCGGGATTCCTGCACGTCGGCCACGCTCCCCCCGACCAGCACGATGAACTTGCCGGGGTGGACCGTGCCGATCCGGAAGACGGTGATGGGGGCTCTCTTGACCATCGCGTCGGCGGCGCGCGTGCCGACGGCGATGCTGTCGAACTCCAGTACTGCAATGGCGGGCGGTGTCATCACACAATCCGAAAATGGTCCACCAGCACGCAGCGGCGTTCACGCGAAAAGCTGCGCGGCCCGGTGAGACCTTCGCCTGTTGGGCTGGCAATCGAAAACGATGAATATCCCTCGCCCCCTTCACCCAGACCGGCGAAAGCGGGGCCGTTTTTCACGAAGATGCTGCAATTCGCCAGCCGGGCCATGCGGCTGAGTTTGTCAATGTTGCGCGAGTGCATGACCGCCGTGTGCCGTCGGCCGCCCTCGACCAGGACGGCCGCGTCGATGGCCTCGTCCACGTCGGACACGCGAGTCACCGGCATGACCGGCATAAGCTGTTCCGTCCAGACCAGTGGGTCGCTGAACGGCACATCGACGACCGCCAGGCGAACGTCATTGCCGACGTTCATGCCGATGGCGCTGAGGATGACGGAGGCGTTCTTGCCGATGAACTCCTTCTTCATAGCGCCCTCTTCGCGCGGGCCATGCCGTTTTTCAAAGATGGCATTCGATAGCTGCCTGGTTTGGGTGTCATTGAGGACGACGGCGCCATGCTTCGGCAGAGCCTTGAGCAACGCGTCAGCAACGGAGCTGACGACCAGGACCTCTTTCTCATCGATGCATACGACGTTGTTGTCAAAGGAGCCGCCGCGAACGATGTCCCGTGCGGCCTGATCGATGTTGGCGGTTTCATCGACGACGACCGGCGGGTTGCCGGGGCCTGCGCAGATGGCCCGCTTGCCGCTCCCCATGGCGACCTTGACGACGCCGGGGCCGCCGGTGACGACCAGCAGGCGGATGCCCGGGTGCTTCATCATCGCCTGGGCGGATTCGATCGTCGGCTCGGAGAGCGTCGTGATCATGTTGCGGGGACCACCCGCCTTCATGATCGCTTCGTTGAGCAAGGCGACCGTGTGGACGGACGTTCGCTTGGCGGAGGGGTGAACATTGAAGACGACGGCATTTCCCGCCGCGACCATGCCGATGGTGTTGCAGATAATCGTGGAAGTCGGATTCGTGCTGGGTGTGATCGAGCCGATGACGCCGAAAGGTGCCCGCTCCATGATCATCAGGCCGTGGTCGCCGCTGGCTGCCCGCGGCACAAGATCTTCCGTCCCCGGCGTCTTGGTGGCGACGAGCCGGTTCTTGACCAGTTTGTCTTCCCAGCGGCCCAGGCCGGTTTCCTGTTGGGCTTCACGGGCCAGGGTCTCGGCGTTGGCGAGTATCACCTCGCGGATGTTGGCGATGAACTTGTCGCGGATCGCCAGCGACATCGCATCGAGAGCGCGGTAGGCCTGGCTTGCAGCCTCGATGGCGTCATCGAGCTTGTCGAAAACGCCCGGCCTGTCGGGGTCGCCCAGAGCACGGGCCTCGGCGGTCGACAGCCGTCCCGGAGCGGCCGGAGGTGGGACCGAGGACGGACCGAGGCGCTGCAGTACCCGCCGGGCGATCTGATCCACGTGCTCATCACTCAGCCGAGACATGGGCATGCTCCTGAATCATCGCGTAACGTCCCGTCGTTAGCCGCCTTTGCCCTTGCGGTACTTGATGTCGCCGCCTACCTCCCAGTTGTCCACGATGGCCATGATGACAGCGTCGCAAGGACGCTTGTCCGTCGCGACCGTCTGGCGGGCGGAACTGCCCGTGGCGTAGAGGACGTACTCGCCGGGACCGGAGCCAACGGCGTCCACGGCCACGACCGGGCCGCCGGCGGGCTTCGCATCGGCGTCGACGGGCTGGACGAGCATGAAGCGGAGGCCCTTCATGCTCTCCTCTTTCTTCGTCGACACCACCGTGCCTAAGACTTTCGCTAGTAGCATTTGGATGCTCCGCTGCGTCTTCCTTCCACGTGAACTGCCGCCCAAGTGGTGCCGGTGCCCTCACCGGCATCTCTGTGCGCCGCTGGCGCGAAAGTTCGCTCGCGCGAAAATCCTTTCTCGCACGTACATCAGCGGCGTCGAGGGCAGCGATCCGCTCGCGCCGCGCCTACTTGCGCTGCTGCATCTCCGCCGCGGCCTGCTCGGCGCGTCCCAGCGGCAACACGATATCGATGTTCGTGTGCGGCCGGGCGATGACGTGCACGGACACGATTTCGCCGACCCGCGAAGCCGCGATCTGCCCGGCATCGCAGGCCGCTTTCACGGCTGCGACGTCGCCGCGGACGATGGCGGTAACGTAACCGCCGCCGATCTTCTCGTAGGAGACCAGTTCCACTTTCGCGGCCTTGACCATGGCGTCGGACGCCTCGACCATGGCGGCAAAGCCCCTCGTTTCAATCATTCCAAGCGCTTCTGCCATTGACGAATACACTCCTCTATGTGTCAGAACTAATCGTCTGACTGTGTCTACACCTTTTCCACAACGCGGCCTGTGACAGCCTGCGCGGCCTGCACGGCGGCGCGGTAGCCCACGTCGATATCGCGCTCTTCACCACCCAGGTAAAGGCGCCCAAAACTCCCGAAGGTGCGGACCTCCAGGATGTTGATTTCCGCGGCCTTCTCGGCCTCATTGGCGGCGATGGCCGCGTAAGCGGCCGGAACGCATTCCATGATGTAAAGCGTCTGGCCGGGCAGGATCATGTTGCCGTGCCGCATGCGGTTGATGAGCTGGGTCTGGTAGTCGTCCATGCGACGGATGACCTGGCTGGAGACGACGACGGGCTTGATGCGATCGTCCTCCTTGAGCTCGAGGGCGGCGAGAATCGACCGGCCGGCCTGGCGGATGTCCGCCTGCGAGTCGGAGTGGATCTCGAGCATCCCGTACAGCCGTTCGACGATCTGCATGCCGGGCGTCACTCGCGTGGACTTGAGGGCGATGTCGGTGATGCGGTTGATCTCGATGCCCGGCGAGATCTCGACGAAGAGCGACGCCTGATGCGCGACCGGCAGGAAGCCTTGGGCCACGGTGGCCAGGAAGGAGGCAAACTGCGGTTGCAGACTGTCGAGAAAGACATAGCTGCGCAGATCGAAGTTGCTGGTGGTGCTACTACTCATAAGTTCCAGCCTTTGCTGTCTAGTACTTGGGCTTTTCTCCGGAGACGGTAAGGCCCTTGGCTTCCTTTATGATGCGGACACCGGCGCTGGCGCCCAATCGGGTGGCGCCGGCACGGATCATCTTCTGAGCGTCCTCATAGCTGGCGATGCCGCCGGCGGCCTTCACGCCCATCCGCGCATCGCGAACGGCGTCGGCCATGATGGCGACGTCATGGGCGGTGGCGCCGCCGGGTCCGAAGCCGGTCGAGGTCTTCACGAAATCCGCCCGGGCACGCTTGGCCGCGTGGCAGGCGCGGACCTTCTCTTCGTCGGTGAGCAGCGCCGCCTCAATAATGACCTTGCAAATGGCCCCGCCGTCCATGCACACTTCTGTTACGCCGCGAATGTCACGGTAGACCAGCTCATCGTCGCCGCCTTTGAGCGCGCCGATGTTGATGACCATGTCGATCTCGCGGGCCCCGTCGCGAATCGCCCGGCGGGCCTCCAAAGCCTTGATCTCCGGCATGTGCGCGCCGAGGGGGAACCCGACCACGCAGCAGACCTTCACCGAGGAGCCCTGCAATTGCTGGGCGGCCAGCTTGGCGAACGAGGGATTCACGCAGACGCTGGCAAAGCCGTACTGCCGGGCTTCCTTGCACAGGTCGATGATCTGGGCGGCCGTTGCGCCGGGCTTGAGCAGCGTGTGGTCGATGTATTTGGCGAGGTCTGCCGGGAGCGAGCCGGCTCCCAGCACGTGGGCCACACGCTCCGCGCCGGCGCCGACGAGTTGCCGAAGGGAATCCGGGTTGGATTCGCCGCGTGTCTGGCAGAACGCGCACGTCGCTGAGTTCGGACAGATGCCCGCTCCGGACGGGATCGGCCCGGCCGGGCCGGAGATCTCGCAGATCCTCCGGACGATTCGCTCTATGTCCGCTTCGGTCAGGTTATCCATGCCTTCATCCTTACTGGACTGATGCCCGGCCGTCGCGACGCCAGTCGCGGGTTGGGCGGTCACTTGCCCCCGCTCAATCATCGCGGCGCGCCGGAGGTGGCGTTCCTCTTTGCACTCCGTGGCCAGCCACAGGTCCACGATCTGCAAAGCCAGATCGGGTCCCACGAGCCCAGCCCCCAGCGAGAGCACGTTGGCATTGTTGTGCTCCCGGCTGTTGCGCGCGGAAGATAAATCGTAACACAACGCAGCCCGTACGCCGGGCACCTTGTTGGCGGCCATCGCCGACCCGATCCCCGCCCGATCGATGACGATGCCGCGATCAGCCTTGCCCTGGGAGACCAGTCGGGCGACAGCATGCGCGAACACCGGATAATCAACGGCGTCTTTGCTGTGCGTTCCGCAGTCCTCGACGGTGTAGCCCTTCTTCTGCAGGTGGGCCTTGACAGCTTCTTTCAGCTCGAAGCCGCCATGGTCACCACCGATCGCGATCCGCCGCCCACTTGTTCCGGCCTCGGCCATGCCTCGTCGCCTCAAAAGATCTCCATCACTGCCGCCATGCAAGGGCATCGCCGGTGGGGTGCCGCCTCCCGAGCGCCCCCTGCGGCGAATCAGTCAATCTCGCAATCAAACCGCGGCACCGTCTTACCGCCTGGCTTTCCCTCAATGGCCCCCATAGGACGCCCGCCAGGCATAATGCGCTCCGCCAAATCCGAATATGATTCGTCGACCAGCTTCGCGTACACACAGGTCGTGGCGGGGTGGGCGTGTCCCAACTGGCGCTGCACGAACAGCAGATTGCCGCCGGTCCGCAGATACGCCAAGTATCCATATGTATGGCGCAAAAGCTGCACGTTGGCACGATCCCCCAAGCCGGCCTCAGTCAGGATCCTCACTACACGCCGGTACAGCCCGGTCCGGTCGAACGGCCGCCGGTGCTCGTTGAACAGCAGCGGCTTTGTGCGATCATCCGGGTCCGTACCCTCTGGCAGGAACCGCGGCCGGACCGTCCCTGCGTACTGCTCAACCAGCGAACTGACTCTACGGGGTACAAATACCGTCCGCTTTCGCCTGGCAGGCCGCCGGACCACGAACGCGGACGTCCCCGAACCCAGGATCGTATCACCCACGGCGAGGGAGCAAAACTCTGAGTTGCGCAATCCTGATGACAAAAGCGCCATGATAATCAGCTCGTCGAGCTGCGCAGCTGCCCAATTCTTACTATCGGCGCACGCTGCCCGCTTGTGGAGGTCAACCATGAGGTTCTCCGCCTCGTTCTCCTGCAGAACCTTGTCATGGGCAATGCGCAAGCCGAACCTGCTGCTTTCTACCGGTCTATGCTGGACGCGTTTTTGTAGCGCATATTTGCCAAAAAG
>DATKKX010000077.1:0-2350 GCA_035542775.1 Phycisphaerae bacterium | reverse complement strand
AGGTGTGGCTGGCGGTTGCTCCGGTTGCTGTGGCGCCGTCGCCGAACGCCCAGGCGTAGGAGGCAATCGAGCCATCGGGATCGGAGGAACCGGTTCCGTTGAAGCTCACGGCCAGCGGCGCGGCGCCGGAGGCGGGCGTCGCACTGATGACGGCCTTGGGCGGCTGGTTCGCGGCAGCCACCGTAATCGTCACAGTCGTCGACGCGGTGGCGCCGCCGTTGTCCGTGACCGTCAATTTGGCGGTGTAGGTCCCGGCGGTCTGGTAGGTGTGGCTGGCGGTTGCTCCGGTTGCTGTGGCGCCGTCGCCGAACGCCCAGGCGTAGGAGGCAATCGAGCCATCGGGATCGGAGGAACCGGTTCCGCTGAAGCTCACCGTGAGCGGCGCGGTTCCTGACGTCGGTATAGCCGAGATCACCGCATTGGGCGGCTGGTTCACGGGTCCGCCGCCGGGCAGAATGAACAGCGTTATGCTCTGCCCCGGAACGGTTGTGCTCAGGATTGCCTGGCTCCAGGTCACGTCCGTGATGCGCGAGATCGTGTTGGCCGATGTGAGCTGCCACACTTGCGCCGTGCCGCCGGTGGAGAAATTGGCGAGGTTGACGTTTACGCGCGTGCTGCCGGAGATCTTGTTGATCACCATCAAGGTCAATGTGCTGTCGGATGAACGCACCGCCGCAAAGGCGGATAGCTGGTCCGGGTTGGGAGCGCCGGCCGAAATGCTGACATCGCCGAAGGTAGATTTGTTCCCGTCATAGTTGCGATAGAGCTTCATCGCCTTGTAGGTCGGCGTGGAGGGATCGGGCGTCGTCCAGCGGGTGGCCATATCCAGGCCCTCGCGGCCGAAGATGCCGTAGATGTCGGCCTGTGTGGTCGCGCCGTTGATATGGTTCTCCGCGCCCCAGTTGTACTCCGTGATGGCGATGGGCAAGCCGGGGAAGTACGCGTTCACCCAGGCCTTCATGCGCGGGATGAGGTACACGGCCTGGCCTACGTCGTGGCCGATCCAGGAGGGGTCTTTGTAATTGGGATCCCACAGGGAGCGCGTGGTCGCGTTGCGGATCAACTGCATGGATTGCGAGGTGTCCGTGCCCGTCTCGCCGGCTTGCGGATAATAGTGCAGGCTGAAAACGTCCAGGGCCGGCTTGCCGCCCGCCACCGGGTTTTTGTGGAGCTGATCGAGCAGCCAGGGCATGTAGTCCATGTTGCCGTGGGCTGCGCGATCGCTCGACCCGCCGGTCTGCTGGTCGTAGCCGCTATAGAAGTAGGCGCTGTAGCCCCATTCCTCCGGACCGACGATGAGGGCCGAGCCATCGATGGACTTGATCATGTTCGCGTAGTCCAGCATCTTGGCCTTGATCTCGTCCATGGTTGGGCCTGCGGGGTGCACGTCGCGATGCGTGGAGAACCAGATGCTGTGCTCGTTGTCGAGGATGTAGTAGCGCAAGCCGCCGTTCGCGGCGGTTCCCCACCGGCTCACCAGGTGCTGCACCCACCCGGATTGAAACGAGGAGCTGTTCGCTACGTTTGCGTCAGCCGGGTTGTTGCCGGTGATGTATTGGCCCGTGGCCGCCGAGATGCCGTTGCCGGCATCAGGGAACCAACTCCAGTCGGCGTCGGTCTGTGCGCCGTACTTCTTGATGGAGAAGCTGGCGAGTTTGGCACGGCTCGTTCCCAGCGTCGCGATCCAGTCGATCATGGGGATCGTCATCAAGGCCTGCGCGCCGGCCGCCTTAGAGAGGGAGATGAACTGATCGCCGCGATCGCCCGACACGGCGCTCGATTCCCCGATGCTTTCGAAATACCAGTCGGCCCCACGGTTGTCGGCGTTGATCTGCCAGTTGTAGCGGCTGGTGTTGTTGCCGCCCATGCGATTGAGAGGCGCGTTCAGATCGGGGAGCGTGGAGGCGTCCCCGTAAGCAACGCCGTAGATGTTGGGGTTAATGGGATGCCGATTGGCGTTGGCGTCCACTGAAATCGTGACGGCAGCGTTCTGGCCTAGCAGGGCAGAAGCAATCACGACCATGGACAAAGCGATAGCTTGGGCTCGCAAGCGCTACCTCCTTGTCCGGAACAGACACTGACGGGATGGTACCACGGCGCATGGGCGTACCGGACAGGTTACATACGAAAAAGCTGACAGGCTCCCGCGCAGGCGGCGGGAGTACCCCGCAAGAGGGGCGGGCGCGGAACAGAGCGACAAAAAGACAAAGGCTGAGCGCCACGAATGAACGCGAATGGACACGAATCTTTGGATGGATTGGTCGAAGTGATCATTGGCGCTGCTTATGAGGTGTCGAACGTGCTTGGGGCCGGGTTTGTGGAAAAGGTGTATGAGAGGGCGATGTTGCAG
>DATKKX010000076.1:0-5760 GCA_035542775.1 Phycisphaerae bacterium | reverse complement strand
TTGGCCTTGCCCACAATACGCCGGAGATCCTCCATCAATGGGGATGACATAGGCACTCCTCTGATGGTGAGGTCGGATGCAGAACTGCACCTACAGGCATGCGGAAGAAGGGATCCATTCGGACCCTCCAACCAAGAGACGAGGACGCTGCTGTTCTGTACCCTAAGCCCAGTCGCCGCACCGGTCAAGACGCCTCACGAGCATGTTAGGAGCAGCAAACAAGAGCGCGGCGGTCTCGGTCATCGGCCGGCAATGACAGGGTACTCCAAAGCGAGTATCCTCGCGCGGGGGGTGAGGATGCGATTTCCGAGCGGCCTGCGCGCACTCAACCACCGTGACTTCCGGCTCTTCACCTCCGGTCAGCTCATCTCGTTGGTGGGCACCTGGATGCAGAGCGTCGCGCAGTCATGGCTCGTCCTGGAGCTCACGAATTCCCCGCTGAAGCTGGGCATCGTCGGCACCCTGCAATTCGGCCCCATGCTGCTCTTCTCCTTTCTGGCAGGAGCGGCGGCCGACCGCCTGCCCAAGCGCCGCGTGATCCTCGCTACCCAGACCGCCTTGATGCTCCAGGCCTTCGTCCTCGCGGCCCTCGCCTGGACCGGGCACGTCCGTTACTGGCACGTGGCCGTGCTCGCGTTCGGGTATGGGATGGCGACGACGCTGGACATGCCCACCCGTCAGTCTTTCATCGTGGAGATGGTCGGGCGACAGGATTTAAGCAATGCGATCGCCTTGAACTCCGCCATGTTCAACGGCGCCCGGATGATCGGCCCCGCCGTGGCCGGCTTGCTGGTGGATCGCTTCGGTGTCGCGATCGCCTTCGGCATCAATGGGCTCAGCTTCATCGCGGTTCTGATCGCGCTGGCCGCCATGCGGGCCGAAGGGTTGCCCAGCCACCGAGACGGCAGCTCGATACGTCAGGACATCCTGGTGGGTGTGCGCTATGCGAAGGACACGCCGCTGGTCGCCCTGATTCTCAGCTTGCTTCTCAGCATCAGCTTGTTCGTCCTCAATCACAACGTCATGGTGCCCCTGCTTGCGCGGGACATCCTGCACCTCAACGCACATGGCTTTGGCCTGCTGATGGCGGCCCTGGGAACCGGCGCAGTCATCGGGGCGTTCGCCTTGGCCGCCTTCGTCCAATCGCACCCGCCGCTCTGGATTTTGATGAGTGCGGCGGTCATTTCGTCGGCCTCGATCCTGTCCCTGTCCGCCGTGCGGACAGAATTCATCGCCGCGGCCATCTTGAGCGTTGTCGGCCTGTCTCAGATCATGTTCTTGGCGAGTTGTAACACCACGCTGCAGATGGTCGTCCCCGATCGCCTGCGCGGCCGGATCATGAGCCTGTACGCCTTCGTCTTCGCCGGAGTGACGCCGATCGGCTCGTTTTTGATGGGAGGTATTGCCGAATGGTTTGGGATCTCCGCCGCCTACGCGGTCGGAGGCGGGATCGGGCTGGCTTGCGTGCTAGGACTGATGGTTGTCTGGTGGCGGGCCAGCGCGGGCACAGGCAGAACTGCCGTTTGAGGAGAAGAGGCTTCGCTCAGAGGGTTTCGAGTATCTTGGGCGGGATCAGCCACAACAGACTGCCACGCACCGGATCCAAACTGTCAAGTTCGACGGCGGCCAGGCCCCCCTTCTTCATGATCACTCGACTTCCCCCGGTGAGCTGACTCACCGTCTCGCTGAAATCCGGCTCGTGGCCGACCAGCATCAGCGCCGCTGCCTTACGATGCGCTTGCAGGATGCCGCGCAGCGCCGCCGGACCGAAACCTGGCACAAGACGCTCGTCATCGGTCAGAGGTACCCCGAGCACTTCGGCAACGATTGCGGCCGTCTGCCGGGCGCGGGTGAGCGGACTGCTGAGGATCAGAGTGAGCGGCAGCTTCAACGCCTTGATGCCGGTCGCCTCGCGCTGCATGCGCTTCTTGCCGTCGGCGGTAAGTGGCCGTTTGGCGTCATCCCCCTGCCACTCCTCGCGGTCTCCCGCCTGCCCGTGCCGAAGAAAATATAGCGTGAGCCCCACGCCGTCCTCCGCCGCCAGCCGTTAAAAACAGCCGCGTGAAAGAGAAAGTGTCCCGCTTTAGATGATGTGTTCAGTCACCCAGGCTGCCGGCGCCGCGTCCGCCGCTTGGAACCGCAGACGCGGCACCGGTCCGACCATTCTATACCAGCCGCGTCACACCGTCGGCGACCTTCGGATACCCTTCGGCCATGAGCACATCGTGCCCAGGGAAAATCCGGCCAATCGGCGCCTGGGCCTTTACCTTGTCAAAGCTCTGCATCCATGCCGGTAGATCCATGATGAAGACGCTTGGATTGTCTTCCTGATAGCCCCGGAATACATGCGCACAGTCCGACCCGACGATGGCCGGACCCTTCGCCGTCTGTACCCGGACCACCTGCAATCCGACCGTGTGGCCGGGGGCCAAGAGCACATCCACCCCGGACGCGATTGCCGCATCGCCGTCGACGATTGCGAGGCGCTCGGACTTCTCCAAGCCGCCGACGATCTTGCTGGCGTCGGGATCGAACAGAATCGCAACCGGCTTCCGGCCAGACACGGGGTTGTTGACGCAGAAATCGAACTCCCGCTTTTGCACATAGAACTTCGCCTTGGGATAGGCGGTGAGGAACGTCTCCATTCCCCCAACATGATCCCAATGCATATGCGTGATGATGACCTTTGTGACGTTGTCGCCCGTAATGCCCGCCCGGGCCAACACCTGGATCGGGCTGACGTAATCCGGAATCTTCCGGGCAACGCCCTGGGCGGGACTTGCACCGGTATCAATGACGATCGCCTCGCCGGTCTTGGCTTTCAGCGCCCAGACGAAATAACTGAGCGGCCCGGTTTCCTCCCAGCCGACATTCCAGAGCACGATGGCCAGTCTGCGCACGAGTGGCCCGCCATATTTGGCGGCATAGATTTCGTACTCCGCCCCGTCGGCCGCTACGGCCGGAGCGCTCCATTGCCCGACCGCATCGGCGAGGACTGCGGTGCCCAGGACCGTGGTGCCGGCCTGCAAGAACTCCCGTCGGTTCAGCGCAGCCATGCTCTCCCCCTTTCGTCCAGGCCAAAGAACACGGCCCTCGAGGGTCAACCCCTCTGAGGACCGTTGGTGGTGTTCGGGATCGGGGCCGGTGGTTGGCATCGGCGTCTCCTACCGATGATCCGCACGCGGCCAGACGCTAATGCCGAACCCAGGGAAAAGTCAAGGCCTCGACAGCAGTCGTCTACTTCTTGGGCATCTTCAGCTTGCCGGCGCGTTCCATGACTCTCCAGTATGCGTGATCGGCGAAGTGGACCAGGGTGTTCTCGAGGCTGCGCTGGATCAGCTCCCCTTCCCCGGAATGTGCGCCGGCGGTATGTGCGACGGCTTCGGGCAACCCGACCGTCAGCGCGACATGCACGCCGTACACCGAGTGGCGAATGGACGGGAACCCGACAGCCCCGACATCCTTCTTCCAGCGCGCCTGATTTTTCGGGCTGAACTCGAACGGCTTGCCGACATCGTGGCACAGGCCGCACGCCCACAAGAGATCACGGTCAATCCCGAGGTCACCATGGATTTTCTCGAGCCCGTCCGCCAAACCCTGCGCCGCCCAGGCGACGCCGCGCAGGTGCTGGGACTGCGTGGCGTCTTTCATCGGCGGGGTGTCGGGATTCCCGGAGGGCTTGATTTGGTCAATGCTGGTGAATTCGCTCTGCGAGAGCGAGAACGCCCAGGCCTCCACGACCTTTTCTCGCAAAGCCTTGTTTTTGATCTGATTGATTTCGGGGAGGCACTTGCGAACGCCGGCGCGCAGCTGCTCCATCGATGCCATGATTCCTCCTCTGTTCGGTTATCGGGTTCCCATCAACAGGCGGGGCATGAACAACACCGTCTGCGGAAAATAGCTGATCAGCGCCAATACGACGATCAGCGCGGCGATGAACGGCCAGGCGTACTTCACGAACTCTTCGATGCCGACATTTGCCAGGCGACAGCAGATGTACATCAGCATGCCGACGGGGGGAGTCAGCAGCCCGATCATGAGGTTGAGCGTGATCAGGACACCGAAATGGATGAGGTCAATCCCCGCCCCGCGCACGAGCGGCAGGAACATAGGAACCACGACGATCAGGAGCGGCAGGGCGTCCATGAAGCAGCCCAAGGTCAGAAATATGATATTGATGAAAACGAGCACCAGGATCGGATTTTTCGCAATCGGCCCGAACAGGCCGGTCAGCATCTGCGGCAGCTTCTCGAACGCCACGATCCAACCGCCCACTGCAAACACCGCCGTGATGAAAAGGACGACCGAGGAGTTCACCATGACCTTGGCGAACACCTGCGAGAGATCCCGGACACGGAGCTCTCGGTAGAAAAAGCCGAGGAGCATGGCGTAAAATGCCGCCACGACGGCCGATTCGGTGGGCGTGAACACGCCGCCCAGGATCCCGCCCATGATGGTGAACGGCATCAGCATCGGCGCGATCGCACCGGCGGTGGCGCTCCCCAATTCCCGCAGCGAGGCCCGCGCCGAGCGTGGGTACTGCCCCCGCCTAGCGATGACGTAGGAAACGCCCATCATATACAGGCCCATGATCAGGCCCGGGATGATCCCCCCCGCAAACAGCCGGCCGGTGGACACCTCGGCCAGGCTTCCGTAAATCACGAAGTTGATGCTGGGCGGGATGATCGGGCCGACCGTAGCGGCGGAAGCGTTGACCGCCGCCGTGAAGCCTGGCGGATACCCGGACTTGAGCATGGGCGGGGTGAGGATTGCTCCCGCCGCCGAGGCGTCCGCCACGGCCGACCCGGACATGCCTGCCATCACCATGTTGGCCACGATCACCACGTTGGCCAATCCCCCGGTGATGTGGCCAACCAGCGCCGACGCAAACCGCACCAGCCGTTTGGTGATACCGCCCGCGCTCATGAGTTCGCCGGCGAGGAGGAAGAATGGGATCGCCAGCAGCGGGAAACTGTCCACGCCGGCGACCATGCGCTGGGCCAGGAATGGCAGCGGGACATTGCCAGAGGCCAGCATATACACCAACGAGGTGAGACCGACCGCGAACGCGACGGGGATGCTCATCGCGAAGAGGAGCAGCATGGTTCCAAGCAGGATCATTCCCATCGGCTACTCTGCCTCAACCTGTCCAGACGCATCCACGTATCCCTCACCCTGTGCCCAGCGGGTGACGAGGCCGAACAGGATGCGGAGGGCAAACAGTACGATCGCCGCCCCGCCGACAGGCAACGCCAGATAGGCGTACGACATGGGAATCAGGAGGACCGGCGAACGGTCTCCTGCCCGCATACTTATGAGCGCTCCCTCGTAGGTCATGACGGCGGCGAAGACGACCATCCCGAGGTACACCAGAATCTCGAGGACCATTCGCGCCCGCGCCGGCAAGAGTCGGGCGAAGAAATCAATCCGGATATGTGCCGACCGCTCGACGGCCAGCGCCGCGCCCAAGAACGATAACCAGATGAAGAGAAACCGCGAGGTCTCCTCGACCCAATCGATATTGGTGATCGGGAGATCGAGATAACGTGCCGCGATCGAAACCAGGATGTTCAGCATCAAAATCGCGAACACGAGAACGCCGACCCGAAAAATAACAATGTGAAGCGCCCGGTAAACACGGCTCATGGAGAGTCTCGAGAAGGCGGGCGGGGCGACGGTGCCCCGCCCGATGGAGGATTATTTCAGCGCTCGGGCCTTTTCCGCCAGCTCCGTCAAGCCGACCAGTGAGGCGATATCCTT
>DATKKX010000075.1:0-5547 GCA_035542775.1 Phycisphaerae bacterium | reverse complement strand
ATCTGGGCTGGCCGCCGGACTGGTTGTTGAACCCCTTGACGGGAGGGCGGCGTGATGCCCACAGGCACTGGTGCGACACGCCCACTTTTTCGCCGGTCTTCGGCGACATCAAAGACGTGTGGGAGCCGTCGCGGTTCGGCTGCGCGTACTGGCTGGGGCGGGCGTATGCGCTGACGGGCGATGAGAAGTATGCGGAGGCGTTCTGGAGCCTGTTCGAATCCTGGTGCCGCCAGAATCCGCCGAACATGGGGCCGAACTGGAAATGCGGCCAGGAGACGGCCTTTCGAACCATGGCGTGGTGCTTTGCGCTGCACGCCTTCTGGAATTCGCCGGCCACGCACGGCAATCGCGTGATCGACATGGTCAGGATGATCGCGGTGCAGGCCGGCCGGATCGCCGGCAACATCGCTTACGCCGTTTCGCAGAAGAACAACCACGCCCTCAGCGAGGCGGTGGGACTGGTGACCACGGCGCTGCTGTTCCCGGAGCTGAAGAAGGCCGGAGCATGGCATGCGCTGGGGCGCCGCGTGCTGGAGCAGGAGATTCCGCGGCAGATCTACGATGACGGCAGCTTCGTGCAGCAATCGATGAATTACCATCGCGTCATGCTGCACGACTGCATGTGGATCATTCGGCTTGCGGAGTTGAACGGGGCGCCGTTTTCGCGATCGGTCGCTGATCGAGTGGCCCGGGCGGGCGAATTTCTGTTCGAGATGCTGGACCTGACCAGCGGGTGCGTTCCGAACTACGGGGCCAACGACGGTGCGATAGTCCTGCCGCTGGCGGCCTGCGATTACACCGATTATCGCCCGACGGTTCAGGCCGCCCGATATCAAGCCACGGGGCACCTGGTCCTCGGCGCCGGTCCGTGGGACGAAATGGCGGTGTGGCTGTTCGGGGCAGAGGCGCTGACCGCGCGGCGATGCTCGTCCGCGCCAGCATCGCGACGGTTTGACGCGGGCGGGTATTACACGCTTCGATCCGGCGACACCTGGTGCATGATCCGCTGCCACAGCTATCGCGACCGCCCCGCGCACGTCGACATGCTGCACCTGGATCTCTGGCACAAGGGGGTGAACGTGCTGGGAGACAGCGGGACGTACAAGTACTATGTGCCCGAGCGCCCGGCGATGGAGCGGGCCTTGGCTGACATTCAGGGCCACAACACGGTGGAGGTCGACGCGAGCGGGCCGATGGAGCTGGCCTCGCGATTCCTGTGGCTGCCCTGGCCCAAGGCCCGGTGCCTGGAGCATCGCGCCGATTTCTGGCAGGGTGAGCACTATGCGTATGACCGGCCGCCATGGCATGTGATGCATCGTCGGTCGGTGGAGTTGGTGAGCCGGTCGGATTGGCGAGTGATTGATGAGTTATTGGGCGGCGGGCGGCACGACCTGGCGCTGCGGTGGCATCTAGCGGACGGTGAATACGTTCTCGATGAATCCCGCGGCCGTCTGGAGTTGCGCGTGCCAAATGGCGATGTAGTATTGACCGTCAGCGGCATTCCCGGACTGCGGATGCGGGTTTATCGAGGAGTGGCCGGCGACGACCGAATTGCGGGATGGTCTTCGGTGTACTATGGGGCCCTGGACCCCCGGCCGACGCTGGAGGTAACGGCCTGCGGCCAGTTGCCGATTCGTTTCGTGACGGACATCCGCCTGGAGTAGCCTGACCTCAGCATGAAACTGATCTATATTCACCAGTACTTTGTCACCAACGAGGGCACCAGCGGCACGCGCAGCTATGACGTGAGCAAATACCTAGTCGAGATGGGACATCAGGTGACGATGATTTGCGGGGTGCACGACCAGAGCTCGCTGGCGCCGCCGCCCTGGTGGAAGCTCTCCCGCACCGAGTGGATAGACGGCATCAAGGTGGTCATTTGTCGAGCCCATTACAGCAATAAGCTGAAGGTGCCGGCGCGGTTGTGGTGCTGGATGAAGTTTGCCGCCATTGCGACGATTGGGTGCCTCCGCGAGCGATGCGCCGATCTGATCTTCGCCACCAGCACGCCCCCGACGGTCGGCATTCCGGCCCGGATCGCATCGGCCATCCTGCGAATACCGTACGTTTTCGAGGTTCGTGATCTGTGGCCGGAGGATTTGCTGGCCGCCGGCCGAATCAAGCAGGGCCTGCAATACAAGATCTGGGAGATGCTGGAGCTGTTCTGCTACAAGAAAGCCCGGAAGATCCTGTTGGTGTCAAAGGGTTTTCACGACCGGTTGCTGGAGCGGGGGTTTGATCCCGCCCGGCTGGAGACCATCCTTCTCGGAGCCGATGGTTCCTTGTTCAAAAGTGCCCAGCCGGATCACGAGTACATCGAGCGGAACGGGCTCGCCGGCAAGACCATCGCGGTTTACACCGGCGCCCACGGCGATGCCAACGGCTTGGCGCAACTGATTGACGCCGCGGAGCACCTTCGAGATCGGCCGGATATCGCTATCGCAATGATCGGCGAGGGCAAGATGCGCGAAGGTCTCAAGGCGATGGCGGCGGATCGGAAACTCACCAACGTGTTCCTCCTGGATTCCGTACCCAAGCTCAAGCTGCCCGGTATTCTCGTGGCGTGCCATATCGGCCTGATGATCTTGAAACAGATCACGCGGCCGCGCTGGGTGACGCCCAACAAGATTTTCGATTATATGTTTGCCGGTCTGCCCAGCATTGTGAACTTCCCCGGCACGACGGCGGAGATGGTCGAGGCCGACGGCGTGGGGCTGGCCAGCGAACCGGGCTCGGCCGAGGACCTGGCCGCGAAGATCAGGCACTGGGCTGACCATCCCGAGGAGCGTGCCGCCGTGGGCCGTCATGCCCGCGAGGTTGCCTGGAGCAAGTACGACCGCAAGATGATCGCATGCCAACTGGCAGGCGTCTTCGAGGGTTGTTTGCCGCAACGTCGTTGATCGTCCACGGCCACAGGGGCCTTCCCGGCGGCAGTCATGCCGGATCAGCCATGCCGACGCCATACTGGACAAACCGACCCGCCCGACCCGACGAAACCGCCGCCGTACTGCAACTGGTTCGCGCCGTCCACGGCGAGGAGCATCAGGAGCTCAATGAAGCCTACTGGCGGTGGCGCTACCTGAACGAAGCGGGCTTCCGGGCCGAGATCCTCATGTCGGAATGCCAGGGGAAGCCCATCGGCATTCAGCCGCTTTCGGTGTTCGATTGGCAGTGGGGTAAGGCACGGCTCAAAGGGGCGATGTACACAGGCGTGCTCACCCATCCCGACCATCGCCGCCGGGGCGTGTTTCGCTCGCTCATCGACAGCTCGAACGAGCATTCCGCGCGATGCGGAGCGCTGTTCAGCATGACCATGCCGAATGACGAATCCATGCCCGGCTTTATGAAGTTCGGCGACTGGATTTCACCGGGCCCCGTTCCGGTGTGGCTGAAGATCGCGGATGGAGCGGCGGCGCTGGCTCCGAGGATCAGCCGCCTGCCCGCCGCGGTGCTGGGGCCCTTGTCGCAGGCGTTCTTCCGGCCGCGAGGCGACTCTTTCGGAGGGAGCGACCTCGTCTGCGAGCCGGCGGACCTCGTTCCCGCCGAACTCGACGGGGTGTTCGACGAGTTTGCCGGCGAGTGCGACGCGCTCATGCTTCGCCGGACGGCGGCGTACTGGAACTGGCGCTATGGTGCCAAGCACGGCTCCGCCTACCGGACGCTTGTGGCGCGGCAGGGCGGCCGTCTGGCCGGCGCCGTGGTGACTTCCGTCGGCCGGCGAATGGGGCTGTATGTCGGCATGGTGCTCGATGTTGTCGGCCGCGGCGGAGTGCCGGTGGTTCGCCGCCTCCTGCGCGAAGCGGAAACCGAGCTGCGAGCCCGAGGCCTTGGCCTGATCGCGTGCCAAGCCACCAGCGCGATGATGGAGGACGCGTTGCGGGCGGAGGGTTACAGGTGCCCACCGCCCAAGTGGTTGCCGAAGCAATTCCACTTCGTGTTTCGTCCCACCGGTTTGCCGGGCCTGCACCGACTGCCGTCACGACTTGCGGATTGGCACCTGACGTTCGGGGACTCCGACAACACATGATTGAACCATTGCTGCGGGCAAGGATAGCCGGGTTTGCCCGAGCCGCTCGGCGAGAGATGCCGGCCGGCTTGCAGAAAAGACAAGAGCCCCCGGCTCATCGCCAGGGGCCATCTGCAAAGACAGACCATTCACGCCAGCAAGGGGTGGTCTGTGATTCGCCAGTCAGGGTGCTCAGCTCAAGGCCGCGTCAGCACTTGGCCCTCGATTCCTCCTGCGTGTTCACCCCCGCGGTCTGCTCCATGTCGGCCAGTTGCAGCGATATCAGCATGACCGACAGCACCATGGCCATAACCGGGAAGACGTAGTCGTGAGCCTGGATTGCGGCGCAGAGCAGCGCTCCGAAGCTCCGCGGATCGGAGGCGGCGGCCACGATTGCCCCAACGCAGAACCATCCGCCCTGCACGCCGGTCACGAAGACGGCCGTTTTCTGAAACAGGGTCAGGTGCATGGCCATCGCCAGCCCGCAGCCCAGCGAACCGAGCAGGATATAGACTGACGCGGGCAGGTCGCTGTCGATGAGCGGGACCTGCACCAGGAGAAAGCCGACCGCGCCGGCCATCGCGGCCACGGCCCATTTGGGATATCGCCAGGCCAGCCACGGGAGGGCGATGAGGAGCACAAAGGTCACCGACCATGCCGGCAGCCCGATGGCTCCGTTGTCTTCCTGGCAGTCCTGAAGCATCATCCCGATCAAGAGGGCCGCCAGGGCCGCGTCGGCGATCGCCAGATAGCGCACAATTCTCCAGCCAAAGAGGCCGTATACCAGGCCCGCGACCACCAGCACTACGGCCCCGGTTGGTCCCAACTCACCTAGGCGCGTAATAACCTGTTGCATATGCCCATTTCCCCGTGTCGGTGACGGTCCGCATCACGCTGGATACCCGGCGCCGATCGTTCCGGTTGCACCGACTGTACTAATCTACGATTTGGGGGAATCTTTGGCGGCGGCGCCGGGCTTCTTCTGTGGTAGCCGGGCCTCCTTGGCCTGCAATATGAGACCGAGCAACCACAGTCCCATAGCGGTGGCGGCGGGAATCTGCGGGCGGGCGAACAGATCTGTCCGCCAGTCCGGCCAGTGGGCGCAGAGGAAGGCGCATCCGCCGATCACGGTGATGAACGCGCCGAGAAAGCCCAGCCATATGACCGCGAAGACTCGCAAGGCCCAGAAGGCCAGGAGCCCCCCGAGGATCGCGGCCACGACCGGCAACAGCCAGCGGATGGGGCCGAGCTGCTTCAACTCGGTGGTGAGCTTCTCCCCCATGTTGCGTATCTGGTCGTCCCATTGCGGATAGAGGTTGCTGATCTGCTGATTCTTGCTGACCAGCCCGCCGATCATGTCGCCCTTGATGGGCGGTCCGGCCTGGTCGGGCGTGGGGAGATAGCGCCGCAGGTCGCCGCGTCCGAGCTGAAAGATCGTTGCCAGGGTGAAGAGGACGAGAACGGAGCCCGCGGCCAGCCACCATTTGTAGGTGCGGTAGGCCGCCGCGGTGAGCAGGACAGCGCCGACGGCGGCGGAGATG
>DATKKX010000074.1:0-8588 GCA_035542775.1 Phycisphaerae bacterium | reverse complement strand
GCCGGCGCCCCTTGGGGCGCCGGCCGATGATCGGACCTCGTTAACGAGCCAGCTTCATGCTCGCTGCAGGCAGCGCAGACCCGCCAGTGGGAAGTTTCCCACCGACCGGCTTGGGCTGCGGCGCGGGCGCCGGCTTCTTGGTCGGCGGCACGAACACCTTGCCGGTGGCCATGCGATAGCACATCAACCAGCTCTGATAATCCTGCAGGCTGATGGTGCCGTCATGATCCATGTCGGCCAGAATGTGCTCGGCGTACTTCGGATGCCCAACACTGAACCCGATGCCGTCATGGATGTACCAGTAGTCTGCGTCATTGACCAGACCATCCGGCGCGCCATACGGCGGGGTAGGAGTGCTGGTGAAGTCACCGCAAACCTGGCAGTGATCCGGTATGCCGTCCCCGTTGTAGTCGGTATCGCACGGCGGATACGTGGTTCCATGGCAGAAGCCGCCAGGGAACGTATCCTGGATATCGCACTCATCGGGGATGCCGTTCCGGTTGCAGTCATTGGCAGGCGGACCGCAGAGGTCACCGTTCGCGCGCAGCAGCCAGACGCACGGATACCCGATGGAATCCATGTTATAGAGGTTGGTCATGCTGTGCGGATCGAAGACGCCCGACGGGACGCCGCAGATCCAGGCCCGACCCAGCGACGACGAGTTCGTGTCCATCGGAGCAGGGTAGCCGCCCGAGGTGTGGACCACGGAGGCGCCAATGAAGAAGCTGTTGTTGCCGAACCCCGGCGCGTCGGGGCCGACACAGATCGGCGGATCAATCGGAATCGACTGCAGCACGTCCGTGTCGATCGAGAGGCCGGAGACCATCCCCGGATACTCGGCCACAAACACCGCGTTGTGCGGGTCGCCGGTACCAGTCGAGTCAGCCCAGAAGAAGACGCGCACCGCCTGGCCAGCCGTCACGCCAGGAGACCCTGGATAGAGGGCTGAGCCGTAGCAGGTCATGACCGTGTCGATCTGCTCGGCGCCGGTCTGGACCGTGAAGTGATGCAGCCAGCACAGCTCACCGCCCGCCGTCCAGCCCAACGAGTTCTCATCGGAGCCATCGTCGTACATGTACACGTAGCGGCTGTCCTTGGCGCGCAGCTGGCACTCGTCCGGAATGCCATCAAGCTGGCAGTCCTGGCTCGTGCCACTGGCAATGTCGCACTCGTCCGGAATGCCGTTCTTGTTGCAGTCATGGCTGTAGCCGGTCGCAATGTCGCACTCGTCCGGAATGCCGTTCGCATTGCAATCCTGGCTGGTGCCGGACGCAAGGTCGCACTCATCCGGAACGCCGTTGCCATTGCAATCCAGCGACGTGCCATAGGCAATGTCGCAGTCATCCGGAACGCGGTCGTTGTTGCAATCCGGTTCGCATGCATCCGGAATGCCGTTCTCGTTGCAGTCCGAGCACTTCCACTGATCCTCTGGCGGCCACGTAGCGCAATCCCGAATATCGCAGAAATCCGGGATGAGGTTGCCGTTGCAGTCAGCGCCGAGGTTCGCCTTGGCAATGCCGAACTCGCCGGAAGCCCAGCCACTCGCGCCGGGATCGACCGTGACCGTGACGGTCACAATCTGAGTAGTGCCAGTACCATAGAACCCGAAGTAAGCGGCACCACCCTGGCCGAGCACTGGGACTGGGCCAGAAGAGGTCTCACTCGGCAGACCCAGGTTGGCCACGCACGTTACGTTGTAGGCCGGGGTGAACATGTTCGGCTCGATGTAGAAATACACCGCGCCGGTCTTCTCCGGCATCGTGAACGTGACGGGACCCGGATCCGAGTAGTAGTAGTACACGTCGCCCGTGTAGCCATGGCTCCAGCTCGCCCAACCTTGACCGATGACGGTCTTGGTCGGGTTCGGCACGATGCCGATGGCACCCGTGAGGCCGGACGCAGCCGGCACGGGAATGTCCGCGACGACCTGATTGTTCGGTCGCGGGTCTGGCGGGAAGGGCGTCATGGTGTACGGCCCAAGGTCCGCCGGAGGCGCACCCGTTCCAGGCGTGCCGTCATAGACGACGCCGCGGAGGCCTGCGCCAAGCTGGCAGCCATCCGGAATTCCGTCAGGCTGGCAGTCCAGGCACCAGTAGGAACCGTCGCAGAACAGGATATCGCAGACGTCGGAGATGCCGTTGCCGTTGCAGTCCGGATCGCAAATATCCGGAATGCCGTCGCCGTTGCAGTCGGCCAGGCTCTCGCACTCATCCGGGACACCGTTGTCGTTGCAGTCGTTGCTCAGGCCGCTCGCGATGTCGCAGCCATCGGGCACGCCATTGCCGTTGCAATCCTGGCAGAAGTTGTCTTCCGGATCGCAATGAGCGATGTCGCACGCGTCGGGAATCTTGTTCCCGTCGCAATCGGCGCAGCTCGGGTCGCCCGGCGGGCAGTTGGCGATCACGCACTCGTCAGGAATGCCGTCGCCGTCGCAGTCAGGATCGCAAATATCGGGATACCCGTTCCCATTGCAATCCGCGCACCACAGCACGCCCGGCGGGCAGTACATGATGTCGCAGTCGTCAGGAATCAGGTTTCCGTTGCAGTCATGACCCTGCGGGCCACCGCAGTTGATGATGATGTTCGCAACCAAAATGGCCCAGTCACCGGTGCTGTAGGAATCACCCGTGTTGCCCGGGTTGTAGTAGATCGCCGGAACAAAGCCGGGCCAGTATGCCACGGCGGGCACGCCGTCAAGGAACGTCCCGTTCGAGGTCGCGCCGGGCACCACCGAAATGTGGTCGCGGTACGAGAGAGCCTCAAAGGCGGTGACGCCCGCATACATGCACTCGGTGCCGTCACCGGCATACTGCGAACCATCGTAGTAGGTGCCGGTCGCGGGGTTGTAACCCGGATCGGTCATGATGCGGCCGGCAAGGTAGTTGCCTGCCGTGGGCAGACACCACTGGCCGAGGATCACGATGCCGCCAGCATCCGCATAGTCGGCAAGGTTGTTACCCATGGTGACCTGGTCGAGATACGCATAGTCAACCCAGGTCAGCACGGCGGCATAGGCCTGCATCTGGGCCACCGTTGGGGTGCCGCTTCGAGCATCAAAGTAATCAACCGGCGCTCCGATGATCGCGGACACAGCGGCGCGGAAGGCAGCGTTGTCCGGCTCGGTCGGAGCATAGAGCATGCCCACGGCCGGTCGACCCTTCTGGCCGAGCTGGCAGCCATCCGGAATTCCATCAGGCTGGCAGTCCAGGCACCAGTAGGAGCCGTCGCAGTTGGCAATGTCGCACGTGTCGGCAATGCCGTTGCCGTTGCAGTCATCCTGGCACTCATCCGGAATGCCATCGGGCTGGCAGTCAGTGCTGTAGCCGCTGGCAATGTCGCAGTTGTCCGGAATGCCGTTCTCGTTGCAATCCTGCGAGATGCCGGAGCCGATCGCGCAGGAGTCGATGATGCCGTCACCGTCGCAGTCGACGATCGGACCGCAGGTGGTCCAGGCACCAAGCCAGAAGCCGCCGGCGAGATCGCATTCCGGCTGCGTAACGACCACGCAATACGGCGGACCAGCGAAGCAGCACGCGCCGGTGAAGACGCAGCCGCCGATCTGGGTCACCGACGTGCTGGAGCCGTACCAGCCGGAGCCCAGCGTCGAGGCCACCACCACTCCGTTGAAGCGGATTTCGTAACCGCCCGGAGCATAGGTGCCGTCGCCGTAGGCGTCCTGGCAGTTCCAGTCATAGCAGCCGTCGTTGGTGACGCAGCAGATCGTGAGGTACGTGGCGAAAGCCGTGGTCATGGGCGGGTTGACGCAGATCGTTGCGCCGGTCCCTTCCTGGACCAACTGCCACGAAGTCTCATAAGGCCAGTAGTCAGGCACGTAGGTGATATCGATTTCCGACTCCTGGCAGCCGCCCGGGCAGGTAAAGCTGGCGCAAGTCTGGCCACCGTACCATGAGCCGCCCTGTGCGGTGCATGCCGGCTGCGACATGTCACCGATGCAGGCGCCGTGCAAGCAGCAGGCGCCCATCGGCTCGTGGACATTAAACACATAGTTGCCGCAGCCGCTGTAACCTTCAATATCCATGTAGTACGTGCCGGCAGCCAATCCGCTGAACATCATGTAGGACTGCAGACCGCACTGACTGGAATCGTCATCGAAACCCAACTCCGCCCCACAGCAGCTCGTGCCGACAAACATGTAGGTGTCGAAGCTGGAGCCGCACAGGTCGAAGATCCAGTTGCCAGCCCACGGAATCGTGACCGCGTAGATGACTTCCTCTGTGCCGCGGAGGGCGCAATCGTTGCCCGCTCCGCAGGTGGTTCCGGTCCAGGAGCCGGGAGCCGTCACGAAGAAGTCAGCGCACAGGCAGGGGTTCGGATCGCAGCTGGTGCCGTCACCGTTATACTGGCCGCCCGCCAGGTAGCACTGATAGGGGGTCAGCATCTCGCAATTCGTCTCCAGGCAGCACGCACCGACGATGTCGGCGCACAGCGGCTCGAGCTCGCTGCACTGCTCCTGATAGAACCACCGCATGAACTGACCGCCCGCGAGGCAGTCGCTCGGCGACGTGCCGTCAACGCACACGCCCGTGGCGGTGTTGCAGCAGGCGCCGATCAACGGCGTGCCGCCGCACAGATAGATGTTCGCGGTCACCATAGGCCAGTCACCGGTGCTATAGTCATCGCCGGTGTGACCCGAGCAATAGACCACAGCCATATCGGTGCGATAGCCGGACACAATGTACCCATCCTGGTAGTGCCCGTCGCTCAACCCGATCGGCAGGACCGAGTTGATGTGATCCCGGTAGCTGGCATCGAAATTAGCAACAGGATTCGGGGCAATGTAGATGCACGTGGCACCATCGTGGTTGTACGACGAGGTGGTGAAAGAGACGGAATCAACCGTGACCGGGCAGTAAGCCGTGGTCATGATCCGGCCTTCCAGCCAGTTGCCCTGGGTTGAGTGGTAGCACCACTGGCCCAGAATCACCTTGCCGCCCACGTCGACGTAATCGGCAAGAACGTTGCCCATGCCAACCTTGTCAGCGTAGGCGTAGTTAACCCACGTCATGACAAGGCCGTAGTTCTGCAGCTGGGCCAACGTCGGCGTGCCGGTCCTGGCGTCAAAGTAGTCGCAAGGCAGGCCGCCCAAAAGAGCCGAAACCGCCGCCCGGAACGTTGCGTTGTCGGGCTCGGTCGGTGCATAAAGGACGCCGACCCCTCGACCCTTCGAGGGCGTGATCACGTTGCCGGTGTAGACCGGAGCTCCGCTGCCGGGCACATTGCCCACCATATCAGCGGGCTTGAGCCCTCCCGCCGGGGCCGCAGCAGTCGGTCCCGCCGTGACGGACGTCGCCTTGATCTCGCTCGTTGCCGGCGATGCCTCCCGCATCTTCCCAGGTGGCAGCCCGGCCACCCCCGCGTTCCGCGAGGCTGGGACGACGCTAGTGGTATTTGACGGTCCGGTCTGATCCGGCTTCACCGGCTCAGAGGGCTGCACCTGTGCATGTCGCACAGCCACTAGCTTTCCGACGCCGGGCGACGGCCCTTGCGCCGCCAAGCTGACCACCAACGCGCTGGTACACAGAAGTACAGCGCAACACAACAACACCTTCTTCCTTGTCTTCATGTCGTGCCTCCATCCTTATAAAAAAAGGAGTACAAGTAATGGATCACTACGCCTCACCTCAACACAAAAACGCAACACACCGGCTCCGCGCGATCGGCGCCGGCCCTACAAAGTGCAACTCAGAAAGATCAGCTAAAGAAAAGACCAAGTTCCCTTCCTACCTCAGGCCCGAGAGCGTAACTCCGGCAACGCCTCGGACTGCCTCCTGCTGCCGTCTTTTGCTTGCGTCCACACCTCCAAGAGACGACAGGTGCCGCACTCTCCCCTGCCGCCCACATCAGCAGACCCGCTACCCGCGGGAGAATTGTTCGCTGCCACAGTTTGGAAGAGTCTTTCTTTCCCCTTCCCAACTCACAGACGTAGACTGGTTTACCAGAAACGGACCAGTTTGTCAATACGTCAAGGCCTGATTAGGCATCTTTTTCCCCTGCAACCCATGCTCGCGAAGCGTGCTTCTGCTCAATAAAAACCGAATAAATCGAGCAACGTGCAGACCGCGGTGATCGCGCGGACGAACGGCCGTGAGCCCCGCTGGTCGGTGACTTTTCGGCCGGCGCAGGGCATGCCGCCCGAGGCCGATGGCCCCGCTTTGTTCAACGCTGATTCGACGGGGTGATAAAACGTAGAAATCAACGCTCTCCCCGACGCTGCTCAGCTTCGGCGGACTGCGGATAATTCCCTATAACAGAGCTGCGGCTTGCGACCGTGGACCGCGAGCTGACGGCATCCCTGTTGACGCCGGGCACAACCAGGATGGAGCCGGCTCAATCGTGGCTATGGAAAAGCCGGCATCGCCATGGCTCAAAATGGGCAGAATTGACCATATTGGAGGCCAAAACGGCGGTTTTCGGCGTGCCACCAGGCGCCCCCGAGGCCCAAAGGCCTTATTTCGCATGGTGGTGTCAGCCGCTCAGGATGACGCCTCCCCCGACTGGTTCGACGAAGAAGGGGTGCAAATTGATCAGATGGCTCTGAAACCGCCGTTGGTGGCTCGATGAAGATAACCCCAGCGCCCGCCTGCCCTTTCCATCGTGAAGCGGTGCCGAGGGTGGCCGACGGCGAATAGGACGTTGGTCGGGCTGCCAGCGCGCTTCCGCTCGGCGGAAACGGCCTTGTTCCGTGCCCTCAAGGCCTTGTAACGCGGGGATTGTGGGTCGGCGGTAGATGCGGCGGTGGCCCGGAAACCCCGAGGCTTACAACTCGGCGTCACTCTCTTATATGGCACTTTCTGGTAAACCAGAAAGGGGCGGAGCGATTTTCGCAGGCCGCATGAGGGATTCAGACCTCAGGCGGCTGCGGCGTTTCACGGATCCACCCGCGCCCCTCCGTTCTGTACATCCGGTCAGGAAATTCCTGGGACCTTCAGCGGCAAGGTTCTCAGCGACGACAAAGCATGAAGAACAAGTGATTTTCATCGACTTCATTCGTGCAGTTGCTTGCAAAATGAGCGATAAGCTGGTAGCTTAGCGTATAGTAAGCGTTACCGGCCGTTTTTGTGCATTCGTCGTGCTGGTTGGGGATGGCCGCCTGCGAAGGGGAAGGCACACCCACTACAAGGGAAGGCACGCCCATTACAGGGGAAGGCACACCCGTTACATTCTCTCAATGCGAAAGGAGCATGATGATGAGAAAGATGAAAGGCGTCGTTGCGCTGCCGTGTGTACTTTTCTTAAGTCTGTTTGGAATCGCAAGTGTCGCCCAGGCGGATGCCTTGGGCGATATGAACTGCGATGGGACCCTGAATCTCAGTGACATTGGACCGTTCGTCACGGCATTGATCAATCCGGCCGGCTATCCATACTCATGCATCGAGCATGCCGACATGAACGAGGACGGTGCGGCGAACGGCTTGGACATCCAGCCGTTCATAAACGCGCTACTCGGGCAGACATTGGTCATCACGCCGACGGAACTCGCGGGCAACTCGTTGAACGCGTATCCCTATTTTGAGTTTGTCAAGGCTTTCAATCAGAACGCGACCATTGAGCTGGCCATCGATCCCACCCGCTTCCCGGATATCGTCGGCAAGACGGCCGACATCTACGTCGTGGTCAAGAAGACCATCGGACAGTGGCAGCTCGATCCGGCGCTGGTGGACGTGACGCCGGGCGGCAAGCTGACTCATACCTTCACCGGCTCCACGATTCAGGCCAACAGGGTCACGGTGGTGGCCGCGGGCGGACTCAGCGGCTTGGCCGGCACGGGCCTCGGCGTGCCCTTTGACATGGTCATCGACACCAATCGCAACGGCATCCTCGACGGTGGCGACTACATCGACGGCTACGGCAACGAGGCCGGCCTGTACGTCGTGAATGACACCTCGTCGGCCGGGCCCTTGGCGGTCACAAACATCGCCTCCTATGACGTGGGGACGATCTATGGAATACCCTCCGGCATGACGCTCGAAGACATCTACTACCCCACCAACATCGCTTCGATGGGTAAGCTGCCGATGGTCGTCGTCAGCCACGGCAACGGCCACAACTACCAGTGGTACGGCCACATCGGCAACCACCTGGCCTCTTACGGCTACGTTGTCATGTCCCATCAGAACAACACCGGGCCTGGCATTGAGCAGTGCTCGCTGACTACCTGCGGGCATACCGATGCCTTCATTTCCAAGCTGCCGTTAATTGCCAGCGGCATCCTCAATAACCACGTGGACACGCACCATATCGTGTGGATCGGTCACAGCCGTGGTGCCGAAGGCGTGGCCCGCGGGTACGACCGGATCACGGACAGCCCGCCGTCCTATACGCCGGCCAACTATACGGCCAGCGACATCGTGCTGATCAGCAGCATGTGCCCGACGGACTTCCTGGGAACGGCGAGCTCCAATCCGCACGCGGCCAATTATCATCTGTGGACCGGTTCGGCCGATGCGGACGTGGACGGTTCGGCGGGCTGCGATCTGTGCCAGACCTTCCACCTCCACGGACGGGCCACGCGCTATGCTCAATCCACAGTCATCCAGGGCGCCGGTCACGGTGACTTCCACGACGGC
>DATKKX010000073.1:0-11024 GCA_035542775.1 Phycisphaerae bacterium | reverse complement strand
TGGCGGAGGAAAGTGTCCGCAGCCATCTGGACAGCGGCCATCATGGCAGCCATTTGGATTGACTGGTCAGGGGTCCTGTTCGCGGCGATGTTCTGCGCTTTTGCGGCATTTCTGTGGTGGCGCGGCCGGATCAAAGGCCGGCTGCTGCTTCTCGTTCTGTCGGTCTCCGCGCTGTCGGGTCTCGGGATGCTCGTCTACCTGGTGTACGCCGGACTGGAAGGCCGATGGAAGGACCTTATCGCCATCTTCCTTTCACGGGCCACCGAAAGCGAGGAGGAGCGCCTGCCGTTCGCCGGCAGACCGCTGGAGTACGCGGTTCTGGACCTGACATGGCCCATCCTCCTCCTGGCCGCTGTGGGCCTCCTCATGATTCTGAAACCCGCACAGAAGTCGACGCCCGAATCGCCGCCCCGCCCGGGCGATCCGCGAGCTGAATCCGTGCGAGGGCTCTTTGCGCTCCTGGCGGTAACGGGAGTCCTCTGGATCGCCATCTTCTGGCGGCAATATGAGCGGCACCATTACTGGCTGTTTTATCTCGGCCCGCCGGCGGTTCTCTTGGCCACCCGCGCATTGCTGGCCATCCGAGACGCATTGGCGGCACAGGGGCGGCGGTGGGCGTACAAGGCGATGTACGTGGTTGTAGCCGGCATCATGGTCATGGCGTTTCGGGGAACGAACGCTTATTTCGCAATGATCTGCTTTCCTCAAGAGGAAGTCACCGCCCTGGAGCAGATCAATCGCTCCACCCGACCCGATGATCGCGTGCTGCTGGCGAGCAACATCGTCCACGTCAACACGCGTGGGGATTACCGGTATCGCAGCCTCATTCCGTACGTTGCTTATTACCTCGACCGGGCTTTCGACGTCGAGCCGGACGCAAGCGCCGTCGGCGGGAAAGCCTCCCGCTATGCCGTCTACATATTGCCCGTCGGAATGGCCAACGAGCAACCCTCGCAGGTCATGGCCTTGCGCAGACAATTCCCCGACGCCGCGATTGTCGGACCGTATTTTGTCTTTCGTTTGAGCCCGGGACCGCGATGAGCGCCCTTCTCGCTTCCTCTCAGGCATCCGGGCTTGGACGCTGTTCCCCCGCACCCACCCTATTGCGGCCCCGATCGCAGATAGAAGACCACGTATGGCCCCAGCGTCAGGCTCGCAAACCGGGTGCGCAGCTCCGCGACGCGTGCCGCCTGTTCAGTCGCCGCCTTCAAGGGCACTATATAGACCGCGTACTGCGATGCTTTCCTGGCCACTGCCCCGAAGTCTTGCTCGACGTCGAAAGCCCGATCCAGGTAGTACGCTACCTGCGGCGGAACCAGATTGCGTAATCGGTAACCGCCCCACCGTTCCTCGGACACCGGACTGACGTACAGCAGCACGCGATCATCAGGTCGAATTCCGTGGCTGATCTGTTTAAGGGCGGTCACTACCTCCGGCGGATATGAGATTGTCGAAAAATAACTATCCGTCCCACGAAACGCGGCCGCCAGCACGATCACCACAACAGCATATGTTGCCCCCGCTGCCCAGCGGGCGTTGCGCCTCATCAACCTACCCCGGAACGCCAGCAGCGTCTGCGCTGCCAACAGAGCCGCCAGGGGACCAAGATAGAACAGCCAATACTCGTGCCGCTCATATTGCCGCCAGAACAGGCAGACCCAAATGACGCCGGTGGCCGGCAAGACCCATGAGGCATCCCTGAGGTCGCTACTTGCCTGTTGGGCCCGCGCATTTGCCTCGCTCCGATGGGCACGTTTCGAAATGAGCCACAAGATGACTCCCATGACAGCCAGCACCAGCATGGGCCACGTCAGGTTGGTTACCGTGTGCTCCCATGGCTTACCGGCAAGCGCCTTCCGCTCAGCCTCGCTCTCCGAGGTCCGAGACTGAAAGATCGCCAGCAGGTCGCCCCATCTCCCATCCAACGCGGCGTAGACCAGGAAGACCAGCACCCCGGCGCAGCCCAGCAACGCCACCGCGATCACCATGCATGCCAGACCCCCGCGAAGCCGCTTTCGCAACCATTGCACGAGTGCGTGGATGCTGAAAAGTCCCGCGAACAACATCCCCGACCAGTCAACCCAGATAGCGCCGATGACCGCTGCCACCCACGCGGCCTGAGCGACTCTCCGCCATCCCGGGCGGGAATCGGCCGCGGTCAGGACCTGCCACGCCGCCATCGCCCCCAGCATGCAGCACAGGCAGATCGCTTCTTGATCGACCATCCGCCCGAAGTAAACCGCCATCGGCAGCGTGCTGTACAACAGACCGGCCAGCAGTGCCGTTTCCCGCCCCCAGCCACGATCCAGAATCCGGATGAGGAGCACCACCGAACCGAGCGAGGCCAGCACCGGCGCCAGCCGCGCTGCCCATTCCGCTTCGCCCAAAACGCGAAAGGCCAATGCCACCAGCCATATCAGTCCCGGTGGGTGGGTTGGATAGATCGACCGCTCCTCCCGCGGCGGAACTGCCGCGCCCATCGCCACCACCCCCATGCCGTGATGCACCGTCATCGGGTAACGCAGCAGATTTCGAGCCAACTGCGAGTAGAAGGCCCCATTCCAGTCACGCAATCCCGTCCACGGATCGCAAAGACCGTGCGTCAACCCTGCGGCGTAAACCGCCAGCAGGAACAGGATGCACAGACCGCCATGTGCCTGGAAAATCGGCCGGCCGTTCTCCCGCGAGGAAGGGCCGGTTTCGGTGCTCTGACTCATAATCCGCAACTTCCTATGCCCGCAATGACGGTCTGTCAAATCCCCGAAGAGGTGCCCGTCGTTTCTTTACTTCCCTGCCCTCTCGGGGTACATATGATCCCCTGGTAACCCGATCCGACGCGGAACATGCGCATGAATGGACCCATCCAGCCCGACCCTCTTGTGCTCGCCTCCGCCAGCCCCCGGCGGGCCCAGATCCTGAGCGAGGCGGGCTACCGTTTTCAGGTCGCTGCGCCCTCGCTTCGCGAACCGGAGTGGGTGCATCCACATGTGGCCCCGACGCTGCACGCCGAGTCGCTGGCTTACTTCAAGGCCCGAAGCGTCGCGCCGGATCACATGGACAAAACTGTGCTCGCGGCCGACACCATCGCGGTAATTGAAAACGAGATCATCGGCAAGCCGATCGACCGGGACGATGCCTATCGCATCCTCCGACGACTGTCCGGTACGACCCACTCTGTCATCACCGGTGTGGTCCTCCTCCAACCGGCCTCCGGACGACGACTGCTGCAGCACGGCATCAGCACCGTGAGCGTGCGGACGCTGAGCGACCAAGCGATCCAGGCCTACCTCGATACCGGGGCTTGGGAAGGCAAGGCGGGCGCTTATGGCATCCAGGACCAGGATGACCCCTTCGTCGAGAAGGTCGCGGGCAGCTTCACCAACGTCGTAGGCTTGCCGATCGAACTGGTGGCCCGCATGTTCGAGCACTGGGTTCTGGAGACGCCGCCGCGCTGATCGCCGGCCGCATGTCGAGATGTTCCCATCAGGAGTCGAAAGGCGCCATCTGCCGGCCTCTAGGCGACATCCATGATTACCACGGAAACGTCGTCCGCGCGGCTCAAGCTGCCGGGGACGGCATCCAGGCGTTTCTGCAAGGCTGCCATCAGCTCGCCGGCGGGCAGGCGTAACAGCGCCGGCATTCCCTCCGTCAGAAGCGGCATGTCCGGCAGCCGGGGGCGATCGGCGATCAGCGTCGGTTCCAGTCCGTCGCTGTAAACCATCACTCGATCCCCATGCCGCAGTTGGACCGATTCACTGGTAAATTGCTGACCCGCGCTCAGGCCGAGCATGCAACCGTCTCCATGCAGCTCCCGTATGGCTCCGCCCGCTTCGATCAGGAGCGCGGGCGGATGGCCGGCCACGGCATACTTCATCTCGAGCGTTGCTGTATTGACGGTGGCGTACCAGCCGGTGACGAACTGGGAATCTCGCAGGGCCTGGGAGGCAAGCTGGTCGCTGAGGGCGCTCAAGACCTCGGCCGGCGGAACGAGCTCGTAGGCGTTCTGAAAGACGCGCTTGGGCCTGATGGCCTGCTTGATGTACATGGTCAACAGGCCGGCGGCAACTCCGTGTCCCACGGCATCGGCCAGGTACACTCCCCAGTGGATCTCATCAAGCCGGAAGATATCGAAGATGTCGCCGCTGACCCAGGCGGCCGGCCTGAAGAGCGTGGCGAAGCGAAGCGGCCCGGCCTGCGGCAGGTCATGAGGCAGAAACTCGGTTTGCAGGCGGGCGGCCAGGCGGAGATCGGAATTGGTTTCTTCTAGCTGCCTGCTGAGCGTCTCGCTCATGCGGCGAATGCTGTGCACCTGGTTGTCGATAAGCCGCATGACCGGCCGAGACCGTGATATCGCCAGCAGAACACCGCGAATCGTCTCGATCGGCGAATTCAACGGCAATGAGACCGTGCCGAAACCATAGCCCACGAACCGCCAGGGTTGCGGCGAGAGGATCAGCACGCCCACTCGGTGGCGCCGTAGCAGATCCAACTGGCGATCCCGAGCAGCTCGCTCCGGGCCAGACTCGTTCATGACACTTGCGTCATCCGCCGCCAGAATGGCCGCGTCTATCCGCCGGAAGAACGAATCGGGCTGGTCCTCAAACCCGGTCACGTCTTCACAGGCGCACCAGTCGGCCCCCTCCCGCATTTGTTGAAGCTGTTCCAGGCCCGATGCCAGGTTCCCGAAAACCGCCAAGTGCATTATGGGGCCTGTGGGCGACAGGCTGTTCCTGTTGCCGGGGGTCTTCCCCTGAGATGTGCCGCGGGCGGTTATATTCATGCCTGCTGCCGCTTTCCCTGGTGGCCGACGGTCCATCGCCGGGGCGAGAGTCCATCGCCGGTGCGATCCGCCTCCGGCGGATTTCCCGCACCCGCCTCCGGCTGCCCTTTCGTCGGTCGTCGCCGCACATCAGTTGAGCAACATCGTCCGGAAAATGGAGTCACACGGAAGTGAAAGGCGGTCAATCGCCCGCGCCGGAATAAAGCAGCGCGGCGGGGATCTCCACGCGATCCCCCTCGCTGATCCCCCACTGCCTGAATTGCCCGCCGCGGACCTCCAGCGCAAATCTCGCCGGCTGAAGCGACGGGTAGCCTGACTCGTCCAGCGGCTGCATCGTGTAAGTCTTCACGATCGTCCCATCCGAACGGATGTAGGCGATGTCCAGCGGAATGATCGTGTTGCGCATCCAGAACGAAAGGGCTTCGTCCCTGTCGAACACGAAGATCATGCCGTAATCGGCCGACAGGTCCGCCTCGGTCACGTTCATCAGCCCCAGCATGCGGGTGGCATCGGTGTCGGCCACATAGGCGGTGTAACTGGTGCGCCCGGTGATGGTAATGGACACCTTCTGCATCGCCGAGAGGTTGTTCTGCTCTTTGGAGGCCCGCGGAATCTCCGTGCAGCCGGCCGGCAGCAATGTCAGACCGCATGCAAGGCACACACCGACCAAGGCCCCCGCACGCCCGCGCCACAGGCCTGGATGCCGGAGGTGATGAACATTGTGGCAAAACGCCATCGGCACGAAGCCTCCACGCGTTCAGCGAGGCCCCGTCGGGCCCTTCGATCCCTCGCCTCAACCGCCCTTCTTTGGCGCTCCTCCCTCATTCAGGTCCGGCAGCGGTTCCTCCGTAACCTCAAAGCCCGCCGGCACCTCGATTCGAAACCTCGATTGGGCCGGCGCCTCGTTGGTGTTCACGTCCTTGAAATCAACCTCGATTCGATTCCCGTCCGTCAGCCGCTCAGTCACGATCCTGGTCGGCAGCTCCAGCTCCCTGTCGACATAGATCTCCACGCGACTGTACTTGGAGGCCAACTCCGTGTTCGGCAGCGGCACACAGTGTAGATGGTCGGTATTTCGCGGATCGCCCACCTCGAACGGCTCCAGCGTCACCTTGAAGTTGCGCAGGATGTCTTCCCGCTTCTGTCCGAACGGCAGCGGAAAAGGCCCCTTGCCCAGCTTGAACGGGTCCACCTTCTCCCCGGGACGGACGATCTGCCGCCTGATCACCGTACGGGCCTTGTCGTTCCGCTCAATCAGCCATTCCCCGTCGAACAGGAAATACTCCTCGCGATCAACGGCCACGCCCTCGGCAAGCAGCTTCGTGAAGTGAATCAGGAACTTGGAATTCGGCTGGTCTACCGCGAACAACAACTCGCCTTCCTTGACCTGCGCGTCTTCCACAGGCTCCACGGTAACGTACCTGTAGGTCAGCTTGCAGCCCAGCCCTCTGATGGTCCGGCCTTTCTCTTCCAGGCGGTCCAGAATCCCGTCAAGGCGCGGATTGCCCGAAGACAGCTTGGCCGGCTGAGTGGCGGGTTGAGAGCCGACGGGTTGTGTCGCCGGACCATCGGCAGGCCGTGAGGTTGGCCGATCCTGGGCGCCCACGCAGGACGCCAGGGAAACCACTGCAAGAATGAAAACCGTTCGCACAAATTCCTCCATTAGTGCCGAAGCTGCGTTCCTCGCGATTCTACGCCCCCTCCGCGCCGCCGACAATCGGCGCAGCCTCGGACGCCTGTCCTTCGAAGTCGCGGCGCGCTTTGCGACCGCGCTGCAACAGGAACTTCACCACGGCGACAGCCACCAGAACCGCCTGGATGATGAGGATCTGCCGCGGCGTCAGATCCATGCCCAACGATACCACCGCACAAAGCGCGTATCGAAACCAGCGGCCGACAAAGTTGGCCACGTAGAACTTCCCGCGGTCATAATGGGTCAGGACCGCCAGCCACCGGATCACGTCCACCGGAATGGGCACAAAGTTGAAGAGCATCAGAATCCAGAACGGGCTCTTGCCGAACCATTTGCTCGCCGCCAGGTACAGCCGGGTCTCGCGGATCCTGGCGAGCCGGCGGATCTTCATCAGGTAGGCGACGATGTGATATTCGTTCAGGTTGGCCAGCGAAGACCCCAGCGCGCACACCGTCGCCACGACCACCAGTCTGGCCGGCCCATGTCCGGCAATCCCGACCTGACCGGCCATCATGTCGCTCGCCGCAAGCAGGACAATCCATGTCGTGGGAAGCGGAATCAGGGTGCAACAAAGGGATAGGTACAAGGCCGTAAGGGCCAGCATCCAGACCGCCCAGCCGATCGTCGACCCGCCGTGATCAACCAGGTACAGCCCCCCTCTGGCGGCCAGCGCCATGGCCACCAGCCAGCCGCCGAAACAGATGAACCACAACCGATAGCCGATCGGGCGGCCGGCCGCGGCCGACGGCGCTGGGGCCGGGACAACAATGGTGTGAGGCTCAGCCGTGCCGTGGTCCTGGTCTTCTGTCACGTCAACCCTGTTCCAGCCGCCCGTCACGCATCAGGATGACACGGTCCGCCCGATCGACCAGGTGCTCATTATGCGTGATCATCACCGTCGTCAGCCCGTCCGAACGGTTCAATTCCTCGAGAAGATTCAGCACCTCGGCGGCGTTGGCCGAATCCAGGTTCCCCGTCGGCTCATCGGCCAATAGCAGTTTCGGCCGTGCGACCAGGGCTCGCGCAATCGCCACCCGCTGTTGCTCGCCGACGGACAATGCCGCGGGCTTGCTGCGCCGCTTCGCCTCCAGCCCGACGCGATCCAGAGCTGCGGCCGCCTGGCCGTCCGCGCTGCGGCCGCGGAGCTTAAGCGCCAGCGCCACGTTCTGCTCCGCGGACAGCACCGGCAGAAGGTTGAACCGCTGGAAAACAAAGCCGAGCCTGTCGCGCCGTATCGCCGTCCGCTCTCCGTCGCTCAGCGATTCCGTCGCCTTGCCGTCGATCTCCACTGCCCCGGACGTCGGGCGCATCATCAACCCCAGAACGTTCAGCAGCGTGCTCTTGCCGCATCCGCTGGGACCCATGATCATCACGAACTCGCCGCGCCGCACGTCAAGGTCGATGCCGTGCAGAACTGGGGTCCCCACGCTGCCCGCGTAATAGGTATGTCGGACGCCCCGGGCTCGAAGAAGGATGTCGTCCGCGTGATCCATGGCAACTCAGCAAGCCCACCGTCTACAAGCCCCGGCGTGGCGGATCCACGCCCGTTCGCCGACTCTTTGAATCACCGCATTGTATTACTCGAACGTCAGCGCTGCCACCGGGTCGAGCCGTGCCGCCCGGTACCCCGGATAGAGGGCGCTCAGCGTCCCGCCGATGATGCCGATGACCAGCGCCAGCCCGACAAATCTCGCCTCGAGGGTGATGGTCAGCAGCGGCTTGGCCGCCTCCAGAATGTACTTGGTCGCAAAGGCCAGACCGATGCCCAGCGCCGTGCCCGTGACGCAAACCATCACCGCCTCGGTGACCGATTCGGCGATCAGGTACAGCCGCCCCGCCCCCAGCGATTTCAGAATGCCGATCTCCCGCGTGCGCTCCAGCACCATCGCATACATGCTTTGCAGGATAATGAGGAAGCACACGATGAGCGCCACCGTGCTGGCGGCGTTGATGTACAGGTAGACCTGTGAAAAGCTCTCATACAGCGAGTTGCGGTAGCTGCTCTTGGGCTCGACTTTGGCCTTGATCTTCTTGCTCATCGCGTCCGCAACGGCCTCCTCGTAGCCCGCTGCGCCGATCCGTTGAGACACGCCCTCGCCCTGCCGGTCCCCGCCCATTGTCCGCTGCTCGGCCGGTGGCGGCTGCAGTTGCACGAAAAACAGGCTGACCCACGGGACTCCGCCGTTCTTGATCAACTGCAGGACCTGCAGCGGACAGAACACGCGTCCTGCGACGCCCGACTCCACGATCCCGACGATCTTGAACGGCCGCCCCAGGAAAACCACTTGCTCACCCACCCGGTAGCTGCCCACCCGGGCCAGCCGGGTGTCGATCACCAGTTCGCACGCCGCTCTCAACTCATCCTCCGAGATCTGCGACGGATCGTAGTATCCGTTGGGATTTCGCAGCGAATCCAGATGATTGCCAAAGGCCCGGCCGTCGTCGAACAGCCTGCCCTCGACGACCTTCCGTGATCCCAGGAACGCCGGCATATCCGTGCGATCGACGCCGAACAGGCGCTGTTGTTGCCCCCCCATGTGAAGCGTGTCGAGCATTACGCTGATCGTGCGCTTGACCACCCGGCGACCCCCGAATTCAAAGGAATCGATGATCGGGACGATCCTGCTGGTGAAGGCCGTCCCCGCCGTGAAGATGACGTTTTCGTTTTCCGGCAGCACAATCAGCTCGGCATCGACGCTCTGGACCCGTTCCGCCACCTCGTTCAGCATGCCGTGCGACAGCCCTAGCATCACCAGCAACATGGTGATGCCGATCGCCACCGCCAGAACCGACAGGCTCGTGCGCAGCTTTCGATGAAACAGATGGGCGAGTGCCAGCGATCCCACGTCACGCCTCCCCAGATAAAGGTGTCAGGAAGACTGTTGCGCTCCTCTCCGTGTGGCTCTCCTCTACGAACCGGCCGGCCGCCGGGCCATCACGGCGCCCGTCCCGGCACTCGCGGCCCCAGCCCCATGTGATCCAGCAGCTCGCGTAGATCGTCGATCACGTAGTCGGCCTCCGCCGCCCAGTCCGGCCGTTGCCGGCCCGCCTCGACAAACAGCACCGTGCGGGCCCCCGCGCTGGCGCCGCAGATGATGTCAAAACGGAAATCACCGACCACCCACGCATCCGCCGCCTTGACACCCAGTTCGCGGCAAATCATGTGAATCGGATCGGGCGAGGGTTTCATCGGCCCGTCCTCGCGCGTCCATACCAGGTCGAACGTCAGCCCGTGCCGAGACTGAAACGCCTCCACCGATTTACGCGAGTTTCTCGTCATCAAGGCTGCCGCGATTCCCCGCGAGCGAAGCTCGCCGACGACTTCGCCCGCGCTTGGCTGCAACTCGCATTTCGCCGCCGCCTCTGCTTCATGCCGTTCGAGAATCGCCTCGGCCCGCGCTCGCTCTGCGGGCGCCATCTTTAGAATGGTCTCGAGGACCGGTTGCGGCCCCAGCCCGATTTCCTGCCGGATCGCTGTAAAATCGAGATTCTGACGGGTCAACGTCCCGTCCATATCGAAAATGACAGCCTGCTTGTTCGCGGTCATATCCTCACTTGCGGCAGGCAAAACGGCGGGCTCCTGATCCCCACGCCGTCGACCGGCCTCTCGACGTGCCCTTCGCCAATCCGATGAGAGACTCCGTTGGTGCGAACGGTCTTCCGAAAAGTACCCCGCTACTTGGATCCCGCGGGGCGGATGATCTTGTAGGCGGCCTGCGATTCCGAGTAATCCACCACCTCGACATGGCTCAAACCGGCCTCGCGGGCGGCGGCGCACACGTTCGCCTTGGTGACCGTCCGGACGCTCTTCGGCAACACGACCCAGATGGCCCCGTCCGGCCGCAAGGTTTCACTCAGGTCTTCAATTTGACGCAGCTCGGACGGACGCTCTATGCCCAGCATCACCGTGTCGCACGATACCGCCGGCTGCGAGACGATCGTCGCGTTCCGGGTCTGCAACAGCTCCAGCAGATTGTTGTCGTCCAGGTTCATCACCCGGACTCTATGACCTTCCTTGATCCCGAGCTTGTCCACCAGCGTCTGCGGGTGGAGCATGTAATCGATCCAGTTGGAGGCCGCTCGGGCGCTGCTGAGCCTGATGGATACGGGATTGCCATGAAAATCAAAAAGCAGCACTTCGTCCTCTTGGCGAGGACTGCGGATTTCGCTCAGTCTGAATCGATATTTGGTCGACCCGGCGAAATCAATGTGGTCCACTTCCATCCGGGCCTTGCCATCGTAATGATCTCGTCCAACTTGCAGCTTGCAGGCTGATTCCATTGCCATGAGCCTGGTCCTTTATTTCTGAAGACCTGACTTGCCGCAATCACCACAGGGTCACCCTGGAAATGCAGTTGTTCCACGTCGCCGACCTAATCCAGTCTCGCAGGAGTCGCTGCCGGATCGCCCCGCGCCACGCGCGATCCGATGCCGACTCGATCACGCCTGAACCGCCGCTCGCGGATTATCTTGCTCCCGCGAGCGGCGGCCCCGGCGACTTGAATCATGTCCCGCAGGAAAGGCGATGGCCCCGTTACCATTTCCTCCCGC
>DATKKX010000072.1:0-5777 GCA_035542775.1 Phycisphaerae bacterium | reverse complement strand
GAACCGGCACGGCAGGACGATCGCCCGGGCCAGTCTGCGCAGGTACTCCCCCCGCCGAATCTCGACCGCCCCGAACTGTCGCAGGTGCTCGGTCATGAACTGCACGTCCAGCAGGGCGAAACCTCGCTGCCGCAGGCGCTCCACCAGCGCCACCAGTGCCACCTTGCTGGCATCACGGACCCGGTGGAACATGCTCTCTCCGAAGAACGCCCCGCCCAGGCTCACGCCGTAGAGTCCCCCGGCCATCGTGCCGCCCTCCCACGCCTCGATGCTGTGAGCCAGCCCCATGCGGTGCAGCTCGCAATAGCCCTCGATGATCTCCGGGGAAATCCAGGTCCCTTCGCCGCGCTCGCCGCAGCACCGCATCACTTCCAGAAACGCCGTGTTCAGCCGGATCTCGAATCTGCCGTGCCGGCACGCCTGGGCCAGCGTCTTGGAGATGCGAAACCCGTCCAGAGGCAGGATGGTCCGCGGATCCGGCGAGAACCATTCGATCTCCCCGTCCACGTCCATGGGGAAGATGCCCTGCGCGTACGCGGCCATGAGCAGTCCGGGCGGCAGCCTCATGACGGACGACCTCCGGCAATGCAAAGCGGGAGCCCGCGGCACCGCGCCGAGTCGCCTCCGCGCGCGGACCCTCCCTCACGCAATCATAAGGGAATTCGATCGTGGCATGGCAAAATCGACGGGCTAGCGGGCGATCCTGGCGAGTTCCATGATGTCCGCCATGGCGTCCAGGCCGGTGCCGACGTTCGATGCTGTCTGGCTGCCGGTGGGCCCCAACACGCCCGTGGCTCCGGTAATCGACAGCCCGGTCCCGACCAGGTCGGCGGCGTTTTCCACACAAGTGACGGAACTGAACAGCATACCCGCCCCCAGTGCCACGCTGATTTGTGCGATCCTTCGCATCGTCCGGCGACTCATGGCATTGGACTCCTGCACGGGCTCTCCCTGATGGGTGATAGGCCGGCTCGCGACATCCCGCTTCTGGGTCAAAGCCTCTGACCGCGCCGCTTGTTGATACCGGCTGTGGTCGGTGCTGTCAACCCGCAAACTTAACGTCTTGTGATCACAAGCTTTGTGTCGGCGGCTGGCGGACTGCAACCTGGATTGACGTTCGGCGAAAGGGCCGCTATCTATCATACCGCAGGCATTCCAGGTGTGGTTTGTGCCGTTGGCGTTCGGGTCACAGCCAGCGATGTGTCGGAGACCGGTCATGGGACGTCTTTTCAATGACATCGTCGAAACCGTGGGCGGCACGCCGCTCGTCCGTATCAACCGCATCATCCAATCTCAGGCCACGGTCTATGCCAAGCTCGAGTATCTCAATCCACTGGCGAGCGTAAAGGACCGTATCGCCAAGTCCATGATCGAGGCCGCCGAGGCGGCCGGCCTGATCACCAGGGAGTCGGAGATCATTGAGCCGACCAGCGGAAACACCGGCATCGGGCTGGCGTTCGTCTGCGCCTCCAGAGGCTACCACCTCACGCTCACCATGCCTGAATCCATGAGCATGGAGCGGAGGATGCTGCTCAAGGCCCTCGGGGCCAAGCTGGTGCTCACGCCCGCGGCCGAAGGCATGCCCGGCGCGATCCGCCGCGCCAAGGAATTGGCCCAGGAAATACCCCGGAGCTTTGTTCCGCAGCAGTTCGACAATCCGGCGAACCCCGAGATCCACCGGCGGACAACGGCGGAAGAGATCTGGAACGACACCGATGGCAAGGTGGATATGCTGGTGTCCGGAATCGGGACGGGCGGAACGATTACCGGCATTGGTGAGGTCCTCAAGAAAAGGAAACCGGGTTTTCGCTGCCTGGCCGTCGAGCCGGAGGAATCACCGGTCCTGACGCAGACCCGCCAAGGCAAGCCGATCAAACCCGGCCCGCACAAGATCCAGGGCATCGGGGCCGGCTTCGTTCCAAAGGTGTTGAATACTTCCATCTATGATGAGATCATCCTGGTGAATTCCAAGGATGCCATGGCTATGGCGCGGCGGGCGGCGAAAGAGGAGGGGCTGCTCTGCGGAATCTCATCCGGCGCGGCGCTGCACGCCGCCAGCCAGGTCGCGGTGCGTCCGGAGAGTGCTGGCAAGATGATCGTGCTGATTCTGCCTTCGGCCGGCGAGCGGTATTTGAGTACGCCTCTGTTTCAGGAAGAATAGGAACCGCCGATCGGGCGACTGATGGACGATCGCCAGGCAACAGGGAAAGGACAACATGACCGAAATCAGAGCAACGAACGTGGTGTGGCATGAGGGGCACGTGGAGAGGGTGAAGCGCGAGCGATTGCTCAAGCAGAAGGGATGCACGATCTGGCTGACCGGCCTGCCGTCCAGCGGCAAAAGCACGATCGCCTTTTCTCTGGAACACCTCCTGATCCAGCAGGGCCGATTGGCCTACGTGCTGGACGGCGACAACATCCGCCACGGGCTCAACAAGAACCTCGGCTTTTCCGCCGAGGACCGGGCCGAGAACATCCGGCGCATCGGCGAAGTCGCGAAACTGTTCGCCGATGCCGGCCTGATGACCGTCACCTCGTTCGTGAGCCCTTACCGGGCGGACCGCGACCTCGTGCGCAAGCTCCACGATGAGGCCAAGATCCCGTTCGTCGAGGTGTTCATCGATACGCCGGTCGCGACGTGCGAGGAGCGCGACCCGAAAGGTTTCTACAAGAAGGCCCGCGAGGGCAAGATCGCGCAGTTCACCGGCGTGAGCGATCCGTACGAGCCTCCGTTGAAACCGGAGCTGGTGCTGAAGAACGGAGAGCTGAAGCTGGAGGAGGTGGTCGCGGAGCTGCTGACCTATCTCGTGAAGGAGGGCATCGTGCCGGGCGGTTAGCGGACTGGCCCGGAAAACCCGGGTGGCACGGACAAACCCGGTTTGTCCGTGCGGCAGGGGATTTGTGCACGCGTCGAGAATACGCACTGCGTGACGGCGTCGTTCGCAACTTCCGCGTCAGCGGTCAATTAGTGCGTGCGCCGCCGATAATGCCGACCGGACGCCGTGCCGGTTTGGTATATTCATGTCAATGAACGAGCATGGCGATCTTAACCCGCCATCGGTTGTTGCCGACGAGGGACACTGGCCCTGGTACTGGACCGGGGGTAGTCGATTATCTCTCGAAAGGAAGTAACAGATGGCGACGTACAATGTGAACTACAACAAGGCTAACTTCCAGACAGACATCAGGCGGAAGCAAGCGATGTACAATCGGTTCAAGAGGCGATATCACGCTTCGAACGATCCGACCGAGCGACGCTTCCTGAAGTGCGAGGCCACCCGACTGGTGACCGAGCTCCGCACCTGGAGCCGGAAGTGGCAGAACTGGGGTTGGGGCAGCTACAACTGGATCACGAAGAACTACACCGTGACCAATTTCACGACCACCACCGGCGGCCGCCGGGTGACCACGTGGAAGAGCCCGACCAACCGAAGCTACAACTACCACAAGAACACCCCGCGGTGCTACACGAGCCGGACCACGACTCGCCGGCCGACGAGCCGGACGCACACCCGCACCTACGCGGCGCGGAAGAGCTACCTCGCCTGGTAAGGCGGAAATCGGTCCGCAGTGCGGACCGTTGAGTAGCGGAAAACAAAGAGCCAGGACTCGTTTGACGCGAGGGCAAACGAGGACTGGCTCTTGTGCATTGCAGGGACTTCAGCAAGTCAAAGTGATGGTATTCGAAGACGGTGCTTCCCGCCTCAGGCGTTGCAGCAACGTGGCCGCGTTAGGGCTGCTTCTTGCTCGTGCCCTTAAGCTTCATCTTGCCTTGAGGACCGTTGACGCTGACAGTCCACTCCATGGTCTTGTCATCGACCAAGGTCATCGTTCCCTCGGCCGTGTCGGGTTGGCCATCCGCATCCGTGCCCTTCTCCGTCATGCGGAAGGTCTTGCCGCCCGGGTCAGCCGTCATCCAACCCTCGCTAATGTCACCCCAATCCGACACGGACCAACCATGATACTTCTTGGCCTTCGGATCCCAGACCGTGTAGGAGACGTAACTGCGGCGTTTGCCGTCACCCATGTCGTACCAGCCCTCGCTCTTGAGGACCATCCCACCCAGTGTCCATTCAACCTTCTCGCCCCCGGGCATGGTCTTGGGCATCTCCTTTGAACCTTCAGGCATCATCTTCTTCATCTCTTCAGGCGTGGGAGAAACCATCTCGGCCGTGCCCGACCAGCTGCCAATCCAGCCTTGGAGCTTCGCCATTTCCGCCGGCACGGCCGGTTTCTTCATCTCCTTCATCTCCATCTTGGGCTGCAACTGCGCGCAGCCCGCGAGCAGACCTACGGCGATCACTGACACCAACAACGTGCGGTACATCTCTTTTCTCCTTGTCTCTATGTGCCCGGCGAACAGAATTGACGTGGAAATCACACCTCAAACAGAAGGCAAGGTCAAGACCACTGCCGGTGTACGAGATGATGGGCGTATGGATGCTGCCCGCGATCTCCTGCGGCTCTCGGAGGTTACGGCGATTCCGCGACCCGATCCGGGCCAGCCCAAACTGGGCCGTTTACTCCGTCAAGGGTAATAGCACCTCAACTCGCTCAGCGAGTCGATGGTTCCCAGCTGGTTAGCGTGAACGTCTCCATGCTTGCCGCGGCGATCCAGAAGAACCGCCTTCCAGCCGGCCTCGACGGTCAACTCCACATCCGAGAGGGGATCATCGCCGACGCAGAGGATGTGATCGGGCGGCACGCCCAGTTTTTCGGTGATGCGCTGATAGAAACGCCGGTCGCCCTTTGCGGCGCCGACCGCGCTGCAGTTCAGATAATGGTCGATGAGCGGCAAGACCTGGTGCCGAACGTCGCCCATCATAAACGCCGGCAAGGTCGTGAAGGTACAGCTCCTCAGGCCCGCGGCCTTTACGGCCGTGAGGCACGGCATTACGTCGGGATAGAGCTCCATCCCGTCGCGACTCTCATGCATCGCGGTAAGCGCGGCCAGGAGATCCACCGAAACCGGCACCTGCAAACGGGCGAAGAGCAACGCCAGAAAGTCGGTCCACCCTTGTATCTCTCGTTTGGGCCCGTCGAGCAGGAGAATCGTCTGTCTTACCGCATCGAAGGCCCAGTAACTGATCTCGATTCCAAATCGCGAGAGCAGGCGCTGCACCTCGATCGGCTGCACCCTTCCCGCCGGCCAGTGGGCGAGCGTCTGGTGTACGTCAAAAGCGACCACCTCGATTGCCATGGCGGTGATTCTGGCGCGCGCATGAGATTTTGGCCAGCATGGCCTCTTCACCACGCGGGGATGAAGCTACCAAAAGGAGGAGCATATCAGCAGTGGGATGAACGACTAAGCTGCGCGGCCTCTTTTGAAGCGATCCCCCCGCCGGGCCCGACACATCGAGCCCATCGTTCGGCGCTAATCCTTCAACCTCGCTCACAGACCCAGCAAATCGGCAACGAACGCCGCGATGTCCTGCGACAGCGAGCCGCCATAGTTCGCGCAGGCCTGGTTTTCGCCCGGCAATGGCGCCCCACCCAGTTTCGCCCGGATGAAACCGTCAACATCCTTCCCGTTCAGCACGCCGTCCTGGTTGATGTCGCCCAGCAGCGCGCAAGTTGCTCCGCCCGTGGTTGCCTGAGTGATGTAACCCGAGGTCGGATACCACGGCGTCTCGTTTTCTCCGTAGTAGTTCCGAGCTTTGACGCGGAAGCGGTAGGTCGTGCCGATGGTCAAACCGGTGGCTGTGGCGGTCTGTGACAAAGACAGTTGAGTCCAGTTGTTCACACCCGTGCCGCTCCCCGCTGGCGTGCCGTCAAGC
>DATKKX010000071.1:0-22859 GCA_035542775.1 Phycisphaerae bacterium | reverse complement strand
TGAGAGGTCTGAGTATCGCGTTGATGAGTCTTGTCGTGCTGAGCGGGGCCGCCGCCCAAGCCAGCCTGATCGAAACCTATGACGACGGCACCGACGTCGGCCAATGGATCTGCAGCAATAATCAGCCCCGCGTCTTCCAACCGACCGGCGGCAACCCCGACATGTACCTCCAGCAGGGCGGCTTCAGCACGTCCATCCCGAACTGGGGGACGGCCTCGCCGCGCTACCAGCCGGGGTTCAACGATACCTACAAGATCGACAGCGTGTTCGTCGGCGACTGGACCAGCGCCGGCGTCACCACGCTCAGCACCGACCTCAACGTGCTCCATGTGGGATCGTGGCAGAACCGGCCCGTGACTCTCAAGATCATGCAGATGGACGACACCGGTTTCAGCGTCAACTACTCGGCCACCTGGTCGACCGACAACATGGCCACGCCCCCGATCGGCTGGAACCATTACGACTTCACCATCAACGCCGCCGGCGGCGTCGTTCCCATCGGCTGGATCTTCACCCGTGGTGACGGTACCCCGGGAACCGACGCGGACTGGGCGACGTTCCTCAGCCGCGTGGACCTGGTCCAGTTCATGTACGCACGACCCGGCACCATGTACACCAGCTTCGGCTCGTGGACGCTCGGGATTGACAATATCAGCATTCAAACCGTCCCCGAACCGGCGACCGTGGCGCTGGCCCTCCTCGGCCTGCCCATCCTGCTGGGCCGCCGGAATCGGTCGTAGCAATAGGCGATCCGCGAACAGTCGCGATGCGAATAAATGAAAACGAGCCCCGGCGTTTCCCGGGGAGAGAAACATCGATCTGGCGAGTTTTGTTTTCTTCATGGAGAGGAGAGGTAGTCATGCGAATTCTGGGTATCTCGTTGTTGAGCATGGTGGTCCTGACCGTGGGAGCGGCTCAGGCAGTGGGCGACGTTGTCGCGGATTTCGAGAACGGCATCAACAACGGCAATTGGTTCGGCATTAACCAAAACACGTGGATCATGCCCACAGGCGGTAATCCGGACGCGTGGCTGAAGGCCACGGAAGGGCGCGGCGAGCCGGAGTTCCAGTTCATGCCCGACCCGACCAATGTCTTCGCCGGAGATTATGTGAGCAAAGGCGTCACCGGCTTCAGCGTCGATCTCCGCGCGGACAGAGGCTTCGATATGGAAGGTTCCGATGGGATCGGCGAGACGTTGCGGCTCCATTGGACCAATGGCGGCGATTACATCACCGGAATCGAGGCCTGGTATACTGGCCCGGCGTCTCCGACCATCGGCGCTGGCTGGCAATCCTACTACTATCCGATTCCCTCCTCCTCGCTGACCATCCCGGCCGGATGGACGATCTACGAGGGCAACGGAACGCCCGGCACTGATGCCGACTGGCAGTTCCTCATGCACAACATCGATGCGGTGGAGCTCATCTACGGTGAGATCGGCTACGCCTTCCCGGTCCGGACCTGGGACATTGGCATGGACAACGTCCGCCTGATCACGCCGGAACCGGCCAGCGCCCTCGCCCTCCTCATCGGCGGGGCACTGCTGATTTCCCGGCGACGCCCGCGCGAGCTGTAATCGCGAGACTGGGGGTGGGCGTTGATGCCCTTCGTTTGGCGTCAACGTCCACTCGCTTTTTACAGCCTCCTCTCACGAACACCTCCTATGAGCGTCCTGGTGTCAAGGGGCGGGTGGCGCATCTTCATGAATACCCGCCAGACCTGCGGCGGCACACTCTACGACCGCCTCGTCCGTCGCTTCGAGGCACTCGACAATGCCCAATCTGATTGATCGCTCGGTAGAAAAGTGAATCGCACCAGCAAAGAGATTATGGCAACCATGTAAACCTATAAGCAAACCACCTCATTACGAGGACCCAGCCTCGTCCGCGAATCCGGGCAAAAATACCCAGTCGTGCCTTATATACGCTCATAAAAAGTGTTACTTATCCTGTTATTGACCTCCGCAAGAAATTCCACTTGACTTGACTTGACTTTTTTCACCGACCTATCACCATTAACTAGCAGTAGTTACAACCACATCTCCTCACAGCTCGTAACATTTTCTTGCCTTTTATCGTTAGCCCTGATTTGCCGCTCTCCTTTTCTGTGCTATATTTCACATGCAGTAGCAAACGACTCCCCCCGCACGGCTCTCCCGGCAGAGCCGCCGACCGGTCGGACGGCTGAGAGCGAGCATCCGAAGCCCGGTCAAAAAAAGCTGCACTGCAGTCCATACGGCAGCAGGACTCACGGTTGGTCGTGGGGTTCGATGCTTCGCATCGAGCGACCTTCTCTCCTACCGAGCACCATCCCTCCTGCCGCCGAGACCAAGTGGCCCACGGAGGTCACGGGAGTCCACAGCCATGACACCGGCCATCGCGACAGACGCCGCCTGCCAGCAGACGACCACCACCAACCTGCCTACCGCTCGCCTGCCTGCCGACTCACTCCTTCAACATCTTGATGCCGACGCCCGCGGCGAGCTGCTGCGGATCCTCTCGGAGCCGTGTGAGTACATCGCCCACCCGTCCTTCAATCAGGGTGGCATCGCCCGCAAGCTCTATGCTGCCGAAGTCCGGAGCACCCGCTCGACCCGGCCCTGGTCTACGAGCGGCGACGTCTCCCAACTCGACGATACCTCCGCCATGCCACGATCGACCCTCGTCCTCGCCGAGGAGCAACGGCTGTTCCTCCGGCTGAACTACGCTCGCTACCGGATGTCCAAACTGCTGGCCAAGTTCGCCGAGAAACGGTTGACGCTTCCCGCGGCCCGGGAGCTTCTCTGGTGGCACGCCCAGGCCATCGGCGCCCGCTGCGAGATCGTCCAGGCCAACGTCCCGCTGGTCCTGGCCATGGCTAAAAGGACCCGGCTGGGCGCCGTCGATTTCGCCGAGCTGATCAGCGAGGGCAACATGGCCCTGCTCCGCAGCGTCGACAAGTTCGACTGCGGCCGCGGGTTCAAATTCAGCACCTACGCCTGCCGGGCCATCCTCAAGAGCTTCAGCCGTGTCGCCATGCGAACCGGCCGTTATCGGGGCCGATTCCCGACCGAGTTCGACCCGACTCTCGAAAAGAGCCACTATCAGGAAGAGCAACGCGACATGCACGAGGCTGAGTGCGTCGATGAGCTCCGCGGCATCATCCAGAGCAATGCCGCCCTGCTCAACGACGTGGAGGTCAAGGTGATCCAGGCTCGCTTTAATCTCGGCCACATCGAGGGCATCGAAGGCGAAGGGCCTAAGACCCTCGAGCAGGTCGGCATGCTCATCGGCGTCACCAAGGAGCGCGTCCGGCAGATCCAGAACAAGGCCCTGGCCAAGCTGCGATCCAAGCTTCAGGAAGACTTTTTAGCCGCTTGAGCCAGCACGCAAAATCAATATCTGTTTGAGCTGATTACCAATCAAGCGTGCCCTGCCACGCGGAGCGAAGTCCGCGCAAGGGCACGCCGACTAGTTCAGAGCCGGTCTCGAACTCAAACACCGGCTCGGCCCCCTTGGCCTTCGGTTCGACCGTCGCGATCAGCAGCGATGGAGTCGTGCTCGCGCGGCGGACGAAGTCGTCGTAGCGTTCGTTGGCCACCTCGACCACGTAAAGCGCCGGCGATTCCCCGAAGTAAAAGTCGACCTCATTCTCGCTCCCGCCACCGGACAGTCGCGGCGATCGGCTGGTTTCGTCTGTCTCGGTTATCCAGTCCCCGAACCCGTGTAGTCGGCACGACCGATCCGCCGCCAGGCTCATCTCCGCGCAGGCCACCAGCACGCCGCCGTCGCTCAGGTCATGCACTGCCCGAACGAGGCCCTCGCTGATCATCCTGGCGACCGTCTGGTGCGTTTCCGCGGCCAGGCCCAAATCGAACACCGGCCGCCCAGCCCGGGCATCACTGCGGAACGTCGTCGGCTGGCCGATCAGGTAAAGCTGTGACCCGTCCTGCTTGAGGTCCATGCTCACGCATTGGCTCACATCATCGATCAGCGAAACGGCCGAGATGAGCAGCGTGTACGGAATGGCCAGCCGGCCGCCGGTCAGGCGCGGAGCAACACCCATCCGCCGCTCGATGTTCCCGCACACCGTCTCCACATCGGCAGGATCCAGGGCAAACTCATTGTTCAGGGAATCCTTGCCGCTGATGAACGGAATGCCGTAGGCCTTGGCCACGTCGTAACACGCCTGACAGGCCCGGACCAGCGCCCCCAGATTCCGCGCATCATCGGCCCGCGGCCAGCAGAAGTTGTCCAGGATGGCAGTCTGCTTCGGATCACCCCCCACGCAGATTACGTTTCGCAAGGCTTCGTCGATCGCGGCAACGGCCATCCAATAGGGATCCATGTCGGCAAGCTGCGGCGCCAGACCGCACCCGACGGCGATTCCTCGGCTCGAATCCAGTCGGGGACGCAGGACCGCCGCGTCCGATGGGCCATGCCGCCGCCCCGCCAACGGCTTGATGACCGACCCACCCTGGACCTCGTGGTCGTACTGCCGAACGATCCAATGCTTGGATGCTATGGTCGGATCGGCCAGCCGCCCGCGCAGCTCACCAAGCAGACGACTCCGCTCCCCCCTGGAGCCTGCTCCCACCTGAGTGTGGCGCCGGCTAATAGCCGGTGCCGAAGAACTCTTCGCCAGTCCGGCACCATCCCGGTGAGTCTCGGTGTGTTGCGGATCAGGCCACCATTCAGCCCGCCGCACGCCCTTCGGCACGCCATCATGCAAAAACCGCAGGTCCAGGTCCCCAACCGGCGTGCCCTGATAACGCACGGTCAGCCGCCCTGTGTCGGTAAAATGGCCGATGATGGTGGCCTCGACATCCTCCCCCGCAGCCAAGGCCAACAGATCGGAAACGTCGGCCTCCGGCACAGCCAGGACCATCCTCTCCTGTGCCTCGGAGATCCAGATCTCGTCATAACGGAGGCCCGCGTACTTCAGCGGAACCTTGTCGAGCTCGACCTCCGCGCCGGTTTCGGCGGCCATCTCACCGACGGCGGAGGAAAGACCTCCCGCCCCGCAATCGGTGATCGCGGAGTAGAGGCAACGCGGAGCCGCAGTTCGCCCCGCGCCGACGCGGGGAGTCGTTGAGGATGGATGGCGCCCGGAATACTCGCGAGCCTGCAGGATAACATCGAGGATCTTCTTCTCCTCAATGGGATTCCCGATCTGCACCGCATGGGCGAACTCATCCTCATGCTTGTCAGTCAGCTCAGCGCTGCTGAAAGTCGCCCCGTGAATGCCATCACGACCGGTTCGGCCCCCTAGCAGCAGGATGGCATCGCCTGGCCGGGCCGCCTTGCCGATGCGATCCCTTGGGATCAAGCCGATGCACCCGCAGTACACCAGCGGATTGCCGAGATAGCGAGGATCGAAATAGACCGCCCCATTTACCGTCGGAATCCCCATCCGGTTGCCATAGTCGCGGACGCCCGCAACGATGCCCTTGAGAATCGACTTTGGATGAATCACCCCCTTGGGAACGGTTTCGATCGGCCAGTCGGGTGGCGCCACGCAGAAGACGTCGGTGTTCGCGACCGGCTTGGCCGCCAAGCCGCAACCCAGAACGTCGCGGATGACGCCGCCGATCCCCGTGGCCGAGCCGCCGTACGGCTCAATGGCCGACGGATGGTTGTGCGTCTCGACCTTGAACGCAACGCCATAACGATCATCAAAGCCAATGATGCCGGCGTTGTCCTTGAAGACGGAGAGGCACTCGGGCCCGCGTTTCTCGTCAATCAATTCCCTCGTGGCTCGGGCGATCGTGTCTTTGAGAAGGTTCTCGTAGTCGACGCGGACAGCATGTTCAGAAGCGGCTCGGATGCCGCCGCCAAGCTGATCCCCTGACGAAGCCTGCGGCGTCGCCGATTGGGGCTGGGGTGCACAGGGGCATGGGCGTGGAAACGGCGCTCCGACGTACTCGACACGGGACCGCAGGGTCTTGTGTACGCAGTGCTCAGACCAGGTTTGGGCGAGCGTTTCAAGCTCCAGATCGGTTGGATCTCGGCCCAGCATCCGGTAATGGTCGCGGATTACGCACATCTCCTCGACCGAAAGGAACAAATGCCCCTGCCGGCTGAGCTTCTCAAGCGCCGACTCGCCCAAGTCGCGGAGGGCGACGCGCCGAAGCTTGAAGTCATAGGCGGGCGGCGCGGGCGGCGGACCGAGGGGCTTTGTGCCAATGGTCACCTCCTCGACGCAATCGTTGCCCAGCAGGCGGGGGAGCCGGGCAACGTCCGCCGGACTGAGAATCGGACATATCTCATAGCGTCGCCCGGTGGCGACTTTGACATCCGGAATTCCCATCTCAGCCAAGGCCAAGGCGGTCGAATCAGCCACCGTGTCCATCACGCCGGGCTTGAAATGGACCTCCACTACAAGCGTATTCGGAGGCAGGGGCATCGTCTCGCCGGGCCCGCGGATGCTACAGACCTCGCAAACCGGGTCGGTCAACAGCTTGCGGGCAATCCGATCAAGTAACTCCTGATGCCCGTCGCGCCCATTGCGGAACCAGACGGTATACAGACGAGCCAGCCGAACACTCTGAACGGGACCGATATTGAAATCAGCCAGAAGATGTTTGGCTTGCTCATTCCGGGGGTCAGGCAGTTCCGGGCGGACATAAATGGCGAATTGCCATGGTTCCATACGGATTGTGCTCATGGAAAATCAACTAAGCTGCCGAACTTAAGACCATGCCTTCAAAGAGATTATGGCTGTTAAGGCCGCTCAAGCACTGCGGCCGGAGTATACTCGGACCTGGGCCTGCGGTCAAATTTTCCTTGTCGTCGGCCGACGTCTGGGCTAGCTTACTCCCTCAACCGGCCGAACCGGCCGGCGGATTTCTCGGCGCGATGGCAGGCCAGAGCCCGAGCAAGTTCGCCGCACTTAAACGCCCGGTTCGACGCTTATATCTTTGCAGCGTGGAAGGTAGCGCGCGGCCAACATAGTGCAGTGAACGAGATGTTGGGCCTTGCACGAGGATAGGGCATCGACTGGCCGAGATGCCGGTAACTACATGACCGACAACTAGCAGGTGGACGCACTCGGCGATGCTGTTGCCTTGTCAAAGGATCTGAATGAGCACTACCCCGAACGGATCGAACGGAGCAGATAGGGGGGGGTATCTGGAGTTCGAGCGCCCTCTGGCCAAGATCGAGCGGCAGATCGAGGAGCTCGAGGCCAGCCAGGCCACTTCCGGGCGCGACCATTCGGCGATGATCCGCACCGTCCGAGCCGAGCTATTGGCTGCCCGACGCAAGTTGTACAGCCGTCTGGATGCCTGGGAAGTCGTCCAGATGGCCCGGCACCCCAAGCGGCCGCTGGTTCCGGATTACATCGACATGATGGTTCGCGATTTCTGCGAACTGCACGGTGACAAGGGCTATCGCGACGACAAGGCCATCATCACCGGCTTCGGCCGCATCGGCAATTTCAAGTGCATGCTGGTGGGCCACAATAAGGGCAAGGACACCAAGGAGCGGTTGGAGAACTGCTTTGGCATGGCCCACCCGGAAGGGTACCGGAAGGCCCTTGCCAAGATGCGACTGGCCGAGAAGTTCAATCTGCCGATCATTGCTCTGATCGATACCGCCGGGGCCTATCCCGGCATCGGCGCCGAGGAGCGGGGCATCGCCCATGCCATCGCGGTCAACCTCCAGGAAATGTCCCGACTGCGCGTGCCGATTCTATGCGTCGTCATCGGCGAGGGCGGATCGGGAGGAGCCCTGGGCATCGGCGTAGGGGACCGCGTGGCGATGCTGGAGCATGCCTATTACTCGGTCATCTCGCCCGAGGGCTGCGCCGCCATCCTCTGGAAGTCCGCCGAATTCGCTTCCACGGCAGCGAAAGCCTTGAAGTTCACCGCCAGGGACCTGAAGCGATTGCGGCTGATCGACGAGATCATCAAGGAGCCACTGGGAGGAGCGCACCGCGATCCGGCGGCGACCGCCGCCAGCGTGGAACGGTTCATCGTCGACACCTTGCGGGAACTCAAGCGGACGCGAATAGAAACGATCGTCAGGCGCCGGTACAAGAAGTGGCGAGATATCGGCGCGTACTTCACCAGCGGCAAGCCCGCTCAGGCGGCAAGCGGTGCCAAATCGCCGGCCGGCGGCCGGCGGTCCAAACAGGTCGGACCGACTCCGCAGGAGGCCGCGGCCGCTCATCGCGTCAAGGAAGTCGAGCGCGTGCCGGAACCCGCTGCTGAGCCGGCCGTGCCGCAGCCCGCCGCAACCAGCGCGGCCGAGGCTATCACAACCGGCGCCACTTAAGCGGCCCAAGTCAAGTCAGTCATCACTGGTCGTCGCCTCAGTCTACCGCCGCGATCTTCGCCTCTGCCGTGGTACTCAGTCCTGTGGTCCACTCATGGAATTCTGCCGCGCTGTAGCTAGAATCTGCCCGTGGGCTGCATAATGAACAGGATTCCTCGGATCAGCGGTATTGTGCTGTGCGCCGCGCTGCTCAGCGGTTGCGGGGCGCCCCGGCCTCCTCAGGATCGGTCGAAAACGTCGGACCCGTTTGCAGGCCCGAAGCCCGTGGCCGTCCTCCTTCAGACCGATCCCGGGCTCCTGCTGCCCGATGCAGAAACGCCCGTGATTACCATCTACGAAGACGGGCAGGTCATCTGCCTGTATCGCGAACACGGGGAGCCGCCGATCTACTTCCACAAAGTGCTCAACCGCACAGAGCTGGGGGCCATAAAGCAGAAGATAACTTCCTTCGGCGACTACTCCCAACTGAAGAGATTCTATGACCTCGCGCCCAGTATTACGGGCCAGCCGGAGACCAGGTTCTACCTCGATATCGACGGGACGACACTCGCCACCGCGGCGTATGGCCTGATGCTCCCGGAGACAGCCCTGCCGGCCCCCACGGCCACTTCCCAGAACGGTGAGAAGGCCGATCGGCTCCCCAAGAGCCTCAGTGACCTGTACGAGTACCTCACGCACCTGCGTTTCGAAGGCTGGAAGCCGTGGACGCCGAAGCACCTGGAAGTAATGATATGGCCATACGACGGCACGCCCGCGGGGATTGTCCAATGGCCGCACGGCTGGCCTGGGCTCGATTCACCGCAGACGAAGAAACGCGGGGATTCCTACTCGATCTTTCTGCCCGGGCGCGATCTTGCCAGACTCCGCGGCGTTATGGAAACGATGCGGGAGAGGGGAGCCGTGGAAATCGGGGGGAGATCATGGGCGATGACCTTCAGATTCGTATTTCCCAGTGAGCCGATCTGGCAGGAAGCATTCAAGCCGAAGCTCCCGTCGACGGCTCCTTCGAGTTGACGCGGCGCCCCAAGCTCGGCGACATGATCAAGATCGGATGGCACCCTGTGGATGCACAGCTTCAACGAAAATTGGATCGTCTGCATGAGAACCTGCGCTCGATGGGCCGCGTAGCCGTGGCCTTCAGCGGAGGTGTGGACTCGGCGTTCATCCTCAAAGTCGCGACGGACACGCTGGGAGCGTCAAACGTCCTGGCCGTGACCGGCGTGAGCCCCAGTGTACCCGCAGCAGATCTGGAAGAGGCCCGGTCGCTGGCCAAGTCGCTGGGCGTGGAACACATGCTGGTCGATCCCGGCGAGTTCGAGGACGCCAATTACCTCGCCAATCCCGCCAACCGATGCTACTACTGCAAGACGGCGTTGTATCGGCGGATGCGGCCGCTGCTGGCCGAATACGGGCTGGGCGCGATCGTCAGCGGCACCAATGCGGATGATCTCGGCGACTATCGGCCCGGATTGACGGCGGCAAAGGAGCAATCGGTCCGCGAGCCGTGCGCGGAGGCGGGCTTGACCAAGGCCGACATCCGTGCCCTGTCCGCGGCGATGGGCTTGCCGACGTCGGAGAAGCCAGCCAGCCCGTGCCTCGCCAGCCGTGTGCCCTATGGCGAGGCGATCACGCCGGAGAAACTGAACATGATCGACCGGGCGGAGACGTTCCTGCGGAAGTTCCTGGCGGGCTTGTCCCGGCAGAACGTGCCTCTCGCCTGCCGCGTGCGTTACCACGACAAGCTCGCCCGGATCGAAGTGCCGCCGGAATGGATCGAGCTGCTGACCCAGCCGGCCAATCGGGCCAAGATTGACGCCGCCTTCCGCGAGATCGGCTTCCAGTATGTCGCCATCGATCTCCGCGGCTTTCGGAGCGGGAGTATGAACGAGGCCATCTCGATCGGGAACGCGAAGTAGGCCGGGCTGCCGACTCCCTATGCCTCCTGACGATGCCGCGTCACAAGCTGATGGGCCAACCGCGCCGGTTCCGGCAAGCGGTACGTCGTACAGCATTGAAGTGCCACGGCTACCGCATCATCCAGCGTGATCTTGTGCCCGACGCTGACATAAACCGGCTTAACGCCGGACCGCGTCCGCAGAACGCGGCCGATTTCCTCGCCCTCGTCCAACAGGACCTTGGTCGAGCCCCGGCGCAGGCCGGGCGTGCCGTGCTCTCCGCAGAGCCGGCTCTTGGCGCAGCCCAGGCTGGGACGATCGAGCGACAGGCCGACATGGCAGGCGATGCCGAACCGCCGCGGGTGGGCCAGCCCGTGGCCGTCGAGCATGAACACGTCCGGCTCGATCCGCAGCTTGCGGGCGGCGGCGATCAGGGCCGGGGCTTCGCGAAAGCTGAGCAGGCCGGGCACGTACGGAAATCGCACCGCCCGCCGGACAAGGACGGATTCCACGAGCGACTGCGTCCGGGAGTCCCAGACAACCCAGGCCGCGATGATCTCGCCGCCGCCCGGCGCGAACGCCGCGTCGCCGCCGGCCACGTAGCGCGGCGGGGCCGCCAGAGGCACGTGCAGCACCTCGCCCGCCAGCCGCTTCTGCAAGCGAATAGCCTGCCTCGGACTCAGATCCCAGCGATGTCGCGGGGGCGGAACTTTCATGGCGATGCCGGATTGTACGGGCGTTCGGCGGCGTTGTAACGGCGAGCCGTGAGCGGTAGAATGGCATTCGCCGACTCGCGTTGGCCGGCCGGGGATATCAGGCCGCTTCCTGCAATGAGCCGCAACGCGCTGAGACAAATGATGCTGGCGGGCATGCTTGCGGCCATGGCCGCAACGCCGCTCCAGTCATCGGCCCAACCGCAAGACTCCCCCAAGAGGCACGCCACCAGCGGCCCTCGAACCGATCAGCCTTCACAGCGCTCGCAATCTCCGCTCAGGCTGGACCTCACGGCGGCGCTGGAATCACCGCTGGTCAGCGACCACATCGCCGACGATGGCACGAGCGTCGCGGCGCTGCCGGGCAACGTCTTCCTCACGCTGCCGATTCGATATGACCGCGATGCCGCACCACAGACCTTCAGCAAGGCCATGATCCGCGGACGCGATGCAAAAGGCTTCTACGGCCTGCGGCTCCTCCAGGTGCGCGGCGGCCGGCCGCGAATGGAACCGCCCAGTCCCGAGCCGGTCTATGAACGGATCGAGCTGAAGGCCGCGGACGCGGCCGTCCACCAGATCCTGGCCCGCAACAGCGCCCCGCCGCGGCGCGACGACAAGGACAAGTCCAAGCAGCAACATGCCACGCCAACGACGAAGACGCTGCCCGCCAGCGGATGGATGGCGATCATCCTGGAAGTGCCCAAGAACGCCCAGACTGTGGAATTCCAATGGGCCGGCGGCGACGAGGAGGAAGTGGACCTGGAGTTCCTGAAGCAGGCCCAGGCGCCTCTGCCCGACGCGGCCCGCCTCGAGCCCTCGGCTCCCGCCGTGGCTGTCAACCTCGAGAAGCTCGACTCGCCATCGAGCGCCATGGCGGCCCTGGCCATCCTGCGACTGGAACGGCTCCGCCAGAAAATGGGAGCCGAGGTGCCTGGCGCATGGCACGCGAAAGTCGATGCCGCGGTCGTCAAGGCGGGAGCGCGGAGGGACCCAGGAGTCCAGGATGCGGCCTGGGACTACCTTGCTTCGTACGATCGCCTGCCGGCGGCGACGCTCCGACATATCGGCGAGCAGAAGCCGGCCGCCTTGCGCCGCTGGGTTGAGCTCACCAAGGCCAGGTTGGAGGAGGAAGGCCGACCGAGCCTGACGACAGCAACGCAAGTACTGTGCGGCGCGCTGCGATCCGACGATGCCGCGGCATGCGAGACAGCCCTGGATCTGCTGTTCGAGTGGGACTCCGACGTTGACTGGTCTCTCGTACAGGAGCTTTCGGAAAAGGCCCAGACGCTGGTCCTTGCACGGGTGGAGTCCGGCGAGGACCAGGAGCGGACCGAGAGGCTCCTGACCATACTGATGAAGAACGTGCGGCCGGAGACGGCGGGCGAGATCGCCGCCCGGGCCGGCAGATCGGGCATTCGCATATCCTCGCCGGTGCATCCGCTCCTGGCGAAATGGCGGACGATGAAGACCGCCGAGGAGAAGGCAGGCCTTCTGACCATACTCGGTGCCTTGGATCTGGGCGACGTGATCTACTCTCGCCCATTCGCTGATCTGGTCAAGGAAGCGACCGGCCCCAAGGCGAACAAATCTCTGCGCGAGGCGGCATTCCAGTTGTTGATTCGGCAAGCCAACCGATCCTGCCGACGTCCCGCCGCGACGTCGCAGCCGGGCAAGGATGAGGGCGTACGACCGCTCGATGGGGGTTTCCCCGTGCTGCTGTCCGACGAGAGTTATGATCCATTCGTGGAGGGGGTGTGTTGTGCCGCGGCGCGTGGCAGCCGGCAGACGCGGATCGCGGCATTGGGCGCCCTGCTGCTGGCGGGTTACCCGGAGGAGGCTGAGCGGGCCCTGGACGTCGGCACGGAGGGACAGAGCGACCGCAGTGCCGTGCTGGCGGCACTCTTCGAGCAAGAGGCGGCGGGACGAAGTTATGGCATGGCAGCCCTGATGGGGCGTCTGTTGTGCAAGAAGCACGCCGGCGACTGCCCGGCGGTGCTGCGGCACCTGGAGCGCATGGCGGCCAAGCTCCCTCCCGCGGAGCACTGGCAGATGACCGCGGCCGCAAAGACGGGCATTCGATTCGACGGGTTCTATTCGCTCGCGCTGTCGCTCGGGCCAGCGGATTCGCAGTCGGCAATGCGATGGCTGTGTGAGTTCGGGCACATGACGCCGCAGGACCGTCAGCGCCTGGCGGCCGGCGGGGAGGCCGAGGACCGCTTCACTCGACTCAATCGCATTGATCAACGTCGGGCCTTTCTGGTCGACGGACGTTATGGCGCGATAGTGATCCTGGAGATCCTCGACTCGGAGCTGATTGGGACCGACGCCCGAGACGGCAAGAGTGGAGCTGATTCCGCCGCCGTGCAGCCTTGCAGGTGGAGGGCGCCGCGTCATCTGACAGTCGTCCTGCCGACGCTGCAGATCGAATCGGGTGAACAGAGCAACGCGTACGTCGTATTGTGGAATACCCGGTGGCTGGGGAAGGGCGAGATTGGAGAATCCAAGGAGCCCGGCGAGCCGGTTCGGGCGCCGGAGGCATACCGCGTTAACCTGGTCCCTCCGCCCGAGAGCTTGCTGGGAACGGGCGGCTGGGGCTGGACACTGGGCAAACCATCCGGACATGACGAGCCCCCACCAAGGGAGTACGAGCAGGCCCTGGGCCCTGCGGTGCTGCCGGTGGAGCGTACGCCCTACGCTCGGGACCGTGGCTCGATGACCCTGGAGATCGCCGATTATCTTCGGATCGGACTGAAGGCCAATCCTGACTTCGTCCCCCCGGCAGGAGATGCGATAGACTTCCTGCCCAGCACATACGAGATTTCACTGCAATACGCGGCGTTTGGGAGTTTCTACGGAAACGGGCCCCAGCTTGCGCCGCCCAGTAACAAGCCGCGGCCCGGCCAGCGGCACCTGATGAACGTCGCGTTGATACTCGAACGGATCGAGTGACCGGTCGCGACGCGGTTTTCGCTTGTGCTTTCTCCCGGCGGCCCATTTCGCGGGCACGTTGGTTTCCTTCACCACCAGGCTGAACACGTCGAACTACAGGGCGCGGGGCTCCTTGCGATCCCAATGGCGGGAGGCCTCCTTCAGAGTCGGAGCCTGGCTTGACAGGTCGTTCAAGCCGGTTGCGCAACTCCGGGTTTCCAAAAAAATGCAACCAGACGCAACCAGGCGCAACTTCTGAGCGGTTTGGGGCCACGCGAGCGGGCGGCGGTGAGAGGGGGGAGGTCGGGGGCACCACGAAGGGGAAGAGAGTGCTGAGTGCTGAGTGTCGGGACGGCCGGGCGATTGCTGCGCTCGCGCACGCAAGAAAAACAACCGCAATTCCACGCAACTCCACGCAATCCCACGCCACTCCCGGCTGCTGAGGATCAGGCGACGAGGCGGCGCGGCGGGAAGGCACTCCACTTGGAAGACGGTTGTCAGCATCGGCTTCTCCACCTTCATGTGAGCGAGGCGGCAGGCGCGCGCTGGAGCCATTCCGCGTTGACATTTCATAATCGCAGCGGCCCAGGCCGCTCTATTCCTAACTATACCCTAATTTTCAGCGATAGGCAAGTGGAAAAACCAAGAATCGGGAGTCGAGACGCGAAATCGTGGTTCCGGGGCGAAATCCGGAGCTTCGGAGCATCCCGGGGTCATAATGACGCGCTGTCTCTCCGCCAATCAGTAGCGACCCCTTTTTTCTCCTCTATCGAACCGTCACGCGCGAGACTTCCTCGACGAAGAGGTCGTAGACGAAGGCCACGTCCTCCGGGGTGAGGCGGATGCAGCCCATGGAGGCGTTCTGCCCGATGGTGCCGCGGTCGATGGTGCCGTGCATGCCGAAGCCGCTCCGGCCGGCGCACTCGCCCTCGACGCAGTGCAGGCCGATCCAACGGTCGCCGATGGGGTTGGCGGGGTCGCCGCCGCTGTAGTGGCGGCCGGTGCTGGGATCGGTCCAGTCCGGATCCTTGAGCTTGTTGCGGATGGTCCAGACGCCTCGCGGCGTGCCGTCCTGCGAGCCCAGGCCCACCTTGAATTCGCGGACCAGGACGTTGCCGAGGTAGACATCCATCCGGTAGGCGGCCTTGTCGATCACGGCGTTGAACGGCCCATGGATGACCTTCAAGCGCTGCCCGGCGGCCAGGATGTCAGGGTTTTTGATTTTGTTGATCGATATGAGCAGCTCTTCGGTGATCTTGTTGCGCCGGGCGATGGAGTTGAGGCTCTCGCCGCTGCCCACCACGTGCACGCCGATCAGCGGATCGTCCGGCCTGGTCGCCCGGCTGAAGATCAAGGCATCGGCGATGCGGATCAACTCTCCGCGTGCAAAGGCGTCGTCGGCCGGGGCCAGCGCCTGATTCAAGGCGGCCGACAATGCCGTGCGAGCCTCGAAAAAGTCTCCCCGGGCGAGGGCCGATCGCCCGGCATCGAGATCCGGGGAAGCGGACGGCTTGGGTGTCGGGGATTCGACCGCGGCGGGCGGCGGCGTTCGGCTGCCTGGCTTGTTGACGGAGCCCGCATCCTTGGCCCCCTCTTTCAGCTTGATTTCATTACGCTCGGTGGAGCCCGCGGGGGTGTTGACTGAGACGGAAGCCGAGGGGCCGGCCCGCCCGCGTTGTCGGGCGTCTCCGGCGGCATCCGGAGTGGCGGAGGGCTGGACATTCTCGTCCGTCGCCGCCGCGGGTGCCGCCGATTCGCCGGGAGCGGTCTGCCCGGGCGGCGAGGTCTGCTGATCCGACGGCTTCTGCCAGCCGACGCCCGATCGCCAGATGTACAGGCCCCAGGCACCGACGGCCCCACCGACGATAGCGATGACGACCACCCAAGAGAGGACGCGGGCGCTGCGAAGGTTAGCCAAAGTATCTCACTCCTTTGAGGCTGGTGATCGGCGAGAGCCGTCAAATGACCATCCAGGTCGGCGGCTCAGGCGCATAGCGTAGCAGGTGGCGGCGGGGGTTCAAGCCCGGTCGGTTGGTCCGCGCAAATCTGGAGGCCGGGCCTAAACCATCCTGCCAGGTCGCGTAAGCCCGTCGAAACGGGGTAGGTGTTCAGCGATGGCGCTGGACTACAAACGCTCCATTTCTTCGCGCGCCGTGCAGATTTTTCGGCATGCGGCGGCCGCGCGAGGGCGCGGGCTGCTACTTTGTTTGTAGGTCGGCCCCAGCATCGCGGCGCCATCATTAAGGAGTTCGCGATGATCGCCTTGCTCACCATTTCGGATGAGAATGGCGGGACGGCCAGGAGTCGCAGGGGTTCTTTCGCCCTTCCAGGGCTCAGGTATCGTCGTGCGTCGTGCTCCGAGGGCTCACGCCCTCGGCTACTGACTGACGCCCTGCCAGGGCTTGGATGGCAGAGCGGCCATCGGGATCGTGGCGTTTGGCGCGTTCCACGTCGGCCATCCACGGCGGCGGACAGGCTCGGGGCCGACTCTACTACCCGGAGAGGCAGACGCGATTTTGAATCGGCCAAGGGTCTCAGCGTCACACGTCGGCCACAGGGGGCCGACGCTAATTCTGGCACGTGGTTTCAGCGGCCAAGCTCCAGGCAAGGTCGGGGCCGACGTTACGCTCGCACATGCTCACTGGCCGAGCAGGTCGTCCACAAAGGCGGCGATGTCGTGGTCCAGCGTGCCGCCGTAATTGGCGCAGGCCTGGTTTTCGCCGGGCAGCGGCGCGGCCCCCAGCTTGGCCCGCACGAAGCCGCCCACGTCCAGGCCGTTCACGTGGCCGTCGCCGTTCACGTCACCCAGCAGCACACAGCTCGGCGGGGTGGTCGTGGCCTGATAGAGGTATCCGGAGGCCGGATACCACGGAGTCTCGTTGACCCCGTAGTAGTTGCGGGCCTTGACGCGGAAACGGTAAGTCGTGCCCGGTGAGAGGCCGGTGGCCACGGCGGTCTGCGACAGCGACAGTTGAGTCCAGTTGTTCACACCGGTGCCGCTCCCGGCCGGTGTGCCGTCAAGCCTGGTCACCTCGAAATAGAGGCCCGAGAAATTCTGGTTCAATCGCGTGAACGTGCCGGGAGCGGTCACCTGGATGGAAGTATCGGTGACGCTGTCGACCGTCAGGGCGGCGGGGGTTTCGATGAACGTGGCGGCGGGCACGGTATCGCTGTAAGACGTCTCGTTGTGCAGCGGGGACTGGTCGCGGGCCTTGACCTTATAGGTGTAATTCCGGTTCACCAGAAGGCCGGTGTCGGTGTAGACCGGATTCGCGTCCCAGTTCCGCGAATGGCTGCCGGGCCCGGTGGCGGCGTAGTAATACTCCACGCCCGACGGGTCGTCGGCATGGGCCTGCATGGTGATGCTGGTTGTGCCGGCGCCGGTGGGCGGCACCACCCAATGCAGATTGGTCGGAGGACACGGGTCGCCGCCCTGGCATTCATCGGGCACGCCGTCGCCGTTGCAGTCCAGGCTCTGCCCGCATCCCGGCACGCCGCTGCAACCGGGCGCCGAGCAACTGATGTCGCAGGAGTCGGGCTCGTTGTTGCCATTGCAGTCCAGGAACGCGCCCTGGATGCTCATGTCATAGGTGTTGCGGGGGTTGTCCACGAGATAGACGCGGAGGTAGAAACTGGCCGTGGTCCCCGTGTTCGTGTAGGCAAGCGTCTCACCGTTGCCCGTGCCGGTGGCGGATGCGACCACGCTGCCGCCGCAAGAGTTGTAAAGCTGGGCGTTGATGTCGCCGTAGGCGTCAATGAACGTCAAGGTGACGATCAATTGCGATCCGTGCCCGACGGTCAACCGGTACCAATCCTCGCCCTGGCTGCCTCCGCTCCCGTACCTCTTCACCACCAGGCCCGGATAAGAGCCGGCTCCCACCGGCGCGGCCGTCGCACAGGTGTCGTCAGGCTCCAAGCTGTCATCGCCGCCGGCCGCCAGATAGCCGGAGATTGTGCTGTAGTACGTGCTGAACCTGCCGTAGCCCGCGGGGCTGTCCAGAAAGTCGCAGCCCGGGTCGCCGGCGGTGTAGCTGGCGTTTCCATAGAGCTGCTGACCGCTCTCGGTCCAGATGCCCGATCCCGAGGTGCCGTAGTAGATCGCGCCGACGGCGCCCGGCACGTCAAAGAAAATCTGGTTAAAGCTGGGGCCGGCGCCGTAGCTCTGGCCCCGGCTGTAACGTTTCTCGTTGCCGCCGGGATGATGCACCGTTACGGCCCAACTGCCGTTCACCGGGTCGGTGGTGGTCCAGCCGCTCCAATAGACGCCGGAAGGCAAGGCCCCTCGGATCATCAGCAGCGTCCAGTCCGCGGCCACCTGGGCACCCGAGGTAGCGAGCAAATCGGCGACATAGCTGTACTGGCTGGTCATGAACGACCCGCCGCAAGTGGCCCGCTGATAGAACCAGCGGCACTCCAGCGACGCGGCCTCGGAGGCATCGTCGATGCAGTGGGCGCTGGTGAGGAAATACGGCGTGTTGTCACCGTTCACGGTGGCCAGGAGCGTGCCGCTGCAGTTGTACCAGGATCCGCCGCTGCTGAAGGTCATCTTGGCAACGGCATAACTGATGTTCTGCCAAGTGGGGAAGTAACAGGCCACGTCCTGCATGCAGGAATCCCAGGAGCGAGGCCCCGCCGAACCGTCCCCATCCAGGGGGCGATACATGTGCCCGATCCTGTCGATGGTGAAGGGGACCTCGGTGGCCTGACCGGCATCGGCCACGTAGTACTCGATGCGGGCGGTATCGCCTTCGACGCTTCCGCTCCACAACTCGCCGACTTGCCGCGGGCCGTGCTCAACATGGAGGCCGGTCGCGGGTAGCGGATCAGCGGGTGAATAGACGTAAAGGGCGGCGCCGGAGGGCAGGTTCACATCGGCGAAGTGCAGCCGCATTCCAACCGCCCCCTCGGAGACGACGGCCGCGGTCCACACCCGCCCCCCGTCCGGAAGATCCTGCCAGACACCTCCCACCGGATCGTTGAGCGACTGGTCGATGCCGACTCGCGGCGGATGCTCCAGGCCCTGACTGGTCGCGTCTTCGGCCAGGAGGGGCGCCGGATCCAGGAAGGCAAGACGATTTGCCGGGAAGAGGGCTGGTGCTCCCGCACTCAACCGCGAGGACGGCAGCTCGACCGCTTTGGGCGCGGGCTGGAAGCCGGCCGGCCAGCCGACGCCGTTGCATTCCGCAGCCGCGGCGGGCGCCGGAGCCGAGGCCGCATCGGTGGGGACCGGCGGGAGATCCTCAGCGACGAGCTGAGCGTTGATCGGACCCACCATGCAGGCGAGAAGGATGCAGGCCAACAGCCCGCACCACCTACCTGAGCGACCGATCGACGCGAACCGACTGGTGACGGCGGCGCTCCAACGAGCCGTGCCCTTTGCGTCATTCCTCTTTGGCAACGTCATTGCATCACTCCTCCCCTCATGAAATCGGTGCCTGAGCCGGCGGGCATGATGAATGCGCGTGGATATTGGCGGTCTCAATGTACGCCGGCGCCCCCTCGCGTGCTGAGGAAACGTGCCTCGTCTCGCACGCGCAAATCACGGTTCACCGACGAAGTAGGCGGAGATTCCCACCCCTCAGGCCACTCCCTCGAGTTATCGACTCCACGTATACACCCATCCAGCGTAGCAAAATGGCGGCATCGACGCCCGCTCATGCCGATGCCGAATCGCAAAAGCCACCCGCCGGTCTGGCAAGGCTGCTGGATTTGGCGTATCTCCCTCGCTGCGTGGCTGGTTTTGCGGACCCACCACACCAATAACATACTAGGGCCATCCTGATCAAAGAACAAGAATACGGCACGGGGCAACGTAAATCCTGCGCGGTTCCAGGATGGCTTCAGGATGCCACAACGATCGGCCCGAAGGACGCTGGATCGTTGCCGGGCGATACCCACACACCACTATCCAACTCGCAAACGCCCGCGAATCAGGCCTGGCGCGGCGGCCCCAGGGGAGACCGAAATAAATCCACCGCCGGAGCGAAATCCTCCTCCGGAAAGATCGTTTAGGTAAATGAGCACGGGCAGAAGCGGCCGGGTCCGGCGGGATTGATCAATCCCGCCTTCCTGACAGCGTGCGTTGATGAGGCTCATGCAACGACGCTGATTCTGTTCGCCGCCCCCCGATCAAACGTCTGCTCTGGCACGCTTTCGACTGTGCCGGCAGTTTTCGCCGACGAACAATGGATGAGATGAGAAGCCAACCGGAACCGAGATTCGAATCCAACCGCGCCGATGCGACAGGCGATGGCGAGGAGTCGGCCGTGCCCATGTACGTTCAATGCCCACATTGCGAGCATCCGACGGTGCTTCCCGCGGCGGTGCAAGGCCGCTGTTATCGCTGTCGGCAATGCAACGGTTTCTACGTAATCCAGATCAGCCGGTCACGGCGCGCCGCTATCCAACCCGATGGGCGCCAATCTCACAGAGGCCTGAAGAGGGCTGTCTGAGCGATCATCTTCGTACCGGTTTAGCGATGGTGCCGTGATCCGAACCGTCCGCCCGGCGAATCAGTCCGCCGCTGCGTTGACATTCCCACCCGGACTGGTACCGTTCTCCTGTCAACGGCCGTGGGGAACTCAATGGTGAGGATGTCGATCAGCATCGCTTCCGTGCAGCAGGCTGCGTCCTTCGAAGCCTCTGCCGCCCGCGCAGCTGAAGCCGGCTTCGACGCAGTTGAACTGGCCATCCTGGACGACGGGCCGCTCAGCTATGGCACGCCGGAGGCGGAGTGCCGCCGACTGGCGGACGGCGTCAGGCAGTCCGGTCTTGCCGTTTCCGCCCTGGCGGCAGGCGGGACGCCGGCGTCAAAACTGATTTCATCCTTTTTCTCAGCTCGCCGGGATGCGTCCCAGCATCTCGTCGCAGCGCTGGATCGCGCGAGGTGGCTCGGCGCCAGGACCGTTGTTCTGCCGCTGCCGCCGACGCCCAGCGGGATTTCGGGCGAAACGCAGAGCGCTTATGAGAAGATCTACGGCCTGGCGCTGGATGTTCTGCTGGCGCTGCGTTTTGAGGCCGAGCAGCGGGCCATCGGCATTGCATGCGGGCACGACCGGAAGAGTTTCCTCGCTTCCCCGCTGGAGCTGCGCCGCTTCATTGACGAAATCAATTCGCCCTGGGTCGGCGTCGACCTGCATGTCACCGATGCCTTGCCCGGCGGCACTCCCCAGGACTGGATCGCGTTGCTCGGCCACCGTCTCATCGGTCTATACGTCGACGACTCCGGCCGGACGCACCCTTCGGGTGAAGCAAACCCGGCGGCGGGGCCGGGTGTGGACTGCGCCGCGGTGGCCGGGACCCTGCAGCGAATCAGGTATGCAGCGCTTCTGACGTACCGTGGCAGCGCCGAACCTCAGCAGGCAAGACTCTTGCTCGAAAGCCTGAAGCCGGCGGCGCGGGTGCCACCGTCCGGTGAATCCGGCAAATTGACCTAGAATACCCAGGCAAGTAGACTCGCCGTACGTTGCATTGCATCTACAATCGTCGGGCACCTGAAACGGACCTTCTTAATAATGGGCGCGGAAGAACAGGATAAGAAGCCCGAGACCCCGATCGCCGAGGCGACTACGCCGGAGCAGCCGACTAGCCCCCTGGCCAAGCCTCAGCAGACCGTCGCGGAAGAAAAGGAACCCGTCGTCCCCGAGCTTCTGCCGATTCTGCCCGTCCGTGACACGGTGCTGTTTCCGGGAACCATCGTGCCGCTGAACATCGGTCGGGAGAAATCCAAGAAGCTGATCGAAAGCGTCTCCGCCGGCAACAAGGTGCTGGGCGTCGTCGCGCAACAGAATGCCGACACCGAGGACCCGGGTCTGAACGAGCTCTTTCGCGTCGGCACGGTGGTCAGCATCCTGAAGACAATCCCGCTGGCCGAGGGTAACCAGTCCATCATCGTGCACGGGTTGGTACGGTTCGGGATCGAAGAGCTGGCCCAGACGGAGCCGTTCCTCATTGCCCGGGCTCACCCGCGCGAGGACACGTTCGTCGAGACGACCGAGTTGGACGCCCTGGTGGAAACCGCCAAACGGCAGGCCCAACGGGTGATCGAGCTCACCCCCGGCGTGCCGGACGAGGCCATCAGCATCCTCAATCACATCGAGAAGCCGAGCTCAGTGGCGGATTTTCTCGCGGCCAACCTCTCGCTGAGCCTGGCGGAGAAGCAGGAGCTGCTGGAAACCTTCGACGTGCCCGAGCGACTGCGAAAGATCATCAAGGCCCTGGCCAGCCAGCTCGACATCCTGGAGCTCTCGCGGAAGATCCACCAGCAGGTCAAGAAGCAGATCGATAAATCGCAGCGTGAGTACTACCTGCACGAACAGCTCGAAGCGATCCAGAAGGAACTCGGTCAGACCGACGGGCGCGACGCCGAGCTTGCCGAGCTTCGCAAGGCCATCACCAAGGCCAAGATGCCCGAGAACGTCGAGAAAGAAGCCAACCGCGAGCTCGAGCGGCTGAAGCGCATTCATCAGGCCTCGCCGGAATACAGCGTCGGCATCGATTACCTGCATTGGCTGTGCGACATGCCCTGGTCGGTCGCCACCGAAGACAATCTCAGCATCGCCCGCGCGGAAAAGGTGTTGAACGAGGACCACTACGGGCTGGAGAAGGTCAAGAAGCGGATTCTCGAGTTTCTCGCCGTCCGCAAGCTCAATCCCCACGGCCGCGGCCCGATCCTTGGTTTCGCCGGCCCGCCGGGCGTGGGCAAGACATCGCTTGGGCAATCCATAGCCCGAGCATTGGGCCGCAAGTTCATCCGCATGTCGGTCGGCGGCGTTCGTGACGAAGCCGACATCCGCGGCCACCGCCGGACCTACATCGGGGCCTTGCCCGGGCGGGTCATGCAGGAGATCCGCAAGGCCGCGGCGAACAACCCGGTGTTCATGATCGACGAAGTGGACAAGATCGGGGCGGACTTCCGCGGCGATCCGTCGTCGGCGCTGCTGGAAGTGCTGGACCCGGCGCAGAACAACACGTTTACCGATTATTACCTCGACCTGCCGTTCGATCTCTCCCGGGTCCTGTTCATCACCACCGCCAACTGGCTGGAGCCGATCCATCCGGCACTGCGC
>DATKKX010000070.1:0-8340 GCA_035542775.1 Phycisphaerae bacterium | reverse complement strand
CGGTAACGTGCTGTCCGTCGTGCCGCTCGCCCAGATCTCGGCGGTACAGCTCTTCGATCAGCCGAATTACACCGTGGCGTTCAGCGTGCAGGAGGCCTTGAACAACCCGTCACTGGTCTCGGCAATCAACTGGGTGTTCGGCGACGGCTCCGGCTATGTGGCCGGACCAGCCGGCAAGACCTCCATCTCCCACAAGTACGCCGCAATCGGCTCCTACCAGGCGACTGCTTACGTGTTCCAGGGCACCGACCTGGCGGCCACCATCAACGGCACCGTGACCGTGGTCGAGAACGACACCGCGCCGGGCACGGGTACGACACCCGGTCCGCTGCCGGGCACGATCGTGGGTCCCAACCCTCGAGATAACGCGACGGATGTAAACGTCACAACCAAGCTGACCTGGACCTCGGGGACCAACGCGACCAGTCATGATGTCTATCTTGGTAAGGTCGAGACCGATGTCGAAAACGCCACCGTGGCCAGCGCGGTCTACGAAGGAACGCTCACGGTTGCTTCGTTCGATCCCGGCGGACTTACAGCCGATACGCAGTATTTCTGGCGGATTGATGAGCGCAACGACTCCGGCGTGACCAAAGGCAGTGTCTTGAGCTTCACCACCGCCAAGGCGCCGACCGCGGCCAAGGACTTTGTCCCGGTCGACGGCGTAACCTCCGCGCCGGTCACCCAGGTTCTGCAGTGGACCCCGGGCAAGAACGTGACCAGCCACGACGTCTACTTCGGCAAGGACGCAACCGCTGTGACCAACGCCACCAAGGACACGACCGACGTGTTCAAGGGGAATCAGTCCGCGGCCAGCTACGATCCCGACGACTCTGCAGCCCTGATCGACGGGCAGTTGTTGGCAGCCATCACGTATTACTGGCGAATTGACGAGGTGGGCCTGGGCGGCACCCTCAAAGGCGCCGTCCTGCACTTCAAGACTGCGGACCCGCCGCCGGCGGTGACCGATCCGGTGCCGGCCGACGCAGCCGTGAATGTGGATGTCAACAGCGACCTCGGCTGGTCCGCCGTGCCCGCGATCACCAGCTTCGACGTGTATCTGGGAACCGATACGGTGGCCGTGGCCAACGCCAGCCACAGCAGTCCGGAATTCAAGAGCAACGTCACCGCGAAGACCTACGATCCGGGTACGCTGCTGGGCGGTACGGTCTACTACTGGCGAATCGACACGCTCGGCCCCGGCGGCACGTCCAAGGGCGTGGTGTTCAGCTTCACCACCGCCACACCGCCGCCGCAGGTCGCCGGACCATTCACGCCCGCCGACAATGCCACCAACGTCGCCTACACCACCGACCTGCACTGGTCCGTCGGCGCGGGCGGCGGTGTCACCACCAGCTTCGACGTCTATTTCGGCACCAGCGAGACCGCCGTTTCCACCGGCGACAGTTCTGTGTTCAAGGGCAATCTCGACGTCAGCGTCACGGTGTATGATCCCAATGATCTGACGCCTGACACCCAGTACTACTGGCGGATCGACGCCGTCGGGCCGGGCGGCAAGACGACGGGACCGCTGCTGACGTTCCGCGTCGGAGCACTCCCGGGCCCGGTCGGCACGACGCCGACGCCGCCCAACGGCTCCAAGGCCAGACCGCTCGATCAGCAGCTTGCCTGGACCGCGGGCGCCGGAGCCGTTCAGCACGACGTGTATTTCGGTAAGGATCAGGCCAAGGTGCAGTCCGCGGGTGTGGCGGATGCCGAATACAAGGGTCGGCAGGCCGGTACCACATTCAACCCCGGCACCCTGGACATAAACACGACGTACTACTGGCGCATCGATGAGGTTTCACCGGGCGGCCAAACCAAGGGACCGGTCTGGAACTTCGCCACTGTGGCCGGCCAGGCAACCGACCCCAGTCCGACGGATGAGCAAACCGGCGTCGACGTCAACGCCGATCTGAGCTGGACCGCCGGCCCCACCGCGACCAGCCATGATGTGTACTTCGGGACCGTCCTCGCTGACGTGACCAACGCGACTCCCGCCACGGCAGGTATCTACCAGGGCAATCAGACCGCGACGACCTTCGATCCCGGTCTCCTCGACGCGGGAACGGTCTATTACTGGCGGATCGATGAGATCAGTGCCAGTGGTACGACCAAGGGTACGGTCTGGTCGTTCACCACCGGTGCCGGCCAGGCAACAGACCCGAATCCCACCGACGGCCAGGACGGCGTCAGCCTGTATCCGACGCTCACCTGGACCAGCGGCTTGCTGGCAACCAGCCAGGATATTTACTTTGGCACGTCGTTTTCGGCGGTCAGCGACGCCACCAGGAGCAGTACTGAGTTCCAGGCCAACCAGGTGGGTACGTCCTACGTCGTGGGCCCGCTGACCGGCGTGACCATCTACTATTGGCGGATCGATTCGGTGACGGCCGACGGCACGACCAAGGGTGAGATCTGGCAGTTCCGGACCGCGCCGGGCAAGGCCTCTTCGCCGACCCCCGCCGATTTCGCCACCGGCGTGACTCTGACAACCTCCATGAAGTGGACCGCCGGTGCGGGCGCTGCCTACCACAACGTGTTCTTCAGCACCATCCGGGCGGACGTCCAAAGCGGCGCTCCGGCCGCCTACCAGGGACAACAGGCCGGAACGACTTACGGCCATCCCCTTGTCGCCGGCACGACGTACTATTGGCGGATTGACGAGCTCGCCGCTGACGGCGTGACCGTCACGCAGGGAGATGTTTGGACGTTCACCACCGCCCCGTAACGCGGCCAGCCGCCGACTGGGCACGCGTTAACCCAGTGACGACAAAAGACCAGCCGTCGGATGGAGCCTGAGTGCTCTGTGCCGACGGCTGGTTTTTCTTCTGAGCCGCTTCTACCCTTGCCCAACCACGTCTTCGCTCGCCCGCGGTTCCTCCGGCGCGGCTGCAACTTGGGCCGGTGACTCGGCAGGAACCGAGGGAGTTTCATCGGGAATAGCGTCCGGGATCTGCTGCGAATCACGCATTTGCTCGGCAGCGCGCTGCTCCTCCACCGCGCCGTTCGCGAGCGCGGAAGCCGGCATCTTGGCCGACTCGCGAACGGATCCATTTCCGCCGCCCAGCGCCTCGACTTGCGGCAGCTCCTCCAGCGACGGCAGGCCGAAAACCTCGAGGAATCGCTTCGTCGTCCCGTACAGCAGCGGCCTGCCGAGATCCTCCGCCCGCCCCACGATCTTTACCAGGTTCATTTCGCGCAGACGGTTGATCAGGTCCCCCGCGGCGACACCGCGTATCGCCTCGACCTCCGCCCGGGTGCACGGTTGCTTATAAGCCAGGATGGCCAGGGTCTCCAGCGCCGCTGGCGACAACCGCGTCTCCTGTCGTGCCCGCAACAGCTTTCTCAGCCACGGGTTGTAAGCCGGCAGCGTCAGCATCTGGTACCCGCCCGCAAGATGCTCGATGCGGAAGGCCAGCCCGTGCGCTTCATACTCGGTGTTGAGTTGTTCGATATGCTTTCGAATGTCGCGGGCGTCTCCCACCCCGAGCACGGCGGCGATTTTGGCCGGCGGCATCGGCGAATCGGCAGCGAATAGAACCGCCTCCACGACACGGTGGGGATGAATCTCGATCGGTTCCGGCGCAGCGCCGGTTGCCGGCTCGCCGGCCTCGTCGCTCGCCGTCTCGGCATCCCGACCTGTCTGATCGATCCGATCCCCGCCGGTGTCAAATCCCTCGGTGCCCGGCAGGTCCGAAGCCGGTTCCATCCCGGAAACAACCCTTAGCCCGGCAGGCGAGGTATCTACCGGATCGCTGCCCGACACCTCCTCCGAGACAGGCGGCATCGGTTCGGGGATAGAACCTGTGTCGTGCGGCCCAGAGTCGCCGGTGGTCATCGGCGCCTCGGGTCCGGATGTGTGCTGATCGCTGATCGAATCCATTGTGCTGGCACTGCCCTCCATGGCCATCGGCTCCTATCTTACTGCCCAGACATTCAATTGTATCGGCACCACGCGGTTCTCTGCAAACACAATTGCGTGGGGTATCCGTTTCAGGTATGCGTCCGAGGACCCTCTCCAGCCGGCCATCTGGAATCACATGAGGGCGGTTTTGAGATTCTGCTCGGTTGACGATACTATCTGTACCCTCGCCTCGTGAGACGGCGGGCGCGCAGGCAACGTGAGGGGCTCCAGATTGGCCGTCGAGGATTTCGGAGGAAGCGGGCGGACCGGTGGACGCCATACTCAGGCATGGATGGATGGTGAAAACCAGTAAAACGACAAGGATGGATCAGGATGGCAGGTGACCGGCGCTGCATCGGCGTGTTCGATTCCGGTATCGGAGGCTTGACGGTCGTCCGCGAGTTGCGGCGGCGGCTCCCGCACGAGGAAATCGTGTACTTCGGCGACACCGCCCGCGTGCCGTACGGCATCAAGAGCGCCGAAACAGTGACGCGGTTCGCCCGCGAGAACTGCGACTTCCTGTTACGTTTCGACCCCAAGATGATCGTCGTGGCCTGCAACACCGCCAGCGCCGCGGCCCTCCCGGCGCTGGAGGGAACGCTGCCGATTCCGATGTGCGGCGTGGTGGAGCCCGGGGCCAGGGAAGCAGTGCTGCTCGGCCGAGGCCAGACCATCGCGGTCATCGCCACGGAAGCGACCATCGCCTCGGATGCTTACCGCCGGGCGATGAAACAGTACGATCCCCACGTGCGCGTGATTCAGCGGCCGTGTCCGCTCTTCGTGCCGTTGGCCGAAGAGGGTCGCCCCAGCAGCGACCCCATTGTAAAAGCCGTAGTGGAGGATTACCTGGAGCCGATCGTTCGACTGGATCCCAAGGTCCTTGTTTTGGGGTGCACCCACTACCCGCTGCTCAAGGAGGCGATCGCGGAAGTGACCGGACCGGAGGTGAAGCTGGTCGATTCAGGCGAGCAGACCGCGCGGGCGGTCGCCGAGCAGCTCACCGCCGGCGGAGCCTTGTCCGACCGCACCGGCCGCGCCCGGCTGCGATGCTACGTGAGCGACAATCCCCAGAGGTTCCGTGAGTTGGGTCAACGGTTCCTCGATCATGCGGTCGTGGACGTTACCTGGATATCACCGGAGCAGTTCTTTGCCAGCGATGTCACCACAGTTGCGCAACACGCGTGAAAGTCGATGGCCTCTCTCGCCCTGCCGGCCGGCGGCTCAACGAGTGCGGCAGACGAGCGAAATGCTGCTCCCCCGGCGGCCGCGGCCGTTCCTCTGGCGATCATCCACGCTGTTCATGCTCCTTGCGGCGATGATCCTCAACGTCGGCTGTTCTTCCTCCCGGCACAGCGCCTGGTTCAAAAAACCCAAGACCAGCCAGGACTGGCTGGACATGGCCCTGGAGGCCCAAACCCCCGACGAGCGACGCGAGGGCGTCATCGGCCTCTCGCAGAGCCGAGACGGCACCAGCGATTGGGCCATGAAGGTCTACGACACCGTGGCCCGGACCGATACTGATCCGATGGTCCGCTGCGCCGCTATTCGGGCGATGGCCGCCTGGGCCGGCTCGCCGCAAGTGGCGACGGCCCTTAAGCTCCTGCGCAGCCCCAGCGTGGCCGCCCCGGACGTGCGGCCGGCTCCCGGCCCGGTGCGGTGGGAGGCAGCCAAGCTGCTGCTGGGTGTCGCCCGAGAGGGGGGCTATGAGGAGTCGCAGCGCGAGGAGATCGTCAAGACCCTTCTCGACCGCGTCGCCAAGGACCAGGATCGGCTCGTGCGTCTGACCATCATCGACACGTTGGCCTTCTTTCCGCAAAACCCCATCCCGGCGGCGTTGGTCGATGTGATGGAGACGGAGGACGATTTCGCCCTCCAGCACGCCGCGGAGAAATCACTGGTCGTTCTAACCGGCACGACCCACCACCACGACGCCGAAGCATGGCGAAAGTGGCTGGCCGAAACCCCTGACCCCTTCGAGCACAGCGGCGAAATCCCGGCGGAACTGGCCACGGAAAACAACAAGAAGTCCGCCTGGCAGTGGGATTTTTGAGTGCCCGCGGAAAGTGTTGCCGCGCGCACGCCGACCGGACGCTGCGCGATCTTGCGATGGCGATGTCCGGTTTCCGGCACGCACTCTGTTCCTCGTATCGAGCGCTCCCTACAATCCCGCATCTCCGGATATCCCGACCCGGGGGCGCGGGCCGGAGGCGTTCTTGTTATGGCACATGCGGAGGATCATCCATGAAAGCGGTGCGTTTCCATCAGACCGGCGGCGTGGACGTCTAGCGCTACGCGGAAGTGCCCGACCCCAAGCCGGCAGTGGGCGAGGTGCTCCTGCGCGTGAAGGCGGCTGCGCTGAATCACCTGGACCTCTTTCTCCGCTCCGGCGCCTCGACCATGCCGGGCTTCAAGCTGCCCCACATCGGCGGCTTTGACGTGGCCGGTGAGATCCGCGCCGTCGGGCCGGGAGTGGACCCCAAGCGCGTCGGCGAGGCCGTCGTCGTGGCCTCGCGCGTCACTGGCCCACAGGCCACCAGCAAGCTGGATATGATCGGAACGGCCCGACCCGGCGGGTACGCGGAGCTGGTCGCCGCGCCGGTGCAATGCCTGGCGCCGAAGCCCACCAACTATTCGTGGGAAGAGGCCGCGGCGTTCGGGTGCGTTTATCTGACTGCCTACTGCGGCCTGACAGTCAAGGCCGCGGTGAAGCCGGGTGAGGTCGTGCTGGTCCACGCCGGCGGCAGCGGAGCGGGCTCAGCGGCCGTCCAGGTCGCCAAAGCGGCAGGCGCCACCGTCATCACCACCGTCGGCAGCGACGAGAAGTGCGTCAAGGCCAAGGAACTGCTCCGCGCCGATTACGCCGTGAACTACAAGACGCAGGACTTCCGCGAAGTTGTCAAAGACGTGACGTGCGGGCGCGGCGTAGATGTCGTGTTTGATCCGGTCTGGGGTGAAACCGCTGTCAAGACGCTGGAGAGCCTGGGCTTTCGAAGCCGCTGGATCGTGCTCGGCATGGTCGGCGGGCTGAAGTGCCTGATCGACGTGTCCAAGCTCATGTTCAAGGAGGTCTCGCTGCTGGGGCTGGTGGAGTTCTACGCTGACGAGGCCCAGACCGCCGGCGCCTGGGCGATGGCCCATCGCGGGATCGTCCGCCCGATCATCGCCAAGACCTGGCCCCTGGCCCAGCTCGCCGAAGCCCAGAAGCAGATGGAACGCGGGGATTTCTTCGGCAAGATCGTCGTCGTGCCGTGACTCACCGAATCCTGCGTCGCGAGTTGCAACAAAGAGCCCCCGACCTTGGTCGGGGGCCGTCATACTGACCCGAGGAGTATTCCACCAGCGAGACCGCAGACGGTTCGCTCCGCGCCTACGGCTCCTCGATGAGTTGCGCCGGAGGAGGCGCGTATGGATTGCCGCCGCCGGCGAATGTCTGGTCAGGTCCACCGGGCATGGCCACCGGCCGCAGCATGGCCCGGTCCGCCAGAAATCGTCCTTCGATGGTGCGGTAGAGTTCGAGCGCGAAACGCGGCTTCGGCAACGCCCATATGCTCTCCACCGACTTGCCCAGCGACCCGCCGAGAATCCGCCACGGATGCGCCGTCACGAACTGCGTCCGCGGTGATTGCGGCTCGATCGTGGCAGGCAGCGGAACCAGAAGACCGTTGCCGTGCGTGGGATCGAGCACCGAAACCGTGACGGTACTCAGTGCGGATGATTCGTCCGACTGAGGAGTCCCGGGCTCCTCCAGGGCGAAGACCGGCGGCGTGATCAGCTCGGTTTGCCCTTCAGGCTCATCGGCCGTCGCCTCCGATTCGTCGGCTGCATCAGATGATTCCCGGTCGGGCATGGCGGCCCGCGCCACGCTCTCGTCAGCCCGCGCGTCGTCGACCTTCGCTTCCGCCTCGGGCTGTACGGCGGCCTCCCCGACTGACCCTTCGCCCGCGTCGGCATGTGACTCTTCCTCTCCCGCCGGCGGCGACGGCGTCTGGTCCGCCGCGGAAGCCCTGCCGACTCCCGAGGACGGCGGGGCTCCTCCATTCTTCTCGTCTGACAGGTCGGTGATTTTCGACAGCGCTTCCTGGTACCACAGATCGGGAGTCTTCGACGCCGCTTTACCACCGTGGCGCTCGCCCCGACCCTGAGCGGCGTCCCCCACGCTGTCGACCGCCGACGAGCTCTTGTCCTTGGTATCCCGGGCGGACGATTCCTCGCTCTTCTCGGATTCGTTCTTCTCCGTGGCCGCCTCATTCACGACCTGCAGGGCAAAGGAGATCGCCGTGCCGACGTTGCTGGCGCGGTCCCTGGCATCCACGCGGAACCGCAGCTCATGGTCCAGCGCTTCCGGCGGAATCTTGTAGGTGATCGCGCCCTTGTCGGCCAGATCTCGCTGCAACTCGACCAGCTCATGCCTTCCGGAGGCGAAGTCTGAGAAC